>CAYVFT010000204.1:0-2507 GCA_964450225.1 uncultured Crenothrix sp. | reverse complement strand
GCAACAGGAACAAATGACAGCGCCGCCAGGGCAGCATTCACTTCGGTTTTGCTACCGGTTATTGTCCACTTGCCGGTGTCCGCTTTATAGCTTTCGCCATGGTTCGAACCAGCCGTTAATGAGCCGATCGCGCTGCCGCCATCCTCCAGGGTTACGATGGCGGTGAAGATATTGGTGGTATCGGGATCAGTAATCACAATAGTGCCGATTGCCGCCGCCATATCTTCGGAGTACACAATGGTTTGATTAAGGTTGGTCGCATTCGGGGCGTCATTGACCTCAATAACCGCTACCTCCACTTGGATGGGGGTAAATGATTCTGCGCCACCATTATCTTTAGCCACCGCGGTAAAGGCAGCCAAGGTCCCGCTTGCGTCGGCGTCGGGTGTCCAATAGGCATGATGAAAAGCATCAACAATGTAATTGGTATCCGCGTCCCAATCCATTGCTTCCTCTGCCGAGGCACCTATTTTCAGGGTGCCGCTGCTAATGGCTTTAATTACAAAGCTGTCAACAGAGCCATCTTCGTCCGCTTCATTACCTTGATTTATTAAATCAGCAAAAGTCACCATAATTTCGCTGTCTTCATTGCCGCTGGCAACAGGTAGAGTGAAGACGGTTAAGGTTGGGACTGACATGGGAATGCTCCTAACTTAATGAGTTAAATGATTGGCGAGTAAGCGGCTTGCCAATAAGTTTTTGTAATTGTCTAACCAGCGTTGTTCCAATACCCTGATGGCGATAAGCAGGTAGCACAAAAAGCGATAATAACTCTGCAACCTGCTCTGAATCAGGTTGAGCAAAGTGTTCTGCTACAGCAAAACCCACCATCTCCCCTGAGACTGACGCCGACACGCCCAATAACTCACCACGCGGCGGTTGCGTTTGCCAACGGGTTTGTAAACTTGGATAAGTCATTGCGTCGTAAGGCGCGAGATTTTCAGAATTAAGATGGAAAACCTGTTGGTATTTAATGGTTAAATGTTCCAGCTTTGGCGAGTGATCAGGTCGTGGCAAGCCTGGAGTTTGCACGGGCCTGCCCAGCCCTGGCCGTTTTACGGTCGGCTTGGTGATTACCAAGCCGCCGGAATTCGGAAAGGTCACCAGGCGATCAATGTCATCATCCTGAAAACCTATGGCTCTGGGCAGGCGCACGTTTGGCAATACCACTACATCAAACAATTCCTCAACTACGCCGTTGAGGTAAAGCCAATGCTCGATAACGCCCGTATTCAAATCGACGACCATCAAGCCGCATTGAGCTGTTTTGCCATCGGCGGCGAGTCGGGTTTCCAATGCCAAACCCGCAAAAGTTTTCGAACGCAGTTTTGATAAGCCCACCACCGCAAAATCGCCAACAAAGGCCAAACCGCGAACAAAGCCGGGACAAAAAACCACTGGCATAAACTGTTCGCCGTCTAAAAACCCAAATTCACCTGTTCCCGAATTGAGCAACCATAATTTACCTCGATACCAGCGCGGCGAATGCGGCATCGATAAACCGACGGTAATAATTTCATCGCTGGGTATGTGTATGACAATACCGCCATCAACTCGATGATTACGCCAGCCCGCTGCTGTATCAGTTTGGCTGCATGCAGTCGCATAGGCCGGCTCACCGCCTTGCATGGCAAGGCCGTTAAGATGACAGCGATCTTCTGCCACCAGTTTGCTGATAAACGGCGGCTGCCATACGGGGTCAAAATTATAACCAGCCCGTAGTGTGGCAAGACAACTAAAATCGGTATTGATAAACAGCAGCTTTTGATTGTTGTCCACTACCACATCATGGACATTCAAATCGCCCGTAGTATAAGAAATAGACGGCACATAAAGACGATCACATCCTTGATGCGTTTCCCCCACGGCCAGCCGATTTTCCAATTGCCAGATCTGATAACGGCAAGCCATATAAAGGCTATCATTTTTGGCATAAAGCCCCATCGGTTTATCAAATAGCCGCTCATTCACCGCCAATCGTCCTTCTGGTTTGCAACCGATTAAAAACAGGCGATTAGTTTGATAAGTGGTAAAACTTAAGCTGATTTGCAATGCGTTTAACCAATGCCATAACCCATCAGAACCAACCATGGAAACTTCTGGCTCCGGGCGAGTCGTATCATGTTGATTGTTGTATGTTGTCTGTGACATTAGTTATCCTGATTAGTATGATATGCAATCTTTTTTGAACACTCATTCGGTTCAATTGTTCCTCGATGAATTACAAAAACCAGCATGCCGGGAGTGAATGGCGTTGCACAAATTTTTTATGGCCAGGAACAAACCTCATAAGCGCCAACTTATCGATAGCAATTGCGGCATGTAGCAGCTAACGTTAGCGCGTATGGGAGCTCCTCTTTAAAGTGCGAAACAAGTCAAACTATGTTGCCATTTCACCGGGTTGATCGTCTCACTGATAATTCTTGCTTCTAAGGCTAACTTTAGATGTGTCCCCATGTGCCGGAAAAATCCTGGAAAACTAAAATTTCTACCTGTATTTAGGCAAG
>CAYVFT010000203.1:0-2519 GCA_964450225.1 uncultured Crenothrix sp. | reverse complement strand
CGGGTAAAATTGAAAAAACTTTACCCGACAATACAAGATTGACTGAGTACTAGTTGATCGCCTTTTATATACTGAGTAAAAGTTTCCTGATCGGCGTTGATGTGAAAATCTAAGATATAATGATTTTAAAAATTGGCAAAATTACTAACGGTGACCGAGCCGTGTCATCTTTTTTTACGTAAATCTTTGCTGTCAATTTATTGTGTAATATTGAGGAGAATTGTGTGGCAAAGGCTAGTGATTTAAAGCGAGGAATGGTAGTCGAAATTAATGGCGTACCCCATGTGGTTAAGCAAGTCGATGCAAAAAGCCCTTCATCGCGTGGTGCATCGACGTTATACAAAATTCGTTTTACTAATCTCAAGACTGGGCAAAAACTGGATGAGTCGTTGAAAGGCGATGATTTCTTTAAAGATGCTGACCTCGTAAGAGCCAAGGTACAGTTTTCTTATATAGATGGGGACAATTATATATTTATGAATATGGAAGATTATACCCAGTACAGTTTAAGTCGTGAGGAGCTGGAAGAGCAAATTGGCTATTTGACAGAAGGTCTGGAAGGAATTGTTGCCTTATTAATAGATGATGCAGTGCTGGGCATTGAATTGCCAAGCTCTGTTGTGTTGGCAATAGCAGAGACGGCACCTGCAATTAAGGGCGCAACAGCATCAGGGCGCACTAAAACAGCTCGATTGGTTACCGGCATAGAGGTTCAGGTTCCAGAATACCTGGAAACTGACGAATTGATCAAGATCAATACCGAGTCCGGAAAGTTTATGTCACGCGCTTAAATTAATCCGCAAGTTTAATTTTTCAATGGCTATCAAAACGGAGGAGCTGTTAAAAGTTGGTCAGGGCGAGTTTGAGTTGAATCGACTCCCAAAACGTCCGTTAGAGCTATTGCGCGCATGGGATGCGGCTGATGAATATCTGCTCGACACGCTCGCAGAAGATCTGAAGCCATCGGCTGATGCCCGTATTGTGATATTTAACGATAGCTTTGGTGCGCTGGCAGTTGCACTGAGCTCATTTCAGCCTCATGCCGTATCGGATTCATTCCTGTCACAACAGGCGACACGATTTAATCTGACCATAAATGGGTTGCCTGAACGGAGCGTTACATTAATTAACAGCCTTGAGCCTCTGCAAGGTATGTATGACCTGGTTCTGATTAAAGTGCCGAAAACACTGGCTTTGTTGGAGGATCAGTTGATACGGTTACAGCCTCATTTATTGAGCTCAACCCAAATTATATTGGCAGGAATGATAAAAGCATTACCGCCTTCAATTTGGAAGATGCTGGAACGTTTGGTTGGGCTCACGACAACAGCGCTGGCTAGAAAAAAAGCGCGACTGATTTTTGCAGCGCCTGATCCAGAGTTGGTCATTCCTGTCAACCCTTATCCGGTTTGTTATCGACTTGAAGGATCTGAATACCTGATTAGTAATCATGCCAATGTATTTTCGCGTGACAGTCTGGATATTGGTACGCGCTTTTTCCTCCAGCATCTACCTACCAGACAAGATACTTGTGATATTGTTGATTTGGGTTGTGGAAATGGTTTGCTTGGTTTAATGGCAGCTGAGCGAAATCCTGCCGCAACTATTCATTTTGTTGATGAGTCTTTTATGGCAGTGGCGTCAGCCAGGGAAAACTTTTATCGGGCTTTTGGGCAAGAACGCACTGCGACTTTTCGTGTCGGCGATGGGCTTAAGGATTTTGACGCGGCTTCGGCAGATCTCATACTTTGTAATCCACCTTTTCATCAACAGAATGCAGTTGGTGATCAGATTGCAACCAACATGTTTAAGGAGTCAAGAAAAATATTGAAAAAGGGTGGTGAACTATGGGTAATCGGTAATCGCCATCTGAATTATCATGTCAATCTTAATCGATTATTTGGCACACATTCGATTGTTGCATCCAATGCAAAATTCGTTATCTTGAGAGCACTTGTGACGAATCTGACGTAAATTTTCTGGAGTTGAATATAAGTATCCAACGAGCAGCTATCCTAATCCATATTTAACAGCGACCCCCTAAATTTAGCCAAAAACAAGCAGAGAGTCTTATGTAAGTTATTGAATTTTTGCTATAGGCAACTGAGTTTTGGAGTTACTATGTTTTGCAGTGCCATAATAGTTATCCTGCCCCCTTGCGCGCTCACCCGGTCTACATTATCTTCGCAGCATATATATACGTCGAACCCACACCAACAATTCCTCTACCGGCGAACGCTATTTCACTTACCGACTAGTCAAGAGCGAGCGGGTCAGCGGCACGGTAAATTTGTTCTACCCTAAAAACCTTTTGCGACTGTTTTTCCGCGACAACCGTTTTAACGTGTTTTACATGGTCTATGTAGGTTTCGATCGATGGCTTTAATCGACCCTGTTGAATTCTGGTACAAATATCCAGAACCTCACCATCGCTCAAGATGGGTCGCGTTTTACTTTTGATAAACCGTAAGCGGCTAGCCGATCCACATCGTCAGACGTTGCTGGTTATGATTTAATCC
>CAYVFT010000202.1:0-2577 GCA_964450225.1 uncultured Crenothrix sp. | reverse complement strand
CTTAAGAAAAACTAATGATAAACTAAAGCCACCTGTTTCCCTATGAATGCAATCGTCAATTTCAAGAAAATAAACGCTATTGATGAAGATGGCCATACCGGTCTCTCCAAAGAAGCGCTAAAACGTGATTTTCTGGATAATCTGTTTTATGTGCAGGGAAAATTTCCTGCCTTGGCAACAAAACATGATTATTCACTGGCACTGGCCTATACAGTAAGGGATCGCTTGCTGCATCGCTGGGTCAGCACTGCGGAAACTTATACTCGACAGAAGACTCGGACTGTTGCTTATTTTTCGGCCGAGTTCCTGCTCGGACCGCATCTGGGGAACAACTTGCTCAATCTGGGGATTGCGGATCAGGTACGCCAGGCCATATCAGAGCTGGGACTTATCTATGAAGAACTGTTGGGGCAGGAGGCAGAGCCGGGTCTAGGCAACGGCGGTTTGGGGAGGTTGGCTGCGTGTTTTCTGGATTCCATGGCGACCCTTGAAATTCCTTCGTTGGGTTATGGCATCCGTTATGAATTTGGCATTTTTGCACAAGAAATCGTCGACGGCTGGCAGGAAGAAAAGACTGACAAATGGCTGCGTTATGGTAACCCCTGGGAGATTCAACGGCCGGAATGGGCGGTTGAAGTCAAGCTGGGCGGACATACCGAAAGTTACCTAGATGCCAACGAGAATATGCGAGTCCGCTGGATTCCCGGCTGGACTATTCTGGGCACGCCCTACGACACGCCTATTCTCGGTTACCACAACAATACCGCCAACACTCTTCGCTTATGGAAGGCTGAAGCAGCTGAATCGTTCGATCTTGGAACCTTCAATCGCGGTGATTATTATGGCGCTGTTCATAAAAAGCTGATCTCGGAGAACATCACCAAGATTCTTTACCCTAATGATGAACAAATTCAAGGGAAAGAATTACGCTTGCAGCAACAATATTTTTTTGTATCCTGCTCCCTGCAGGATATGCTGCGCATTATGAATGGACAGAAAATTCCTCTGACGCATTTTCATGAAAAATATACTGTACAGCTTAATGATACACATCCAGCAGTTGCCATCGCTGAACTGATGCGGCTATTGATAGACGAACATCATATGAGTTGGGACACAGCCTGGTCGATCACTCAAAAGACTTTTGCTTATACCAATCATACACTGCTCCCGGAAGCCCTCGAACAATGGTCATTGAATCTGTTTGCGCGGATACTGCCGAGGCATTTGGAGATTATCCTTGAAATTAACGCTCGCTTTCTGAATGAAGTGAGAATCCGGTTTCTTGGTGACGCAGAGCGTCTCGTTCGTATGTCCATCATCAACGAATCAGGTGAGCGATATGTTCGCATGGCGCATCTGGCTTGTGTTGGTAGTCATGCCATTAATGGTGTGGCGGCACTGCACACAGAATTGCTCAAAAAAGATGTGCTGGCCGATTTTCATACCCTGTGGCCTGATAAATTCAGCAACAAGACCAACGGTATCACCCCCAGACGCTGGCTGGCACTCAGCAATCCGCGTCTTACCAAACTTATATCAAAGCAAATAGGAGAAAACTGGATCAAGGAACTTAGCGAACTGAAACAACTGGAACCCTATGCCGACGAGTCATCATTCCGTTCTGACTGGCGATTCATTAAGCGCGCCGTCAAGGAGGATTTTGCCGCCTATCTGCGCCGAAATACCGGGTATGTAATCGATCCGCAGTCGTTATTCGAGGTTCAGGTGAAACGTATTCATGAATACAAACGCCAGCATTTGAGTGTATTACACATCATCGCTTTGTATCATGGCATCAAATCGAATCCTAACCGGGATATCGTTCCTCGCACTTTCATTTTTGGCGGCAAGGCGGCGCCAGGCTATTACATGGCCAAACTGATGATCAAACTCATCACTGCGGTCGGCGAAGTGATTAACATGGATCCGGCAGTCCGGGACTGTCTCAAGGTGGTTTTTTTGCCCAATTTCAACGTCGGTACGGGTCAGAAGTTGTACCCCGCAGCTGAACTTTCAGAACAAATTTCAACCGCAGGCAAAGAAGCTTCCGGCACCGGCAATATGAAGTTCTGTATGAATGGAGCACTGACAATCGGAACATTGGATGGCGCTAATATTGAGATTCGCGAAGAAGTAGGGGCAGAGAACTTCTTCCTTTTCGGTTTGACTGCTAGCGAGGTTCAGACGCTAAAAACGCAAGGTTACAATCCCATGGATGTCTATCATTCCAATCCCGAACTGAAAGTGGTCATTGACCTGATTGCCGACGGCTATTTTTCGCGCGGAGATCGGGAGCTATTCCGGCCATTGGTTAATTCTCTGCTCCACGGTGACCCTTACATGCTGCTGGCCGATTTTCAGTCCTTTGTTGATTGTCAAAGTCAGGTTAGCCAGGCTTACCTGGACAAGGAACACTGGACGCGCATGTCGATCCTTAATGTCGCGCGTAGCGGCAAGTTTTCTTCCGATAGGACCATAAAGGAATATTGTCAGGAGATCTGGCAAGTAAAGCCGGTCAAGATTGATTTGTTGTCTCAGGACGAGGTAAAGAAGAGTATGCTGGTCTGAACGGCA
>CAYVFT010000201.1:0-2635 GCA_964450225.1 uncultured Crenothrix sp. | reverse complement strand
ACAAGTAAATTAGAATAACCTCGATACTTTAAAAGTTGAAATCATCAGGAAACCCTGAATTAAAAAAACTATCGGCCAATAATTCAGACTTTCAGGGAAACTGCTGAAAAGCAGAAAAAGTATGGGGAAAAGAACACCGTTTACTGTAATAGGCAATCCTTCGAAACCAGCGCCTTCAGAAATATTATAACGAGCAAGCCGAAGCATGCCGCAGGCGACAAAAAATAATGCCACTATGATACCTATAATACCGGGGGAGCTCAGAGAATAGAATAACAAGGCGGGAGCAACACCAAAAGAGACCAGATCCGACATGGAATCGATCTGTTTGCCGAAAAGATTCTTTTGATGCAGTAGACCGGCAATTTTCCCATCAAGTACATCGAAGACCACCGCCAAAAACAGCAGCAACGCACTTAAATCAAAAAAGCCGTCAATTGCCAGCAAAATCGAAAGGATGCCGCAACACAGATTGCCAACAGTAAAAATATCGGCAATTTTCATCAGACTTAAAATTTTCATATCGCTCACCGTGGTTAACTTACAACTATATCTATTGCAAGCATATAACAGGCTCGTGACAGAATGATGAAACCCAGGGAAAACAAATAGACAGTTGCCTCGGCAACTGATCTTTGTATTTATGTCAAAAATTTGTCAAACCGGTCGATCATTTATTGTTTTAATAAGCGCCCGGTATCCTCAAGATATTATTTTCCATGTCAGGTTTATCGTTTCTTATTGCGTCCTTGAAACAAAAGTTCTGCAAGATAGAGAGGGATGGTGCTGTAATATCTTTGTAATATATCTATGGTGCAATGATTGAGATTGGGTTATGCCGTGCGTTGTTTAAGTCTCAAACCGTCAATTAATTTAACAATGCCGTAGGTTGCCTCAGTGCCAAAATCTGCGTACATTCCAGATCAATAGCCATTTGCAGTTCGTCGACCTGGTTTTCCTGCCTGATAACCTGCTCAGCCAGTTCCATATCACCTTTTTTCATAATGCACGCATTATACGAGCACCGAACTATCGAATTGTGAAGGGCTTTTGTGACAGAATTATGAAAATCTTCAAAGGTTTTAAAATATTTCATGTCTGTCGAAGGTTAGAGAGGAATGTGACGATTTAAAGACAGGGTTATCTTCAGAAAATGGGTGGATAACCGGTTTCGATATAGTGCTCTTCGAGCTTAGCTGTCAGTGTCGCTGTAGCCAGATAAACGACCTTTACCACATTGGCCGAACGCTATTTTTCACTTTCTCAATATTCTTGCCAAGCAGCCGTTCCCATAAAAATATGCCGGACATCCTTTCTACTTGTATTGTCGGCACCAAGAAGTTTTCCAAGGGTTCGTTAGATTCTTCATTGGGCATAATAAACGACCACATATCTAATTTCCCCTTATCATTTTCCGTTAAGACCGATTTGAAATAGGCATTGGGTACAGGAAGAGACACGCCGTTACCATCCTGGGCGCCAATTCTTGAAACCGGGGTATCGAAATCGAATATGGGGCCGCAAATGACGTAGGTTTCATAAATTTCCGGTTTGGCATCGAGATCTCTAACGGCTGTTTCCAGTTTTTTCCAGATATCGCGATTAAATTGCGGCTTCTGAGGCGACATATTGGAAAGCAGGAACGTTTCGCTGTTCTGGATAGCTATTTCGCTTTGGTTTGCGCTGGCAACCAGGTGGCCACGGTCATATCCGGAACTTTCATAATCGGCAAGGTCAGCCCTGAACATTTCAGGGATACGGTAATCTGGCCGAAAATTGTCGGCTCTTTCTAAATCCGTTTTATTTGGATCAACAATTTCCAGCGCCCATTTGGCTTGCCTGAAATAATACGAATAACCCACTACATAGTATCTGTTGAACAGTATTTGATCAGCAGCAGGCATACCGTAACGAGTTTCGCGTCTTAAGCTGGGGATATCGACCATTTCAATTCTCGCTGTCGTAAAGTTGACGTTGTATGTAACGTGATTGTCGCATAGTTTCAATGTTAGTTGTTAGACGTTATGGTGTCATTGGTGGGCAATTAATTACTAAAACAAACACTTTAGTTATAAGCAGTTTATGGCTTTGGCAAAATAATTTTGTCGGCAGATTAATGCGGCATGGTCTTTGTATTAATTTGCGACAGAACCCGATTTCTTGTCATAAAAAATTCACTGAAATGTCATAGAAGTGTCATCATGCTTTTACGTGGTTTGATCATAATATGCCGATTTAATAGGTATTAAGGGCAAACTACCATGATTAATCGAACTATCAAAAGCGGTTGGATCAGAACTTCCAGCATCATCCATGTATCACTAATGATGATTCTTTTTAGCTTGCTGGTAACCTGGTGTATTGAGCTTCTGATGAAAGAAATATTTAGGTTAGGATAGCCATGAAGATGCTTTACAGGAAGAGGCTCTGAAATTGACAATTGGTACCAATGACTTTATTCTCACCCCACATTATCGCTTATCTGCGAGTTCCCAAAGATGCCGCCATTGCGCACTCCGTATTACCTTATCGACGAAGTTGGACTAAAAAAAAATCTCGACATCATACGGCTTATACGAGAAGAGTCCGGCGCAAAATCAGTTCTGGCGCTGAAATGCTTTTCAACCTGGTGCGT
>CAYVFT010000200.1:0-2876 GCA_964450225.1 uncultured Crenothrix sp. | reverse complement strand
ATTGGCAGAACCCAGACTGCCACGGGTCATGGGGGTTAAAATCTGAATTTCTGTAGCCTGTCCGTGGTATTTGGGAATCCACTCAAGATAAAGCTTAACCACGGTTTTTTTGTGCCAGAGCTCAGGAATTTTAAACGGTGACTCAATAGCAGGTGTTTGTCCTTGATTAATCTGATGCGTGTATTGGATGATCAGAGATGCTTGCGCGTGACGAAAAACCTGCGTTAATCGAAAACAGGGGATCACTTCGGAAGCAATCATATCCTTAAGGACATTGCCCGCCCCGACAGCAGGCAATTGATCCGGATCGCCAATAAACAGCACCTGACAAGTAGGAGGTATCGCTTTTAATACAGAGGCCGTTAAACTGATATCCAACATCGAGCATTCATCGACAATCAGGAAATCGGTTTTTAATTTGGACGCTTCATTCATCTGGAACTCACCGCCTTGCCATTCCAGCAGTCGATGAATGGTTTTAGCTTCTCGGCCGATCACTTCGCTCATCCGCTGCGAAGCTCGTCCCGTAGGCGCAGCCAGTAAAACGGTCTTGTTCATGACCTCCAGTAGGCGAACAATCACTAAGGCCGTCGTGGCAGGCTTCTTTTCAATCGCTTCGTTGGCTTTGCATTGACGACCATATTTTTGATCAATAGCCCAGGCGCCACGAAATTCCATGGTGGCGCCGGCAAAGACTTTGGTTTGATGAACCGTGACTGGTTCGCGGGTTTGACTGTGACAATAGCGGCGCCAAACTATTACCCAATATTAAAGCCGTTGCACCAAAATGGTATTGATTTCAGCATCCGTCAGCACAATCGGGTTGGTCTGCATACTGCTGCCGCGACTATTCGCGACGATCAGCGGAAAATCTGCGGAGGTAATGCCATAGCCATTGAGTCGCGGTAGTTCCAAGCGTTCGCTCCAATCGTCCAACAGGGCGATTAACGACAAATGGGCAGTAGCGTCATCCATCTCAGCAAGACCGGTTAGTAATCGTCCCACCTCTGCATATTTTGCCAAAGCCTTGTTTACCGGATCGCGCTCTTGCATCGCCTTGATATTAATTTCTGTGGCAGCGGCTACCAAAGTGCCGCAGACTACGCCGTGGGGAATAGGAAAGTAAGCGCCCAACGGCGAAGCCAGGCCGTGCACCGATCCCAGTCCCACTTGTGCCAGGGTGATACCGGAAAGCAAGGCCGCATAAGCCATTGCGCCGCGACCCTGGCTTGCAGCCGGTTCATTGCCTTCCCAGGCAGCGAACAAACCTTCTTTCACAGCCGACATTCCGCTCCACGCCAGAGCATCAATGAAGGGATTGGCCTTGAGCGAGACGTAGGACTCCAACAGTTGCGTAAATGCGTCCATGCCATCGGCAGCCACCAATTCGCGGGGACAACTCGCCAGCAGATCAGGGTCAATGACTGCGTATTCGGGAATTAAACACTCATCACGGAAGGACTTTTTGAAACCCTCACGGCCTGGTACGCTCAGCACCGAGTTTTTGGTCGCCTCGCTGCCGGTTCCTGCCGTAGAGGGAACAGCGATAAACGGGGTGCTGGGGCCGTGATAAGGGATATTTCTGCCGACCCCTTCTAGGTGATCCATCACCGAATTGCCGTGCGGCAGTAATCCGGCTATTGCCTTGGCGGCATCAAGCACGCTGCCGCCGCCAATAGCGATGACCACGTCAACGGCTGCATCACGAAACTGGTTTACTGCCTGATCTACCAGCGAAGGTGACGGTTCGCCCGAGACGGTAAAGTGCAGCCAACGCATTCCTCTCGTTTCCAGCGCCTGGGTGAAAGTTTGCCAGCGTGATGTGGCACAGAACGATTGCTTGCCGGTTACCACCAAGGCTGTGTGGCCATAGGCCGCCGCCAGCGCAGGAACTTCGTTGATACGACCATTGCCGTAACTAATACGCGGCAAACGCGAGATAGAGAAAGGGGTGAATTGCATACAGTTTTATTTACCTTTGCGGAAAAAGACCTTCATAACGGATACCCTGGCGTGGCTGCGCCATCCAATCTGCGACAGTGTCTCGCCAGGCTAAATAATGGCTTGTTTGCTTGTGAGCCGCAGCAGCCTCGGCAGATTCATAGGCTTCATAAAGGATAAAGTGGCCGGGATTCTCGGGTGATTGCAGCACATCAAAACGGCAGTTGCCGGGCTCCTGTACAGAAGCTTCATGATTGAGCCGCGTGGCGTCTATGAAATTCTCTATGTGAGCGGGTTTGACTAAAACATTGACCAGGGTAACGTGCATAGCGGGCGCCTTATATACTTGGAAATGACTCATATTATACTGCATGCGGCATAGTTTAAGGATTTTCAAAACAGTTGCAAACTAAGGTCATCAAGCTTCAAGCAAGTTTTGTAACTATTGAATAGGCCCGCAAGTGCTAATTCTTACACCTTTATGTTCCAGTCCATCCTTAATTGTCGAGGGTTTGGCAAAACAGGCCGGAGCAGCGGGCTTTAGTATCTATAGTTTGCGCCATTTGCGTTGACACACCTTGCCCTGGCAGGCTGGAAACTGCATGAACTGAGTGCTTAAGCAGGACATCTCAATCCGCAAACAACTTTTTAATGTATCTTTATCTTTCCGGCACTGATCTGCTAGCCCGAAGCTTTAACATGAGCGGGTGTTAATGGCCTGTTTCGATCAGATCAAAATGAAATTTGCTTGAAAATGAAGCGATTGTTGGAATATTGGTCACTAAATCTGTTTAAAATAACCACGAATGATTAGAAGATATACAGTTAAAACGCTGCAAAAAAAAAAAAGAGCTTAAGCATTGTTGAACAATGCAAGTGATATAAATATAGTGAAGAGGATTAATGAAAATTCAGATACTTAGGATGATATTTCC
>CAYVFT010000199.1:0-2967 GCA_964450225.1 uncultured Crenothrix sp. | reverse complement strand
TAAGCTTTAAATCAGTCACCTGAAATTATTCCAATGGCGTGTCTCTGCCCAAGGCCTCATATAGGCGAGCCCCGAGACCCGGACGATCGCCTGAAGTTAACCATCTACTACAACTATCTCCGGTGACAAAGGCAGCATTCGAAGCACGGAGGCGATGCAGGGCAACTCGCGGCGATAGAAATTGCCGGTTTCATACGGTTCCACCGCTTCAATTTACCGTGGTTATGGGTAGGAGTTTTCTTGAAGTGCGCGACACAGGTCCAATTTTCTATGTTTCTAGTCTACTTCCGTTGCGCTTGTTAAAGTTAAACATTAGTAAGTCTGTGTCTCTAGTTGCAATCCGCTTAACTGTTCAGATAGCCGGGTAATCCCGGATTCGATACTTCCATCGGCATACAGTTTTATCAAGCGATAACCCGGGGTAGTTGTATCCAGGCTGAAGGCTTTACTTTCCGGTTTAAATTGAAAGCAGGTTGAAGGTGTGCCCAGGACGCGGACTCCTCCGATTGTAATATCCATGACTTGATGAATATGCCCTGTAGTGATGGCCAAGGTTTGCGGATATTGTTTGATGGTTGCCCATAGCTCCTGGCTGTTTTCTATCATCATGGTATCCATCCAGGCACTTCTAGTTTCCAGGCAATGATGATGAACTGCAACTAGTGCATGATGATTCGGATTGCCAGCCAGGCAATCTTCAAGAAAAACTAATTCCTGTTTTGACAAACGGCCTCCGGGCTCTCCGGGTATTTGGCTATTCAGGCAAATCACTTGCCAGTTTTCCAACCTTACCTGTTTGCGGCAGCTGACCAGACCGGTATTAAACACCTGCTCCATGAGTTCGTAATCATCATGATTGCCAGGCAGGCAGATGCATGGCGTGTTATAGGCTTCAAGGCTGTTCAGGATGCGCTGATAGCAAGCCTGGCAAGGAACCTGAGCAAGATCGCCAGTAAGCAGAATTAAATCAAAATGCTGATTTTCAGCAAAGGCGAGTTCAAGAACTGCATGGAAATAATGCTCTGTATTAATACCCAGAAAGGTCTCGTCCAAACCCGCCAGGATATGCAGGTCTGTTATTTGCAGTATTGATATAGGGGCCATGACTGAAGTTATTTTTACTTTGTCAGATTGAAGCGCAAGTCGTCATACCCGCCGGGAAGCGGGTATCTAGTGCCATGGACGGTAGGATCAAACCCATCCATGGATGGGGCCTGGATTCCGGCAATTCATGCTGGAATGACGATCTTGGAAAAGGTATATCATGTAATCTGACAAAGTAGAATTATTCAATGTCCTTGCAAAGAATTTTGGAATTTCTTTGAGGATTGTACAGGGCCTTGAGGGTGACGGGAAGACTGTTAATATCTGACGATAAAAAGCCGCGCTCGATAAACCAGTGCATGGTCTGCGTGGACAGCACGAATAGCTTTTTTAAATTCAGCTTTCTGGCTTTGCCGTAGACATAATCAAGCAGCCGATGGCCCCGGGCAGCTCCCTGATAATCAGCATGCACAGCAAGGCAGGCGATAGCGCCGAATTGCCCTTGTACATTCGGGTGTAATGCCGTGCAGCCGATTATCAGACCGTCCCGCTCGATAACAATATAATCGGCTATTTCCATTTCAATTTTTTCTCTGGAACGTTTGGCTAATATGCCTTGCTGTTCCAGTGGCTTGATTAATTCCAGTATGCCGCCAATATCGTTTAGAGTAGCCGAGCGTAATTCCTCATAAGGCGTGGAGCTGATTAGAGTGCCTATGCCGTCACGCGTAAAAAGTTCCAGTAATAACGCGCCGTCATGTGTTCTATTAATCAAATGCACACGCGCTATCCCTGCCTGGCAGCTTTGTATCGCAGCTTTAATCGGCAAGCTGATGGCGTTTGGAATGTCTTCATTCCTTTGCAAGAAAGCATTCGCTTCTGCGGTGGTCATTTGCCGGATTTGTTCGTTGTTATCAGGATTGCAGCAACTTTGTTCCGTTAATAAAATTAATTTTTCCGCTTTTAGGGCAATAGCAACCGCTGTGGCAACCTGTTCAGCGGACAGATTAAAAATTTCTCCACTGGGCGAATAGCCTATCGGAGAAATCAGTACGATATTGTTTTGATCGAGTTGTTGATGGATTGCAGCGCTTTCAATACGGCGCACTTCGCCAGTATGGCAGTAATCAATACCGTCAATTACGCCTATCGGTTTGGCGACGACAAAATTGCCCGAAGCTACTTTGAGTTCGCTACCCGCCATCGGTGAGTTAGCCAAACCCATCGATAACAAGGCTTCAATTTCTACGCGGACTAGTCCTGCGGCTTCTTTTACGCATTGCAGGGCCAGATCATCGGTAATGCGTAAATTATTATGGAAGAGGGCAGCGGCGTTGAGCTTATCAAGACGCTGGTCGATCTGCGGCCGTATACCGTGAACCAAAACCAGCCGTACACCTAAGCTGCTGAGCAAGGTAAAATCGTGTACATGATGATCAAAATCATCCGCCAGCACTGCTTCGCCGCCAAAAGAAATGACGAAGGTTTTGTTGCGGTGCGCGTGGATGTAGGGCGATGAGTCTCTAAACCAGCTGACGAAAGATTTTTGTGATTCCATGATTTATTTGCTCAGTGTGGGGGGCGCTGAAAAACGATGCGCATTGCCTACTTCGTTAGCGTATGTGGTGGACTGCTAAAGCAGCTTGACCAAGGCGGCAACGATAGTCACTGAAGCCATCATCATTCCGCCTAACTTAATGATCAATCGATATTCAAGTTCGCGCAGGCGCATATCCAAATGCTCCTTGGTAACGAGATTTTCTTCGATAATTCGCCGATGTTCGGCTGCGAACACTTCGGCCTGCTCTTCGGAAAAACCCACCGATTTGAGCCGTTTGATAAATTCGTGAGTATCAAATGTAATAGTTGACATATTTCTCCTCTCCCATAACCGAAAAAAACCTAGCTGAATATAGCACAATC
>CAYVFT010000198.1:0-2975 GCA_964450225.1 uncultured Crenothrix sp. | reverse complement strand
AAACAATATTTACAGGCGATAGCCTTTCTTCGGCTTTCCGGTATCGGATCTCCGCATTCTTCACAATTGATAGCGGATTCACCCTTATAAATTGACTTTCGCGCGTCTTCAATAAAAAGAGTTGTCATTTTATCCATTCTCTCAATGATGGCATCCGTTCCACCTGCCCATGCTGATGACATATTTAGTTCACTTGATTGACTTGAGAAATATTACTTCCTCTGATTGACGTTTATTATCGCCCAAACGGTGCACTTTGATTAACAAAAAGTTCCGGATTTACTTAAGGGTAGCCTGCTATATGAGAAGCTCGACGGCCAGATTGAGCACCGTAAGCACCAGGCTCCCCAGCAATGCGGACCCAAAACCTTGAATACGGATGCCCGGTACCAGTACCGCCACCAACCAAAGTATGAGCGCGTTGACCACCAGGAGAAAGAGCCCAAAGGTAAGAATCGTGAAAGGCAACGTGATGCCACTTTTCCAGATACCCACGACAACAACAGGCCGTTGCATGTTGCGCAACAAAGACAGGGTGCTCACGAAACGGCGTTTGCTTGCCATCCTTTTCAAGAAAAGCAGGGGCAAGCCGCTGACTAATAAAATCGCTGGCATGGCTGAGAACGGCGGTCAAACCTCTGTTATGGAGATACGCAAGGTCTTTACCCTGGAGTTGGAATTTTCTTCGGAAAGCAGATTTTGCCAGCGAAGCAAAGAGTTCGTCTGATTCTCACATGGGTATCTAACCTGATGTATCTTTAATTAAATTGTGTGGCGACTCCACGGGCCAAGTCCCTCGAAGCTTGGTTTGTCCGTTCTCAAAGGTCACCCAAGAGTATCGTGCAAGATGTGGCAAGCGTTTGCCAATCGTCTCAAGCGAAAACTGCGCTTTATCATCCTGATCAGGAACTGAAACCGCTAGAACATGTTGGGTGGGATGTTTGATCATCCAAACTTGCGTGTCGCCTCCTGAAGCGTCGGTTGGCCGAGGAGGAAGTTTGTTGCGTGCTAGCCATGTATCGATCTCTTGTGTCCTGCCAAAAACGATGACGAACTTTTCCTTCATGGCTTGCTGTTTTGACACCTTTTCTATCTCACCTTCAGCGAATGCTTTGGTAAAGGACAACGCGACTGTTGTCAGCTTATCGTTTAGAACCAGCAAGGCGAGACGCTTGCTGACAACCGCCTCGCGGAGGATAGGAGGCGCTTCTTCTGGGGCAAGAGCACGCCACACCGTGAAGTCGGGGTCTATTGATATAGAGAGCGGCTGTACTTTGGGTGTCAGAACTGTTTCAAGCTCTTTGCCAGTATGTTCTACGAAAAAGTCTTCCTGAGCTTCGCCGGAATAGACCCGCAGCGGCAGGCGCATTTTATTGTTAGGGAGCGACTGGCCGATGGTTACGTGTAATTTTTTTCCGTCAAAAAATGCCGAGTTCAGTGAATACCGAGAAGCGCCAGTCTGGTTGAGCCACTGCGCAAAGAAACTTGATAGATTTTCGCCCGAGCTCTTTTCAAACGCCTGGCGCAGGTCTTTAAAGCTTGCCGCTTTGAACTGATAGTGCAGCCAAAATTGGCGTAGAGCCGAAGAAAAGTTCTCATGACCTAATCGATTGCGCAAAGCAAGAAACATCATGGCGGCTTTTCCGTAGCCGACATTTGCTGAAGCAACATGATGCCGTGATCGAAAGCTGGACAGTGGCAGTTCTTCGCCCCGAGGGAGTGCTTGTCTATCGCGGAGCCATCCATAGCGCATGGCTTTTGCCGCTTCGGAACCCTCATCCTCCTTAAAAGCGTAGTCCGCCATAAAAGTCGTAAGACCTTCCGACCAGTTGCCCTGGCTAGGATCGACAAACACACCGTTACCCCACCAATTATGCAAGACCTCATGACCCAACGACGTCGTCTTGATGAAGGGTAATTTGAGTACATCGCGCCCAAGGTAGGTCAGTGAGTACATGCCAAGTCCTGTTGGCAATGGGCTGGAAACAATACTGAAGTGGCTATAGGGATACGCGCCAATCAGGTTTGAATAACGGGCCAGATAGTTCTTTGCAGCATCCAGGTAACCCTCTGCGAGGTCGGCGATATCGGGATGAAAATAGGTTCGCAAAGTAATCGTAGCGGTATTGATGGCAACGACACGCTCCTTCAAGACGTAAGGCCCTATCATGAGATCGATGCCTTCAACCGGATGATTCATGACGAATACGGCCTTGCGGATATCCCCCTGTGACTCCTCGTGGATTGGGGTGCCCGGTGCCACGGCTATTTGGTCCGCAGAACTTTGGATAGAAAGCCGATAAGTAAAAAACTTTCCCGGCTCCGGGTACCAGCCGCTCCCGGCGGGTAAGTAACTGCCCTCTTTAGAAGCCATGGGTGGCAACGGCGCGAGGGTATCGCGATGCTCAGACTCCGGACTAAGTTTTAACAGGTGTCCGTGATAGCGAATTCTCAATTGATGTGCCGAAAATTGCCTAGGCAGCTTGAGTTCAAAACGTGGCTGATTGGCATGCCCAATGTTACGGGTATGTACCGCAACAGCATCTACTTCGGTAGAATCGACTGCTAATCCGGGGGCAAGCTCAAATACATATTTTTTACTGGCCTCTAGTTTAAGCATTGCCTCGGCAGAGAATTGATTCGTACCCAAATCTATTTTTACTGAGAGATCGAGTTCCGGCACTGCTGCTTGAGAAGTAATGGACGTACAGGCAAGCGTTAAAAAACAAAAGATAGAGAGCCTATTCATGGGAACAATAATTCAGTGACTTTATTCATATCCGATGCAAGCATCTGCGATTTTTCTTCTCAGCCAATGCTCTCATAGTGGTTATTATCATGGCGTGTAGTACAAGTAAAAGAAACGTGCAAATGTCTAAACAAAGCATCATAACCTACAATTGATTCCTTAAAATACAACAAGAGAGGCCAGCCAATGTTAAAAATAAAAACCATCAAATCAGCAGGATTTATTT
>CAYVFT010000197.1:0-3091 GCA_964450225.1 uncultured Crenothrix sp. | reverse complement strand
TTTTGCAGTCCCAGTTTTTCCCATAAAATCGACGGTGATTCAAAACACATTTCATTGGTCGCCATATCGACCGCTACCTGATAGGTATAACCGCGAGTTAGCCGGGTGCCGGTCAGCTTGTCGACAATCGAATAATTGATTTTCAGGCGGTTTTCCCATTCGCCGATATTGGCCTGGACGATGATTTTCTGTCCGAATTTTGCAGGTTGCGCATAACGGATGCGCAGATCGATGACTGGCCACGAGTAGCCGGAAGCGCGCATCTGCAAATAGTTGTAACCAATCTTGTCCAGCAAGGCACAGCGCGCCACTTCAAAATATTTTACATAGTGTCCATGCCAGACAATTTCCATCAAATCGACATCGAAAAACGGTACTTCAATTTCCACTTCACAAGCCACGATTCTTTTATTCATCTCCAATCTGCCAGAAATCATAAAAATTGAACCACTGTAGCGGTTCTTGCAAACAATATTGTTGCAATCTGTCGGCAAAGCCCTGCACACAGCTCTGTATCAGTGCATCACGCTGTTTTCTGGGGAACGACAGAGCGTCGCTAAAATGGTCAAAATAAAGCACCTGTTTGCCATGCTGCTTTAAACAAAACAAAGTATACACGGGGCATTTCAGCAACGATGCCAATATAAAAGGTCCTTGCGGAAACAATGCGGTCTTGCCCAAAAAATCCACTTTGACAACCCGGTTTCGGCCTGTTACCGGGGTCCTGTCAGCGGCAATCACCACGAGTTCACCCGCATCTATCCTGTCCTGAAGCATCATCGCCGTTGCCGCATTGATCTCGGTAACCTGGATCAGGTTCATTGTTCCAGCTTCGGCATAACGACTCAGCAAGATATTGAATTTTTCCGCATGTTTGGTATGCATCAATACATTGACCCTCACTTTTTTACCCAGATAGGCCATTACCCTGCCTACTTCCAGGTTTCCCAGATGAGAACCTAAAATCAGTAATCCCTGCCCTTGACTGACCTGCTTATATATCCCTTCCCGACCATGAAACTCAACATCCTGCATGGTTATCGCTCCACTCCATGCCGCCAGTTTGTCGACGATGGCATTGGCAAAACTGATGAAATGCCGGTAGCTGCCGTATAAACCGGTCTGTATCCTGTTTTCCGGCAAATAGGCCGATGCTCTTTGCAAATACTGAATACTCGCCTGACGGCCCTTGCTGTTGGTCAACCAGTAGTAACTGACCACCGGATATAAAAACAGCTGCAGCACTTTGCGGCCGAACAGCAGGTACACTTTTAACAGCGCCTGCATACCCCAGATAATGCCTCGCTCTTCCATTTCCGCCCAGTGTTTCATCGTCTGTGCCTCAAGAACAGGCGCGGCAAACGCCACAACATACCGAAAAACAGTTGTGCATGTTTTCTGGAAATCAACAGGTTATCCTGCAACATATGGAAATGGGAAATGCCATCCAACGGGTACTTGACTTCCGTTTCAATGTTGATCACATCGACTCCTTGCCAATAAAGACGCACAAGGACTTCTATATCAAAATCCATGCGCTGCCCTAGCTGAACCGATTTCAGCAACTTCTCGACCGCCGCCAGCGGGTAACACCGAAAACCGCACATACCGTCGGCAATGGCAAAAGACAGGGTGTTGATCCATATCCACAGATTGGTGAACTGGCGGCCGTATAATCTATTTTTCGGTACTGTCGCATCGAAGCGGGGCTTGCCCAGAATCAATTTGTCCGGATATTGCTCACTGGCCGCCAGAAACCGGCTAATATCGGCCACACTATGTTGGCCGTCGGCATCGATCTGGATGGCATGGCTGAAACCATCAGCAATCGCCAGCTGCAACCCATCCATAACAGCCGCACCTTTACCACCGTTACGATCCCTTTCATACAAGGTTAGCCAGTCTTTTTCCAGCTCGGATATGCGTCTTAATACGGCGGAACATTGTGGCGAACTGCCATCGTTTATCAGATAGCAGAACAAGCCAAATGGTTTCAATGCCTCGACCACATGGCCGATGGCATCCTGGTGATTGTAAACAGGAATAATTACACTGGTTTTCATGCGCATAACCTATATACCATACGCCCGGAACTGTGCGCCCAGCTGGACGATATGACTGCAAAACAAACGGCCATGGTAGATGAATGCGTCAATACACCAATCTTACTGCCTGCAAGTCCAGGCATTACTCATTAATCAGTTTATAGACCGCTTCCACCATATCGTTGATAGTGCGTGCATTTTTAAAGTCTTCCGGTTTAAGCGCTTTGCCCGTTATTTCTTTCAGTTTAACGATCATATCGACCGCATCGATACTGTCAAAATCAAGATCTTCATAAAGGTGTGCATCCAATGTTACCTCGTCAGCTTCAATTTCAAACATCTCCTGCATGATATTCTTGATCGACTGCAGAATTTCCTCGCGATTTTTCATACCGTTCTCAGTGCCTTTCAGATTCAATAAATTCAGCCAACGCAGCTACCGAGGCAAATATTTTCACCACATCATCTTTTTCCGAATCAATCCGGACATTATATTTTTTCCTGATTGCCAGTCCCAGTTCCAGGGCATCGATCGAATCCAGTCCCAGTCCTTCGTTAAACAAGGCTTCCTGGCTGTCTATCTCATCAAGACTCATATCCTCCAAATCCAGCGAGTCAATAATCAATTGTTTTAATTCATTTTCCAAACTGCTCATAGCATCTCTTTGTTGGCTAAAAAAGTCCTGTATGCACGTCAATGAATCTTGTTGATTCTGAACAGAACTGAACGGATACTTTCAAAAAAAGCAATTTTCATGCTGCCACTCTGTAGACAGGCAACGCGGTCATTGATCATTTTTCCGGATCGCCATTACCAATAAATTCGGTATTGAAAATGGGTCATTTGGTAAAAACATTATGCCATAACTTTGTTTTATCGATTTAGGCTTGAATATCTTTTTCCCAGCGCCAGCTGTGTCGTGGTGTTTGAAGTATCAGTTGTGCTTGTGGCTCCGCCAAAAACCGGATAAACGCCAATAATTGTACAGGTTGCTCGCCATCATTTCCGGTCAATGGCAAAGAAGACATTCTCAGCGCCTGCCCCT
>CAYVFT010000196.1:0-3124 GCA_964450225.1 uncultured Crenothrix sp. | reverse complement strand
TTTCAGCGCGGGCATAATCGAGAGCCAATATTTTTCGACGATCAGGATTATCTGGCCTACTTGCGTTTTTTGAAAGCATCGGCCGATGCGCTTGGCTGTTTGATACATGCCTATGTGCTGATGACCAATCATGTGCATTTGTTAGTCACGCCAAAAGGGGTAAACGATATTAGTTTGTTGTTTCAGGGTATCGGGCGCCATTTTGTACCGTATATCAATAAAACCTATCAACGCCGAGGGAGTTTGTGGGAAGGCCGGCATAAGGGTCATATTTTAGAATCAGAGGCTTATTTTTTGACCTGCATGCGTTATATCGAAATGAATCCGGTGCGCGCAGGGATGGCAGAGCATCCTGCGCAGTATCGATGGTCGAGTTATGCAGCCAACGCACAAGGGATTGATAATGCCATTATTCAACCGCATGAACTTTATTTGTCGTTAGGTAACGCCCCTGAGATAAGGCAAGCGGCCTATCGAGGATTATTCTCAACATTAATTAATTCTGATGAACTCGAATTAATCCGTGCAAGTTTGCATTCCGGAACGCCGTTGGGTAACGACCGATTCAAAGAAAAGATTGAGTCTGCTTTAGGTTGTACTGTTGGTTTTAGTAAGCGTGGCAGGCCTTTGAAGATCAATAACGATGATCTTAGCCGAGATAGTGATTGAGAAGAGACTCTTGATTTTCCCCTTCCCTCTGTTGGCAGATATTTGAGTCCAAACCGCGATATTGACATTAACCCTGCTTAGTCTCTTACCACCAGCCAAGCCTTTACAATTTCTGGCAAGAATTTGTCTCTCAAGCAGCAGCGGCAAGGGTAGGTAGGATGTTAAATTCTGTTGCACGAACACATGCAGCAGTTGCGGCTCTGCCCAGTTTGGTTAGTTAACAACAAAATGGGGTCAAGTCCTGCAATCAGTCATCACGCCTAACATGGCGCTATACTGGAACGCGGTTATAATACAGTTTTGTTTTTCTGCTTTCCGTTCCGCGCCGGGATAGCTTCCCGTTAGGCGTTATCAGAACTAATCCAAAAAAGGAGAAATATCATGAAAAGTAATCCGGTCGTCTGGTTTGAAATTTACGTACAGGACATGGAACGTGCCAAGGCCTTCTATGAGGCCGTGCTTGCAGTTAAGCTGGAAAAAATGCCCGCCCCAACTGAGGAAATGAATATGGAAATGTGGCGCTTTCCTGCGGACGCGGATGCTGCCCAGACCACTTATGGTGCGTGCGGAATGCTGGTAAAAATGGAAGGTGTTCCCTCTGGATGTGGTGGCACGCTGGTTTACTTTGCATGCGAGGACTGTGCTGTAGAAGCCGCCCGTGCTGCCGAGAATGGCGGAAGTATTATCAAAGAAAAACTGTCCATTGGTGAACACGGTTTCATCGCCCTTGCTTATGATACCGAAGGCAATATGATTGGCTTCCATTCATGTAATGTTTAGGCGTTCTGGATCACGGGGGTTGGATAGGGATCACATGTGCACATGCGAAACGATCACCCATTAGCCAATCGAGTTATGAAATATATTTTAGCGATTGATCAGGGCACGAGCAGTTCACGTTGTATTCTTTATGACCAGCAGGCTAACCCTGTCGTCATGGCTCAGCAGGAATTTGAACAAATCTTTCCGCAGCCGGGCTGGGTGGAACACGATGCGGAAGAAATCTGGCAAACGCAAGCCGGGGTTTTCAAGCAAGTGCTGATGCAACTGCAACTTTCACCTGCCGATATTGTGGGTATTGGCATCACTAATCAAAGGGAAACTACGGTAGTCTGGGAGCGCAGTACAGGCAAACCGATCTATAACGCAATAGTCTGGCAGGACAGACGCACTGCCGATGACTGTACCCGGCTTAAGGAAGCTGGTCTGGAACCGATGGTTACGGCGAAAACCGGCCTGGTTATCGATGCCTATTTTTCTGCGACCAAAGTCCGCTGGATACTTGATCATGTCGAGGGAGCCCGAGAGAAAGCCAACCGTGGAGAATTGGCTTTCGGCACCATAGATTCATGGCTGATATGGAAGCTGACCAATGGCGAATTGCATATCACTGATGTTTCCAATGCCTCCCGGACCCTGCTTTATAACATCGACCGCTTGCAGTGGGATGAGGACTTGCTGGCGTTATTCGATATTCCCGCATCTATGATGCCCGCCGTCAAATCCTCAAGCGAAATCCATGGGCATACGCGTAATCTGGAAGTCGGCGCCGGCATTCCTATTGCCGCCATTGCCGGTGATCAACAAGCGGCGCTATTCGGTCAGATGTGCATCGAAGCCGGTATGGTTAAATGCACTTATGGAACAGGTTCATTTTTAATGATGAATACCGGATCGAAAAGAGCCGCTTCGCAACACGGCTTGTTAACCACCATCGCCTGGCAAATCGGCCATGAAGTCAGTTATGCCCTGGAAGGCAGCGTGTTCATAGGCGGTGCAGTGATTCAATGGTTACGGGATGGTTTACTATTTTTCGAGCAGGCAGCGGACTGCGAAAAGCTTGCCGAAAGTGTTGCCGATAACGGCGGCGTTTACATCGTTCCCGCCCTGACCGGACTCGGCGCACCGCACTGGGACCCGCACGCCCGCGGTGCGATCTTCGGGATTACAAGGGGTACAACCCGCGCGCACCTCACCAGAGCAGCGCTGGAGAGCATGTGTTTTCAGGTCGACGACCTGTTGCAGATTCTGGCCGCCGACAGCAGCAAGCCTGTTTCGCAACTAAGAATAGATGGTGGTGCCGCTGTGAATAATCTGCTGGCGCAATTTCAGGCCGATATCTCCGCTATTGAGGTCGTCCGCCCTGCTAATCTGGAAACCACAGCCTTGGGTGCGGCCTACCTGGCAGGTATTGCCGCCGGATTGTGGACTATCGGCGAACTCAATGAGAAATGGCGGATTGACCGGTTATTTCACGGGACCCTGCAGCAGCAAGCAGTTGAATCATTAAAACAGCAGTGGCTTAAAGCAGTGGCAAGGGCAAAAAATTGGGCTGAATAAAGGTTTTGTCTCTGATCACGACTCTTCAAGCGATTATTGCCTAATCCCGAGCCCTACGGAAAGTCTTAAAGCGGATGTGTTGACAATCTGGGTAGCAAATCGCATCATCAGCTTT
>CAYVFT010000195.1:0-3139 GCA_964450225.1 uncultured Crenothrix sp. | reverse complement strand
AAAGCAAACAACTCGCGCATTTTTTGCCCGGGGCTTTCGGCTCGCATAAATACTTCACCGACCAAAAAGGCGTAAATGTCATTATCCAGCATAAGTTGCACATCGTCGTGTGTATGAATGCCGCTTTCGGTGATGATGATGCGATCGGCGGGAATTTGCTTCTTTAAGTCCAAAGTCGTTTGCAGAGATGTTTCGAAGGTGCGCAAATTACGGTTGTTAATACCGATCAGTTTGGTATCCAGATGTAGCGCTCTTTGCAGTTCATCGGCATCATGAACTTCCACCAACACATCCATGCCCAATTTTGTGGCAGTATCAGACAATTCATGCATAAGACTGTCCTCAAGGGCTGCAACAATCAGCAAAATGCAATCCGCACCCAGCGCACGGGCTTCATGGATTTGATAAGGATCGATCATGAAGTCTTTTCTTAATACCGGTAGCGGACAGCGTTCCCTGACCATTTGCAGGTATGCTTCCGAGCCCTGGAAAAATTCCTTATCAGTTAATACCGATAAACAGGTCGCGCCGTTCATTGCGTAATCCTGACCGATTGCTATGGGTTGAAAATCTTTCCTGATGACACCCTGGCTGGGGGATGCTTTCTTGATTTCGGCAATAATCGCAGGTTTTTTTGCCAATACCTTGTTTTGCAACGCATTATAAAAGCCGCGTGGTTTTTCTACGCCAGCGGCAATTTCTTCCAGATTCGCTATAGACATGCCGGATTTGCGTTTGGCGACTTCTTCGGCTTTTTTTGCCAGGATGGTTTTTAAAATGTCAGGGGTATTGGTCATGGTTTTTAGTCTGTTAAGAAATTTTTGAATAAGCGATTAACGCATCGAGTTTAGCTCTTGCCGCGCCACTGGCGATAACCTGTCCGGCCATTTCGATGCCTGAGGCCAAGGTATCGGTAATATTTGCCGCATAAATCGCAGCTCCTGCATTTAACAGCACAATATCCCGTGCGGGCCCAGCCTGATTATCAAGCACCGATTTTACCATCGCTAAACTGGCCATCGCACCATCGATGGCCAAGTCATTCAGGCTGGCCCGTTTAAAGCCAAACTGTTCCGGCGTTATGGTGTAAGTAGTGACGTCGTCATCTTTAAGTTCTGCAATCGTGGTAGCTGCGGCAATGCTGATTTCATCCAGGCCATCATCAGCATTCACGACTAGCACATGCCGGCTGCCGAGTTTTTTTAATACCTGCGCCAGGGGTTCGACCCACTCCTTTGCAAATACACCGATTAACTGGTTGGGCGCACCCGCAGGGTTGCATAAGGGGCCTAATAAGTTGAACAGGGTTCTAACGCCCATTTCTTTACGTACATTAATGGTGTGTTTCATGGCGCCATGATGTTTGGGGGCAAACAAAAAACCGACCCCAATTTCATTAACGCAACGAGCCACCTGTTCAGCGCTTAAATCCAGATTGACGCCCGCAGCCTCCAATACATCAGCACTACCGCAACTACTGGATACCGAACGATTACCGTGTTTGGCAACCTGCCCGCCCGCGGCAGCAACTACGAAAGCACAAGTGGTGGAAATATTGAACGTATTTGCACCATCTCCGCCTGTACCGCAGGTATCTATGACATGCTCGCCTGTAACAGTCACTTTGGTGACCAATTCGCGTATCACTTCAACGGCAGCGGCAATTTCGTCAATGGTTTCGGTTTTGCAACGCAATGCTATTAAAAAACCGCCGATTTGTGCATCGGTAGCTTTGCCGGACATGATGAGACGCATGATCTTGCGCATTTCGTCAGGGTCAAGATTTTGTTTGTTGAGCAATTTTTGCAGGGCTTGTTGTATGTGCATTTTAAGTAAATAAAGGAAAATTTCGCTAACTATCCGCTTACCTTGCCACCAAAGGAATTTTTTCAGGGTTTTTTATCATTTCCACAGTTAAATCAACATCTATTTTTGACCAGTAAAAATGCCCACACGACACTTCTTCTACCTCGACAATGGCATTCACAGGCTGATTTTGAACCAGGGAAAGTCATGGTAAGACATGAATAACTCTTCTTGACCAGTCAGAAGCCATACGCCATGACAGGAAATAGGTATGGCTTCAACAGGAAAAGTGTTGTCGCCACGCGCTAATGAGTTCATCTTTCCAAAAAATTCCTCAACAAATCATGCCCAAACTCCGTCAAAATCGACTCGGGATGAAATTGCACTCCTTCTATGTCCAGGGTTTTATGCCTGACGCCCATGATTTCATCCAGTTTGCCGGCTTCATCCTGTGTCCACGCGGTGATTTCCAGGCAATCTGGCAAGGTGGCCTGCTCGATGACCAGGGAGTGATAACGGGTGGCGGTGAATGGGTTGGTCAGTCCTTTGAATACGCCGTTATTGTGATGATAAATAGGCGAGGTCTTGCCGTGCATGATGCTTTTGGCATGGATGATACGACCGCCAAACGCATAACCAATGCTTTGATGACCAAGGCAAACGCCCAGAATTGGATATTTTCCGGCAAACTTTAAAATTGCTTCAACGGATACGCCCGCTTCTTTGGGTGTGCAAGGGCCCGGGGAAATGACGATTTTGTCGGGCGCCAGCTTTTCTATGTCTTCGACCGTCACCTGGTCATTGCGCACGACGGTGACATCAGCGCCCAGTTCGCCCAGATACTGCACCAGGTTGTAGGTGAATGAGTCGTAGTTATCGACCATGACCACTTTAATCCCTCCCTTTGATAAAGGGGGGCTAGGGGGGATTTTTACTGCGCTCATGCCTGTTCTCCTTCCAAGCCTGCTTCAGCCATACTGACTGCGCGGAATATGGCGCGGCCTTTGTTCATAGTTTCATCCCATTCGTTTCTGGGCACGGAATCGTAAACGATACCGGCGCCCGCTTGTATATGTAACATATTGTCTTTGATGACTGCGGTTCTAATAGCAATTGCAGTATCCAGATTACCGGACCAGGCGATATAGCCGACAGCGCCTGAATAAACGCCGCGCTTTACCGGTTCCAGTTCATTAATGATTTCCATCGCCCGTATTTTTGGCGCACCGCTAACTGTTCCCGCCGGAAAGGTCGCCGCCAGCACATCAAAAGCGTTTTTACCTGGCTGAAGTGTTCCGGTAACATTGGAGACAATGTGCATGACATGAGAATA
>CAYVFT010000194.1:0-3166 GCA_964450225.1 uncultured Crenothrix sp. | reverse complement strand
TGCTAATCCAATTTAGCGAAGTTCTAAAACTTACGCGTTTGTATATATGCCGTGATGTTGGAAGAGATTGCCGTTAATGGCGATGGATACCAGATTTTCAGCAATGAAAATGCAGCTTTAATGTTGCTGTAGTTTTTACTCTATTTTCTAACCTAGAAACTAAGGATAAGCAATGAAAAAAATATTACTTCTTTTAACAATGTTTTTGTTCAGCATCGCAGCGCAAGCCGTTGAGAATATGACATATTATGGGCATTTCGCAAGTACTACTAACGCCGATAATCTTATCACAACAGAAGGGCTTGACAGTCAAAATGCCAAGTTTATTGTCAATAAAACGGCTATAAACGTTTTCCAAGACTGCTATACCTTACAATATGGTGCTTTTATAAGAGTTGGTGGATGCGGAGCTTATAAAATGGGAGCGCAGTTATGGCAGAGAGCAGCAGGGACCAATGTAAATTCTAATGGTGTCGCCGTTCATGTGTATCGTTCAACGACGCCAACGTCAGAGATATACGCAACTCCCAATATGGAATATTTCATAGTAGGAAACCCGAAATCATACGCCTGGCAAAATTGTACAGATGCAAACACAGTAGATTATGCACTTGTCAGCACTTGTTCAAATGGTTTGTCGCTCTGGAAGCGGAAGACTGCGATTCAATAAAAATCGGGAAAATGCAGGGCAATCCACCTGGGTAATTAGAAAGCTAGTATTTCCGCTCTCAATAAAAAAATTATGAGAGACCCGCCAGGCCATTGCCGCAATGGTTAGTGGCAAATATTTTATCTTCATTTTTTCCTATTGTGATTTTCCTGGAAAGATGCGTGCAACTGACAGGAAATTGGGTAGCGTTGATTTACTTCAAGAGGCTTTTTTAGCTTGCTTACCGTAAAGCTGGGCTCTAAAAACTTACCCTTACTAACAATCCGCCGAGGTGCTGGCTACGAGCCAGCTCCAGGCGGCCGCCATAAAATTCGGCAACATCCCGGACAATGGCTAACCCCAAGCCGTGGCCTTGAACAGATTCGTCCAGACGAACTCCTCGCTGGGTCAGTTGTTGTAGTTCGTGTTCAGGACAGCCCGGGCCATCATCCTCCACTTTGATGATCAGGTTAGGCTGATAGCTAATGCTAATAGCCACTGTACTTTTCGCCCATTTGCAGGCATTGTCGGCCAAATTGCCGATTATTTCCAGTAGATCTTCCCGGTCAAAAGGGATAGGGTAATCGGGGGCCTCAACATTGATCGCTAAATGTTTTCCCGTGTAAATATTGCCAAGTAAGTCGGCCAGAGTGGTTAATTCCTGATAGGGGTTGAACGCCGTACCGGATTGAATATGGCCGGACAGGCGCGCCCGTTTCAGCTCACGTTCGATGCGATCACGGATGGTTTGAGTTTGTGAGACCAATAATGTATTTAATTGCGGATAAGCCTGCAGCGCCGAATGTTCAGTAACACGCACCAGCACTGCGAGCGGTGTTTTCAGTGCATGAGCCAGATTGCCTATCGCCGTCCGGGATTGTTGCAAGCGGCGTTCGATCAGAATGATCAGGCGATTGACTTCCTTGACCAACGGGCGAATTTCTACCGGCACTTCGGTGGTAATTTGTTGCTGAAAGCCATTGGCGATCTTGCCTAACTCAATTTGTACTGCACGCAGCGGCTTCATGGCTCTTTTGACATCCATGCTTTGCAAAAGAATAGCCAGCGATAATATAATCAGTGTCAACCCCAGGTAGGCAAGACGTATGTGCAGAATATCCTTGCCGATGTCAGTTAAATCCTCGGCTACTGTCAGGGTAATGGTGTGGCCATTTTTTTGCAGGCCGCGGCCCAATGCCAGCAACGGTTGTTGCTGCGGGCCGGGCAGGTGGTAGTGTTTCGCTTGGCTATTGGCAATCGGCTGTAGGGCAAGTGGCTGATTTTGTAGCGATGTCGATGTGTAAGTGCGATCGTTAATTTGAATGACGAAATAGTGCCCGGAATAAGCCTGGTCGTAAACCAAGGGAACGCGGGAGTTATCAAAGTCAACATCGCCGTTTTCGCTATGTTTCAAGGTGTCCAGCAAGGAATCACTGTCGTGCTCCAGACGAGTCATCATCTGTTTTTCCGCCACGGTACGTATTACCCAATCGGCGGCAAACCAATGTATGGCAAATATTGTAAATAAAATGACTGCCAAACCGCGGTTCAGGCGTTGGCGCAGTGAAATCATGGCTCATCACCGAAAATATAACCTTGTCCACGACGGGTATTGATCAAGGTTTTGCCTAGCTTTTGCCTTAAGCGATTGATATAGACTTCAATGACATTGCTTTCCGGATCGCTTTCGTACTCGTAGATGTGTTCGGCAAGATGGCTTTTTGACAACACTTTGCCGGGGTGTAGCATGAAGTAACGCAGTAAGCGAAATTCGATTGAGGTCAGTTCAATATGGCGGGTTTCATCGATAATCACTAGTTGACGCTCTTCGTCCAGGGTGATGCCGAAACGTGTGAGTTGCGCTTGATGCAGGCCATGCAGGCGTTTTAACAAGGCACGGATGCGGGCCAGCAATTCTTCAATATGAAAGGGTTTGCCGAGATAATCGTCGGCGCCAGCCTTGAAGCCATCGACTTTTTCATGCCAGGCATCGCGTGCAGTCAGCACAATAACAGGCAAGTTGTTGTTGGCAGCACGCCAACTCGACAACACTGCCAATCCGGATAATTTCGGCAGGCCTAAATCAAGAATGGCGATATCGTAGTTCTCGGTTGCACCAAGAAACTCACCTGTTTCGCCGTCCAGCGCCGTATCAACTGCGAATCCGGCATGTTCCAGATCCGTTTTTAGTGAGTCACTTAAATTCGGATCATCTTCTACAAGCAACAAACGCATAAGAATCCAATTTGGTTTTAATAGTCTGATTTTTATGGTTTGTTTTCAACGTCATGCTATATAAAATGTAGTTAATTAAACGAGAACAAGTTTTCCGTTCATCATCTGGGGAACGGGATTGCAATGCCTTAATACACTGGGCGTCCCAAGATAACGGAATAGAATGTGTTCTTCCTTTGCATGATGAAATCTATCCGAAAATTCATGGATGAAATTAATAAAGAATCCCGTCTGATCGAATAAGGTTTGAAGATAGGGTTGTTGCAAGTTCAACTTGGCACA
>CAYVFT010000193.1:0-3271 GCA_964450225.1 uncultured Crenothrix sp. | reverse complement strand
CCCTTGAACACCTAAAACCAAACGCATCGGGTGAATATTATTTTTTGCCCTTAGCGTTTAACTTAGGTTAAGGGTTTATTTTTTCCATAGCTTCTACTTTTAAATTAATTCGGTGTGCATTGTAGTGCTATTTTTGAATCTAGTACAAAATAAGCTTTTTAAAAAAATCTTTCGCAGGCCAGTCAATATGATCAATTTTCATCATAATAGTAAAAAAAAAATAATCGTTATTTTCATTTTTTTAACCTTTCTGTTACAGGAGGGATGCGATAAGGAAGAAGATACAAAGGAACAATTACAGAAAGGTGTCGAATATCTTAATAAGGGAGAGTATGAGAAAGCCAAGCTTGAAATAAAATCAGCCAGTCAATCAGGTAAAGAAACTGCAGAAACTTATTACTATATGGCTTTATTAGATGAAAAGAGCAGGCAATTTAAAGGGATGAAGGAAAACTTAATAAAAACTATTGAGTTGGCTCCTAACTATACTGAAGCCAGATTAAAGCTGGGAAAAGTGCATCTCTTGTTTGGTGAGATCAATGCGGCAATGGAACAAGCTGAATTTGTTTTAAAGGACGCAAGTCGGAATCTGGAGGCACTCGCATTAAAAGCTTCCATTCTTATCAGGCAAAATAAGCAGGAAGAAGCACTAGCTATTATTGATAATATCTTAAAGGAAAACCCAAATCATACCGATGCGTTATCGTTGAAAGCAGTGATTTATATGGAAAAAGAAGACTTCACTCAAGCCTTGGCTCTGATAGATGTGGCAAAAAAATCGGACACTGATAATATTGGTCTGGATTTTTTTAAACTTCAACTGGATGCCAAGACCAAGAACATAGATGCCGTTATAGTTGATTATCAACAATTAGTTACTGCACATCCTGATAATCAGGAATTTAAAGTAACATTGGCAAAAATTTACGCACAGACGGGTAAAACAAAAGAAGCCGAAAAGTTATTACGTAGTCTTGTCGACTCGGAGCCTAATGATGTTCAGCCAAAGCTGTTGTTACTTGATTTCTTGACGGCTACAGCTAAAGAAAAGGTTGATAATCAATTTTACCAATTTACAGAGAAGCATAAGGATCAGCCAAGGTTGCTCCTTCAATTGGCAAACTGGATGATTGCAAGAAGAAACTTTGAAGAAGCCAAATTAGCACTTAATCGGGTAATTGAGTTGGAAGAAGATTCAAATGTAGGCCTTTCAGCAAAAACGCTTTTAGCAAAAATAGCTTTCGACAATAAAGATTTTGAAGAATCACAAAAAATTGTCAAAGAAATTTTAGACGCGAACTCAAGTTACGATGACGCTAAAGTTTTACAAGCAAGATTATTGTTGGTAAAAGAACAATATGATGAGGCTATTACCTTGTTAAATAAAGTTATTTGGAGCAAAGAAGATTCTGAAGAAGCACAGCTATTGCTTGGACAGGTCTTTTTAATTAAAGGAGATAAAAAACAGGCTGATAAGCATTTCTTAAGCGCTCTGGCGGCTAATCCGGCAAATTTACAGGCTGTAACCTACCTTTATGATAACGCTTTGAAGGCAAAGGATATCAAGTATGCAAAGGAAATAGTTGAAAAGGCGTTAAGCGTAAGATCTAACGATATTGCTCTACTTGAAAAGTTGGCCAATATCAACTTGGCAGAGCATGATTGGGGTGGCGCAAAGGCTACCGTACAGAAAATTGCAAACTTACCCAATCCCCTCGCAAACGATGTTGCAAGTTTTTTGTTGGCTCAAGTTCTTCAGGAGCAAGGAAATTATGCCAAAGCCATTGAAATATATAAAGAGTTATTGGCAAAATTTCCAGAAAATAGCGATGTCTTGGGCAACATGGCTCGTAGTTACGAAAAGCTGAATAAACGGGATGAGATGATTGCTTTTTTAGATACCTTACTAGCTAAAAATCCCCAGAATATTTCTGCAGGCATTCTTCAGAGTGATTTATTCTTAATGGACAAAAAATTTGATAAGGGAGCATTGTTACTAACGAACATGATTAAGGGAAATGAAAAAATTCCTCAGTTATATATCTCGTTGGCAAACATTAAATTGGCTGAGAACGACAATAAAGGTGCCATTGCGATTTATAAGAATGGGCTCAGACAAAATCCAGGAAATATCAAGATAACGTTATCTTTAGCATCATTGTATGAAATAGAGGGTGAGTATGATTCTGCTGTTTCACTTTATGAAGAATTATTAAAGAAAAATCCTGGGTTGGATATTGCGATCAACAATCTAGCAACTGTGTTAACTGAGCACTATACTGATGATGATAAAATTAAAAAAGCAGTGCAGTTGACTGAGAAATTTAAGGACTCGGATCAAAATTTTTATAAAGATACCTACGCTTGGGCATTAATTAAACAAGGTAGTGTCAACGAAGGTTTAAGGATATTAAACCAAATTATTGCGATTTCGCCAGATGTTCCGGTATTCAGATATCATTTAGGTATTGCTCATTATGAAAACGGAAATAGTAGTTCAGCAATTAATGATATTAAGCAGGCGCTTGAATTAGAAAAGAAATATGGAAACTTTTCTGATAAAAAAGAGGCCGAAAAACTATTGGAAGAAATCGTAGCTAAAACGAGAGGGTATTGACGGTTAAATTATTTAGTTTTTAGCCTATTATTAGTCTAGAAATTAGGAGAGAATTTTGAAGATACTGGTAACTGGGGCGGCTGGATTTATAGGCTCTGCACTATGTATTCGCTTGTTAGAACGCGGAGATGACATTGTAAGTATAGATAATCTAAATAATTACAATGATGTTAATTTGAAGCTGGCAAGATTAGAACGACTAAGTGATCATAAACGATTTAAATTTGTAAAACTTGAAATTTCTGATGGGGTCGAAGTGGAGAGTCTATTTGCCAGGGGAAAATTTCAAAGAGTTATGCATCTGGCTGCCCAAGCTGGGGTCAGATATTCATTAACAAATCCTCATGTCTATATAGATTCAAATATAACTGGATTTATGAATATCCTAGAAGGATGTAGGCATAATTATTATATAGAGCGTTTGGCATATACTCTTCAAGTTCTGTTTATGGAGCGAATACGCACATGCCTTTTTCTATTCATGATAATGTCGATCACCCTCTATCTCTATATACAGCTAGTAAAAAAGCCAATGAGTTGATGGCGCATACTTATACTTATAGTCATCTTTATAAGCTGCCTACAACCGATTTGCGCTTTTTTACCGTCTATGGCCCTTGGGGAAGGCCGGATATGTCATTATTTATGTTTGCC
>CAYVFT010000192.1:0-3281 GCA_964450225.1 uncultured Crenothrix sp. | reverse complement strand
TTACGATAGACTTCAGTTAACATTACTTTCTCTTCCGAGGTCAATTTAGCGATGAATTTCAAGTGGACTCCTTTTTTTGTCTGTTATTACAATCGCTACCAGTTTTACACAATAAATTTACTTCCGAATAACTTTCGCGTTACTACTTACGAATTTTTTAGCATCGCCCCCCGTCAGTTGCAAAAAATTTTAAATATTGCGAATAAGTCCAGAATTAACCTCTAACAACTGCCATCCTGTTGCTATCTTTTGTTAAAAACATAATTTCTGGACAAAACCTTCAAACACGGTAAAATTAGCAGCCCAGTGCTTATAACCTAACTTAAATTACGCATAAATGGCGACTATTACCGTTTTAAATGGCCCGAATTTAAATTTGCTAGGTATCCGCGAACCCGGCCATTACGGAAATAAAACGCTTGCCGATATACGCCAGTTACTCGAAAAAAAAGCCGCCGAGTTAAACCATCAACTCGATTTTCATCAAAACAACGCAGAACATCAAATAGTTGAAATAATACATCGGGCTTACGAAACCCAGGTTGATTTCATCATTATTAATCCGGCTGCATTTACTCATACCAGTGTCGCCATTCGCGATGCTCTGTTGGCAACCAGAATCCCATTTATAGAGGTTCATTTATCAAACGTCCATGCACGCGAACCTTTTAGAAAACATTCCTATTTTTCAGATATTGCCAAGGGCGTTATCTGTGGGCTGGGAGCAACAGGATATGAACTGGCCTTACAAGCCGCTCATCAGATATTAACCGAGAGACCATAAACAATGGATATTAGAAAAATAAAAAAACTCATCGAAATTATCGAAGAGTCTGACATTGCCGAATTGGAAATTAAAGAGGGGGAAGAATGCATCCGCATTAGCCGTTATTCTGCTGCACCTGCACAGGTTGCTTATGCGCCTGTACATGCACTTGCTGACACACTACCGACTACCGCCTCTGTTACAGCAGCAGCGGAAGAAAAAATAACCGGGCATGCGGTTAAATCACCGATGGTTGGAACGTTTTACCGTTCTGCAGCACCGGGCGGGAAAGTTTTTGTAGAAATCGGACAAGCCGTATTGGCGGGTGATACGCTCTGCATTATTGAGGCTATGAAAATTCTTAATCAGATTGAAGCCGATAAAAGCGGTGTTATCACTCAAATTTTGGTTGATAATGCTGAACCGGTCGAATATGGTCAACCCTTATTCATCATTGAATAACACGGAAAAACGGGGACACTCATGTTCGACAAAATAGTCATCGCTAATCGGGGCGAAATCGCACTGCGTATATTACGCGCATGTAGAGAATTAGGCGTTAAGGTTGTCGCTGTTCATTCTGAAGCAGACCGGGACCTTAAACATGTAAGACTTGCCGATGAGTCGGTATGCATTGGCCCGGCGGCATCTGCTGACAGCTACCTGAATATCCCAGCCATTATCAGCGCGGCCGAAGTGACCGACGCAGAAGCTATTCATCCTGGTTATGGGTTCCTCTCTGAAAATGCCGATTTTTCTGAAAAAGTAAAACAGAGTGGCTTTGTTTTTATTGGCCCAAATGCAGATACCATACGCATGATGGGTGATAAAATTTCTGCAAAGAACGCAATGATGGCCGCGGGAATCCCCTGCGTTCCTGGCAATAACGACCCCTTGTCAGACGATGATAAGAAAAACCTCAAAATGGCTCACGAAATTGGCTATCCGGTTATTATCAAAGCCGCTGGTGGCGGCGGCGGTAGAGGTATGCGAACGGTACATACTGAATCAGCGCTTCTTAATGCCATCGCCATGACCAAAGCCGAAGCAGGTAGCGCTTTCGGTAATCCTACTGTTTACATGGAAAAGTTTTTGGAAGATCCGCGTCACATCGAGTTTCAGGTGCTAGCGGATGCCCACGGCAACGCCATCCATTTGGGTGAACGCGATTGCTCCATGCAACGTCGTCATCAAAAAGTGGTTGAAGAGGCCCCGGCTCCTGGTATCAGCGCAGAACAGCGCAAAACAATAGGCGAACGTTGCGCCAAAGCCTGTATTGATATTGGCTACTTGGGCGCGGGTACTTTTGAATTTTTATATGAAAAAGGTGAATTCTATTTTATTGAAATGAACACTCGCGTTCAGGTCGAGCATCCCGTTACGGAAATGATCACTGGTTTTGACATCGTAAAGGAGCAACTGCGCATTGCAGCAGGAGAACCGCTATCTATTACCCAGGATCAAGTCAGAATTACCGGCCATGCCATTGAGTGCCGTTTGAACGCCGAAGATCCGAAAACATTCATGCCCTGCCCCGGCATAATTGATCAGTTCCATATGCCAGGCGGCCCCGGTATACGCTGCGAAACACACATTTATAATGGCTATAAAGTACCGCCTTATTACGATTCCATGATAGGTAAATTGATTGCTCACGGCGACGACCGGAAAAGTGCAATTGCCCGCATGAATACAGCATTGAATGAAATAATTATCGACGGCATTAAAACCAATATCCCGCTACAGCAGGACATTATGAATGACAGTGCTTTCGCCCTCGGCGAACAAAATATCCATTATCTGGAAAAGAAACTGGGGATTAGTTAAGCGGAAGGGCACGCAGTTCGTTTAACCGGCAGCGGAAGTCAGTGGCGAAACGCCCTGATTTACTTATTTAGGAGTAAGTTTGCATGAGAAGTTACACGGCAATTGTTGAGCGATGTCAGGATACAGGGCTTTATGTAGGTTTTATCCCTGGATTCCAAGGAGCGCATACGCAAGCGGAAACATTGGATGAACTCAATCAAAATCTTCGGGAAGTTGTTGAAATGTTGCTTGAGGATGGTGAGCCGATATTGGAAGCCGAATTTATCGGCACCCAAAATGTCGTTGTGGCCTGAATATGGGGCACTTGCCGGTTCTTAAGCCTCGTCAGTTTGGCCAGATTAATTCACAGCAAAGGTCCTCTTAGCAATCAAGAAAAGCTTGAAACAATTGATAAACACCAAATATCAAAGGAACGTTTGGAATCAGGAGAAACAGAAAAATGGAAATTTGCATGGGTTTTCGAGGATGCTGTCAAGCTGACAGTACCTATCAACTATAAACATCCAAATGGAGCCCAACAATGGGTAAAATTGGATCCACAAACAGCATATTTTTTGAAGAAAAAGCACTCTATGTGAATCGTAGTGGGTAATGTGATAATGAAGCCATGAACAGTGAAACAGTATTCAGCACAGGGCACAAGGCCTGCAATCACCCTGGCAGGTCAACGAAGTGACCTTTTCTATAG
>CAYVFT010000191.1:0-3336 GCA_964450225.1 uncultured Crenothrix sp. | reverse complement strand
CCTGGGTGCTGGAAAACTGGGGCGAAAGTCCGCCGACTTGAGTGATCTCGTTGAAAGGTTCATACATGAACCGCGACGTGTGCAGGCCGACAACCACATCTTCCACATTGCCCCGAGGATTTTGGTGTTGCTCTCCCAACACAGTGACTTGATTGTTTGGGAGGCGATACCAGTAGACTCCGGCAGAAGCGGTCGTGACGTCGCCTATATTGTCGGTTTGGCCATTTGCGTAGTGTTCCAGCTCTGCAATGTCAACAAAGGTCCGCCTTACTGAGTCGGCAATTAGCGAAGACACACGGTGACGCGAGCCGACATTACTCTTGGCACCTCCGGCCTGGTATTCGGCTTCGTTCACGCGCTGGACGCCGTTGTTTATTCTCACGGCACGCTGAATACAATCAGGGGCGGAAGCGCTGTTCTTGGACTGTTGTACAACATGGGTCAGTTCGTGCGCCAACAAATGGCGCCCGGAATGCATATACGGCTTGAACTCGTCCCGCGCAAACACGATATCTTTACCTAAGGTATAAGCACGCGCGCCGATAGATTGGGCCGACTCCGCCGCTTTCGCATCCGCGTGTATGCGTACGTCTCGAAAGTCGTGACCGAAGCGCGGTTCGAAATAGGATCGGACGGGGTCTGGAAGCGGTTGACCACCCCCCCTTGAAGTGCCGACGGCTGTCGTGCCCGGAGCAGCAGGCTCAGGGGATACACCGTCCTTTGTTTTGTGCACCTGGGTATCAGGTGTTCGCATGACGTGATCAGCGACACGATCCGCCTCTTGTTCGTATATGTCTCCTGGCGTATTTACCGTCAGTTTTGACTGAATCTGCACGCGTGATGGGCTGAAAATGGGAATTCGGCTGAAATCATGGCCAAAGCCTGTTGTTGCTATGGTGGTCGAACCAGCTTCGTTCTCTTCAACATTAGAATGTAGCAATCGCTGTACGGCTTGATTCCTAATCGTGCGTTGCAACTGAAGAATAGAGTATACATTGTGGCTTTGCCCCAACAATGATTGACCGGGCGTCGTGGATCTTGCAGACGTGGCGTGCTGAGTACCTTTTGGTTTCTGTGCGAATGTACGCATGGTGAATCTCCTTTCAGTTCTTCTCTTCTGGAGCCTAACGCAAATATCAGCGGCGTAGCGTTAGCGGAATCCGCTGGAGCGTTGGGTTAGGCTTGGCGGCCTGATAAACGCGGCTTGGCAAGAATATATTTAGCAAATGTCCTGGCATCCATAATCTCCACAATCTCAAAGCCAGCCTTATCCAACAGGTCACGCCATTCACTATCTGTCCGCTCGCGTCCCGCCGTGCCGATCAACATTTGCATGTCGAACGCGGCGGTTATCGGGTCGATATGCGTTTTCTCCGCCACCGCGTCGCCAATCAGGACATAAGCCTGCTTTGCGCCAATGGCCAACTTCAAATTATTGAGAACCTTGGCGCTCTCGTTGTCGCTTAGTCCGTGAAAAATGGCAAAAAACACATAGAGGTCATAGTCGGACTCTGCGGACGGGAGACTTTCAAACATATCGCCGGGATGGAAGCCAATACGGGCGAGAACACTGTCGGCTATCTTGCCGATCCAATGGGACTTTGCCGCCGCAATAATTTGTGGCCGATCGAAGACAACTGCCTTCAGCTTCGGGTAAGATTTAAGGATTGAAATTGACTTGCTGCCCTTGGAACCGCCTACATCAATTATCCGTTCAAACGCACCCCAATTGAAATCTTCCAAAAATTGATTTCCCGCAAGGTTCTCCACGGAATCCATTGCCTCGGAAAACAGCAAGTCAAAATCTTTGTTTTGATCCATGTAGCTGAACAGACCGACCCCGTTGGCTTTGGCAAATGGAATACCGCCGTCACGGATGCTCTCCTCCAAATGTTCCACCCAAGGCTTGGTCATCTCGGGGGAATTGTGCATCAGTACCATTGCTCGCACGGTTTGCGGATGGTCTACGCGCAGAAAGGCGGAAGTTTTAGAGTTCTTAAAAACCCGTGGAGAAGTTTCAGCAAAGACACCTAGGGAAGCCAGCATCCGCATCAGCCGGTAGAGGTGGCCTTCATGGAGTTGCAAAGCTGCGGCAATTTCTTGGGTGCTTTTTTGCGTATCGCCTATGGCATCGGCCAGCCCAAGCTTGGTTGCCACATACAAGGCGCGGGATTGCCAAAACAGCGAACCCATTTGCATAAGCCTAAAAGGCGGCGGGGTTACTTTGGCAGGTATGTTTTGCAGCATACTGGCAAACCCCATTAATTTTTTGAACAACTTAACGCGGTACGTATTGGGGGCTATTTTTTTCATTTGCTTTGTTGCCAGTTGCGAATATTTAAAGTGGTTATGAACAGGAACTATGCCTAACTACTGAAGTTGAGAGGCGCGCCGCTTTTGGCGCGTCCCTTTCGAACGCCATGTTAGGTACTGAGCCTTTCAAAGCGGAACTACAGGAATGCATATCTCGCACTCAAATTCCCCCGTCTCGCAATCAAAGGCCGCGCCCTTTGGGTAATACTCAAAACATGGACGGGCGTCAAGTTGCAAGTCACTGGAAGGCAACCAAGCCCGAAGTAACGCCGCCCAAGCATCTCCCACCTGTTCGACTGTGCCTTTGAATTTTAGTACCGCATATTTGCCAGCTGGAATGGTTGTCTTGAGCGCACCACCAGTTGCCACGAAATCAGGCGACACTTCGGCGCAAGCGTCATATCTGCATTGCTCGGGTGAAGTGATGCTTGGGTCGTCATGGCTGATGCCGTAGCGCGAGTGAACTGCGCCGAGCTTGTTCATGACAGCCCACGGTACATAAGTTTCCTGCCAGAACCGTGCGATGGGTTCGCCATAGAGACCGAGGTGGCGAAGATAGGCAATAGTCGCAGGCTGGCGGTCAATGAGTGATACTTTCACGATGTTCTCCTTGTTTGTGTTTTGGGGGACTTCATATTCCCCGAAAGGAGCTCGTTCAGCCTGACTGTGCTTGCTATTCGCCTGACCAGAATTGCTATTTGCGCTGCGTAGGGAGTACTGCTGTTCGCGCCAAGCCGTAGGCGAACAACCAAACCGGTTTTTGAACGCACGTGTAAATGCTTCGGCAGAACCAAAACCCACCGACAAAGCAATGTTCAGAATTCTCGTGCGCGGCTGAGCCGCAAGCCGCATGGCAGCCACCTCGACACGCCGACGGCGCAGATAATCGCCAAATGTTTCGCCCATCCACGCGGAAAAGAGCCGATGAAAGTGGAATGAGGAAAAGTGTGCGACTTGAGCCAAGGTAGCGAGATCGAGTTGCTCATCCAGATGGCCGTCAATATGCGCGAGCACCCGATGCAT
>CAYVFT010000190.1:0-3409 GCA_964450225.1 uncultured Crenothrix sp. | reverse complement strand
ATAGAAAAACATAAAGCACCAAACCTTAATAACCTGTAAAACCAATCAAGCCTAGTGAGAACTGCCCGCCATCAGTCAAGAGTGTATTTTTCATCAATTGAGATACATCACCGCATACTTACGCTCTAATGATTAATCCTTGCAACAGACCGGCCAATATTCTCTCACTATATTGCTTTTTTAAAGGCCACAAAGTTCAGTTATACTCGACCTAATCGCATTAGCGAAAAATGATATATTCGCTGACTCTCTGCATGAAATATTATCACAGCTTATAAATTCAGAATATTTTGAATCCATTTCAATTAAACGAAAATTATGACGGATAAAAAACCCACCCTTGGTTTTATCGGTATCGGCTTAATGGGCAAACCCATGACCCTGCGCTTGCTGAATGCTGGCTTTAGTGTCAATGTATGGAATCGCAGCCCTGAAAAACTATTACCGGTAATTAAAGCTGGAGCCAATGCCAGCACATCTATTGCCGAATTAGTCAAAGCCTCAAATATCATTTTATTATGCCTGGCTGATACACAGGCTGTTGAATCAGTTATCCGCAATGATATTCTGAAAAATGGTTCAGCAAACCAGTTGCTAATTGATTTATCGAGCATCCATCCTGATAGCACCCGCCAATTAGCTTCAATTTTGCATGAAAAATGCGGCATGGACTGGGTAGATGCCCCCGTTTCGGGCGGTGTTGCCGGAGCCGAACAAGGAACTTTGGCAATTATGGCTGGCGGCAGCTTGAAAAACATAAACATTGCACGTGTCGTCCTTGCCCCCCTATATAAACAACTCACCCATATGGGTGGGACGGGCAGCGGCCAGGTCACCAAAATCTGCAATCAAATGATTGTTAGCTGCAATGTACTTGTTATCGCCGAAATGATCGCTCTGGCCAAACAAGCGGGGGTGGCAGCCGAAAAAATACCGGAAGCCCTGTCTGGTGGTTTTGCTGATTCCAGACCATTGCAAATCATCGGTCCGGAAATGGCAACTGAGACCTTTGAGCCCGTTAAATGGCGAGTTAAAACCTTGTTAAAAGATTTGAATATGGCGGTTGATTTATCCATTAAACAAGGCAATGCTATCCCGATGTCTGGCCTGGCCACGCAACTCATGCAATTGCACGGCAACCATGGTTATTTAGAACAAGACCCCTCTACATTAATTAAGTTATTTGCTAAAAACGATGCTTAAATTCACCGCCAATTTAACTTTATTGTTTACTGAAGAAGAACTTATCAACCGCTTCAAAGCAGCTAAACAACAGGGATTCGATGCCGTTGAAATACAATTCCCCTATAGCCTGACCCCAGAAATCCTAAAAAACACTCTTGAAGCTCAGAAATTAAAACTGGTGTTATTCAATGTAGATGCTGATGATTTATTGCATGGCGGCGAAGGACTCGCTTGCGTTCCTGAAAAACGGAATCAATTCCGCAAGGCGGTCGCTCAAACACTGGAGTATGCAATATTGTTAAAACCCGAAGCCATCAATGTGCTACCGGGACGATGTTTTAATGAAATTCAAAAACAGGATTACCTGAAAACCTTTAAAGATAATCTGTGTTTTGCCACTGATACATTTGCGCCATTAGGTATTAAAACCGTTTTTGAAGCCGTCAACATTCACGACTTGCCTGGATTTATCATCCATAACGGGCAACAGATGCTTACTATATTAGAACAGCTCAACCACCCTAATTTGTTTATGCAATACGATATCTATCACATGCAGATGATGGGCGACAAACCGGATGAGTTTATTACCCGATACGCTGATAGAATCGGTCATATTCAATTTGCAGATTCCCCCGGGCGAGGCCAACCCGGTACTGGTCGAATTAATTTTGATCACGTTTTTTCGGCCATTGAAAAATCGACTTATTCCGGCTGGGTAGGCGCTGAGTATAAACCCATTGGAACGACAACTGAAAGTTTGGGCTGGTATTCTAAAAAATATCATTTGAGCAATCGATACCTTCCTATATATCAACCCCATTAAGTTAAGCTTTTTTGCAACACCCTGTTTGTTGAGGAAGTAGCTTTTTCATCTCTGCGCCACACTTAAGGTACTCTTAAGACTTACCAAGTTAAAATTGCCTCGCGTTAAAACAATTAGCGCTGAAACCCTGGAGCAAAACAATTGCTTTAGTGCTACAAGGCAAAGAACTAAGGATTTTAGACATAACCCGACACCCTTAGTTCTTTATAAATGGCCAGATATGAACAGGCCATAGATTTTAATTAAAAAAGGCTTTTTATTTATGAATAAACTGATACTAGCAGTTTCCTATGTTGTTATATGCAGTTTTTTTTCTAACCCGATTCAATCGGCGGAGGCATCACGCCGTCACACGTCACATAAAACCAAACATCATTCAAAAACTCATCATCACAGTACAGCTTCCTGGTATGGCGCTAATTTTCACGGCAAAAGAACCGCCAACGGCGAAAGATTCAACATGTATGCAATGACAGCAGCACATAGAACATTGCCTCTTTCATCTTACGCCGAAGTCACCAACCTGAAAAATCATCGTAGCGTTATCGTTCGCATCAATGATAGAGGACCTTATCATAGCAAAAGAGCAATGGATTTATCCTACGCTGCCGCCAAAGAACTCGGTATTACAGGAAAAGGAACAGGTTCAGTACAAATCAAACCACTGTAAGTTGCAAACATTCATTGGCACAATTGTGCAATAATGAAACCGTAAAACCTGATTAATCTTTAATAAACTCAATGGACATTTGTAAATTTTGTAGGGCGACTAGCTTAAGTTAATCGCCCTACTATCATTCTAACCTTTGCCGTTACCCGCCAAGATAATCACCCGGTATTATTTGCTGTAGTTTCGAAACATCATGGTTGTATAAATATACCCAAGCTACAACCGAGCCTCCATCGGAAAGTTCTATAGAAAGTTGCTTACGGCTATATTCATGCGGCTTCGTGAACCTCTCACTACATTCTTCATAGTCATCCAGCAGGGCCAATACCCGCTTTCGATCAAGCATTTTATACAGCTCACCAAGAACCTTATCGTTGGCATCGCTGGATTCAATGGCGCCAGGATAGCCGCACACGTCATATAATGTTCCGCGCAGAGTCCCGTTTGAAAAATATTCGCTGTGACCAGCTATTAAATGATGCATATTTAAAGATATTTGTTTACGCAACGTGCCATAAACGAATATTAATTCAGACTCCACCACTTTTAAGCCATTTCCTTCTTTAATGTTCCATGAGTAAGGCGAATAACACAGCCACTTATCCCGCCCCACAACAGCGTTTAAATTTCTTGCCGCTGCCACAAGAACAGAGTGCGTTCTTACCGTGATTGGTTTGCAGTCCTACTTTACCAATTGATTTAATGACACCGTCAAGATAAAACCAGCG
>CAYVFT010000189.1:0-3419 GCA_964450225.1 uncultured Crenothrix sp. | reverse complement strand
CAGGATGTAAATATCCGAACCGTTACCACCATTGAGGGTGTCGTTGCCCGTGCCGCCGTCAAGTCTATCGTTACCTGACTCTCCGTACAACGTATCCTTATCGTCTTCTCCATCAAGAAAATCATCAGCGTTTCCACCATAAAGACTATCGTTACCAGCGCCACCTATTATCCACTCAGCACTATCTCCGCCTCTTAAAATATTGTTGATATCACTACCCTCGATAAGCTGGCGTTGACCTCTCAGATATGCATGCTCAAGCTGCGGTGAAAGCGTTTGCAAGGCCTGCTGGAATACGGCAAGATTAAATCCTGCTGAGTTACCTTCCGACTTCAACCATCGCGACATCTCAATTGTCAGATCAAGCGCATTGTTACGGTCGGTCTCATAAAGCTCACCAAGTGCCGTTGCTAAAGCGGACAAACTTAACTGAAAGGTATCAGTCGCATTGTTCCACACCAAGTCGATTTGCTCGAATAATGGTGCCAGATGGGTTTGCATGAGCAGCAAGTGGTAAACAGATTCACTCAGGGCGTTGTAGCTCTGATTGAGGAGCGCTAGATTGCCGCTCCAGAAGGAAAGCGTGGCAGCGGCGGTGCCGTCCGGTACGGGATGGAAAGTGCGACCGTTGAAGTGTTCCAGCAGGGTAATTTTGGCTTCCCAAGCTTGGCGTTCCGGGGCACCTGAAGCTGGCAGGCCATTGACGGTAAGCGCATGACCGCTGTAGGCACCGGTAAAAGTAGTAGGCATAGCGCTGGTATCGCTCCAGGCTTGGAGTATGGAGTCAAGCAGCGTTTGCCGAGCGTTAGGGGTACCGGCAGCGGCAAAGTCGTTGAGCAGTTGCGCCAGTGTCGCAGACAGAGCGGCGGCTTCGCGTAAATTTCTGACTTGTCCTGAACCTTGGATGTCCGGTAGATTGGCAACTGCACTTGTGTCGATCTGGTCAGTGAATTGGCTGTGGAAGGTATCTTGCACCAGATTGATATCGCCGATATTGCCGCTGACCTCGCCCAGAGTTCCGCTGCTACCATCGCTTTTGCTGAAACTACCCAGATCAGCCAATTGATTGCCATTGCTGAGGATCTGGCTGTGATCCGAGCTATCGACGTTGATGGTGGCAATGTTTTGGTTATTCAGCGTGAACAGTTCGTTACTTTGGCTAATGCCGTCCTGGTTGAGGTCGCGCCACAAGCGAAGATTGGCGAATTGAGCATCGCCGTTGTCGATTTTACCATCGGCATTACTGTCGAGATCACGTAAAGCATCGAAGCCGTCTACTGCAAGCTGTCCGTTGCTTTTCAGCATGGCATCGCCGAACAATTCGGAACCGTTGTCGATTAGGCCGTTGGTATTTTTATCTAACACTAAAAATGCGTCGTCAGCATTGACCCAGCCGGTTGCCGTTTTGATTCCGTCGGCATTGTGGTCAAAAAAGATAGGGTTGGTAGCATTGATGCCGGTAGTTTCAAGACCGTCGTCGTCCAGGTCGAGTACCAATGGATCGCGGCGGATAGGTTGAATGGCTTGGGTGGCAGAAGTGAAGAGGTTAGCTATGGAATCGTTTATCTTATGATCCCCATTAAATAAGGTTTCCATCAATGAAGATGCTTCGTTTAATATAAGATCATATTTACGCCCCATATCGATAGCGAACTCAGCAGCTTCTTCACCTAAAAGAGCTCCTGTTATACCTGCGGCAACTGTAAAAACTGTAGCCGCACCGGCACCGGCCGGACCGATCAATGCAATTGGAGCAGAAAAAGCTGCTGCCAAACCTGCTAATTCAACTCCACCTGCAAAACCAGCTCCAAACCTGGCTGACCATTCTGCCATTATGGTAGCCGCACCGGCTGTATCTCCTGCTTCATACGCAGCATAAGCATCATGCGAAGCCAATACCAGGGTAAGAACATCCGCTGCGGTGCCTAGTTTGCCGAGTTTATCGACACCCTGCTCAAGCGCTGACAAGGTATCTATTCGGCCGAGGTTTTCAGCGCCCTGTCGCAGCAAATCCCATTGACTATCATGGATGCTCCCCATCAACTCGGAAATTGCAGTTCGATTTATCACATCTGCCGGCAATTCAGAACCGGTTACGTTTGAATTGATATTAAAAAAATCACTGTCGCCGACCAGTAATTTACCGGTAGCGCTGTCCACTCCAACTTCCAAATCCAGCGCTTTTAACCAGGATTGGGCCGCTATCGCACTTCTGGCTGCTTCTAAAGCATCGGAGTTGCCGATTCCGCCTTTGTCGTTTACCAGGCGCAATAAATCTTCCCGTGTAATACCGTCAATCGACGTAACATTGCTATTGGTCAATAGTGCCGGTAATTCGGTTTGTGCGAACACTTTTTCCGCTAATGAAAACGGGGTCAAGGTTCTGACTTCGCCGGTAGCGCTTTCGGCGACACGTTGAGAGATTATATCCCATAAGCCAGGCTCGGTTCGGATGCCGTTTTCGGTGATGCCGTTTAAGATGCGGTTAAAATTGATTGGATCAGTTAAACGCAAACTCTCTTTAAATTCAGCACTATCCAATAATTTAAACGCGTCCGTCTGGCCGATAGTAATGATCCGGCTATTGTTCTCCCCTATGCTCTCCGCGATCTGCCAGGTTTGAGTACCTTTATCAGAGAGAGGAACCGTGCCTCCCTTACCATCTGTTTGCAAGCCACCGCTGTAAAACAGCGTTATGCCTGTTTTACCTTCAACCTGAACTGATTGTTGGACCAACAAATCTTTCAAGTATTGCGTATCAAGGACAATATTGTTGTCATTTGCGGTATTTAATATCGTTATTACGTCATCGACTGACCTAGTCGCTTCGATGGCAGCTTTAATGCTGTTTATATCCATATCGATTCTCCTGGTATAGGATTGACAATCCAATCGCCAAAATGGACGATGACTTCTTTAACCAAATGATCATATTGCACAAGGCCGCCACATTTTTGTGCAATTAGTGCTTCTCGAACTATATTAATTATTTCATGCCTCTTGGTTTCGAGTTTCTCTGGAATGAGCATTTTAGCCACTTTCCAGGTAATAATTAGACCATCCTCTGCTGTGCCAGTCTGCGTTTCATAAGCATGTACCTTGATTTCTTCACCCTGCCAGTGAAGTTCGACGAATTCGGGTCTTTCTCCACCACCCCCGCTTCGAGTCAACCAAGCATCCCTTTCACGATCCAACGTGACATGTGCGCTACCATATTTGATTCTTTCTTCTTCATCGGTTAAATATTCATTGACAAAGGCCATAGTGTTTACCTCTATGAAATTAAATGGATTCAGATATTTTGGGAAATGAGACAATATTCTTTTGGGCATGTGCTGAGCTTAGTTGAACAACCCAAAATCGTCAGCCGAAATGATATCAAAGACAAATTCAAACACTTCAGTCTTGACCATACTAGT
>CAYVFT010000188.1:0-3426 GCA_964450225.1 uncultured Crenothrix sp. | reverse complement strand
ATTGCTTGCGCAGCATAACGGCCGCGATGTCCAACATCCTGGTTTTGGGTGTATCTCCCCTCTGGATAACCTTGCGACGCTTCAAAATTAGATTCCAGGCAGCTTTCTTTTTGTTGTTCGTCCAGAAACCACTCCCCTCTTTAAGCGGGGAGTCACTTGATCAGAATCGCGTTAATGTCTTACCGGATATGAAATTTAACGGATGATGGCAGCGAATAGTGATGGAAAAAATCAAGCTAACGAATATTTTGGCAAACCCGGTTTTAACAAAATTGTGTGGAACCAGGCAAAGAAAAATGTAACTCCGGTTATCTGTTATACAATGGAAAATGGAGAGGTGAAGATAAAACTTGGAACTTAAAGAAAAAAATATAAAAAAAATAGCCTGAGTACACTGGCTCTGGTCAATCTAAATAAAAAGAAGAGGGGGTATGATGTTACAAGCAACTGCATCGGTTATCGTTGCATTATTGATGGGTTTTGTTGGGGTTGGATTTGTACTTTGGCAAACACGGCGCGTTTTAAGTTATGATCAAGGTAGCGCTGCAATGCGTAAAATTGCTGCGGCTATACAAGAGGGCGCGTCGGCCTTTTTGACGCAAGAATATCGTGTTATAGCGATTTTCGTAGCTATTGTTGCTACGGTTATAACCCTGTTTTTGCAGTGGCAGACCGCGCTTTGTTTTGTAGTGGGTGCGATTGCCTCGGCAGGAGCCGGCTACTTGGGAATGTATGTGGCCGTGCGTGCCAATGTTCGCACAGCGGCGGCAGCCAGTTCCGGTTTGCACGAAGGCTTGCGTGTTGCCTTTGGTAGCGGCGCCATTATGGGTATGGCTGTAGTAAGCTTTAGTCTCATCGGCATGACGCTATTGTATTTGATATTTAATGGCAATCCGGCTCAACTTACCTATATCACGGGTTTTGGTTTTGGCGCCAGCAGCATTGCACTCTTTGCCCGAGTCGGCGGTGGTATTTATACCAAAGCAGCCGATGTGGGCGCTGATCTCGTTGGTAAGGTCGAAAAGGGTATTCCTGAAGATGATCCTCGCAATCCGGCAGTAATTGCTGACAATGTTGGCGACAACGTGGGTGATGTCGCGGGTATGGGGGCTGACTTGTTTGAAAGCTATAGCGGCTCCATTATTGCCGCAGCGACACTGGGCGCCTCGTTGGGCGCTGATTCAGCAGCCGCTTTTATAGGGCTTCCCTTCCTGGTCGCTTCCGTTGGCGTCATTTCCAGTCTTTTTGGTATTTATATGGTGATTGGCGAAGAGCAGGATGTTACCCTGGCCAGCGCCTATGAGGACATGTCATTTACCGGCCGCATCATTCATTTTTTCAAGAAGCAAGTCGCAAAGATTAATGAACATGCCACGCTGGAAGATCTGTTGACGGCTTTGCGCCGTTCTGTTTGGGGGGCTTCAGTCGTAATATTGGGGCTGACTTTGATAGCAGTATTAGCATCAGGTGTCAGCTTTAATTATTGGCTGGTTATTCTGGTCGGATTGGTTGCCGGAAATGCCATTGCCTATGCGACTGAATACTTCACTTCCTACACCGACAAACCAACACAAGCGATTGCCAATGCGACGCAAACCGGGGCTGCAACAACCATTATTCAGGGTTTGGCTGTCGGTATGATGAGTACTGTATTGCCGGTTTTGATTGTCGCGGTAGCTATTTTGCTCAGTATATGGCTGGGATTTAAAGCCGATGGCACAATTGCTGCGGGTCTTTATGCGGTAGCAGTTGCGGGCGTAGGCATGTTAAGTACCCTGGGTGTCACTCTGGCAACAGACGCTTATGGTCCGGTAGCCGATAATGCGGGTGGCATTGCGGAAATGAGTCATTTACCCCCTGAAGTGCGTCATCGTACTGATGCCCTGGATAGTCTGGGCAATACGACAGCCGCTACAGGCAAAGGCTTTGCCATTGGCTCTGCTATATTAACGGCCTTAGCGTTATTGGCTGCTTATGTCACTGCTGCAAAAATTGACAACCTGAACATACTCGGCCCAACCATGCTGCCTGGTATTTTGATTGGGGCCATGATGCCGTATCTTTTCTCGGCATTAACCATGATGGCTGTCGGTAAAGCTGCTCACGAGATCGTTTTCGAGGTGCGCAGGCAGTTCAATATGATTCCCGGTTTGATGGAAGGCACAGGAGAACCCGACTACAAAACCTGTGTCGCTATCAGCACCGAAAGTGCTCTGCGTGAAATGATTTTGCCCGGTTCACTAGCTGTTGTGGTACCGTTGATTGTTGGCTTTGTTCTTGGCAAAGAGGCTCTCGCCGGGCTGCTCGTTGGCACCATGTCTTCCGGCTTTTTGCTGGCGGTGATGATGGCTAATGCGGGTGGGGCGTGGGACAACGCGAAGAAATGGATTGAAACCGGACAATTTGGTGGCAAAGGTTCAGATGCTCATAAAGCCGCAGTTGTTGGCGATACAGTTGGCGATCCTTTCAAAGATACCAGTGGCCCGTCTCTGAACATTCTGATTAAGTTGATGACCATAGTCAGTCTTGTTTTTGCGACTTCATTTGGTTCGGGGTGGCTGAGTTTTTAATTATCCTAATTCATTATTTAAGCGTTATTTCCATTAGTAAATAAAGTAGATTGGCCTTGGCCTGACAAGGCTATTTGGAAATGCTTTTTTTATACTTAACACGGGCACGGATTGCGGCTTTTGTCCCCCTCTCCTTTTGGGAGAGGGCTGGGGTGAGGGTTTTCAAAAAAGCGCAAATCGTGACCGTTCACAGTATATATCACCAATGACAGCCCAAATATCAAGCTCTGTCATCCGCCATCTAACACCGCCATGGGCATCTCATAGAATTCGAAATCGTCAATGCTGATGGGCCAGTTGTCACCCGACTTCGACGCTTTCAAGCGCGCTTTGGGATCGGCTATGGTTACCGTTGCACCGGTGAAATTCAGCACCCGCATGCCGCCCCCGGGCGGGGTGACATGGACTTCGGCGTTGCCGGGCTTGCCGCGGATCACGCCGAACTCGCACTGAGCTGAGCCCTTCGGGTCGGGGCCAATCGAGCAAGGCACCGTGCCGGTGGCGTGATACGGCGTACCGGGAGCCTTGGCGTCACTCGCGGGTGCCTTTCCCAATTCGCTGCCGGCGATGTCAATCGAGAGTGTATACTTGGCCTTTTCGTTCCGGCGCCCGGCGCTGCGCATCAGATAGACGCGGATTGTGTAGTCACCGTCTTTTGGCAGTCTTCCTGTCCACTTGTTGCCCGAGGTGGAGCCGACGAGCAACGCAGTTTCTGAACCGGGCGGAAGCACATTGAAGTAATTGCTTGAATTGGTGGTGTCTAGGCTGACCGTCATCTGCTGTCTCGACTTGGCTTTCAAGCGATAATCGATGGTCTGACGGCCTTTGATCGAGCCCTTAATCGTCGTGCCGGTTT
>CAYVFT010000187.1:0-3487 GCA_964450225.1 uncultured Crenothrix sp. | reverse complement strand
GAGTCGTTGAACGCTTCCAGTACCTGCTGGAGCTCACCGTTAAAGATTTTATCCAGGCGGTTAAAGCCGCCGCCTTCGCGTTTGAAGACCAAATCCGGGTCGTCGAGGGCTGCGCGGTCGACCAGCTGATTGGCCTTAGTTTGCGCGGCGATACGTTTCAGCCAGTCGCGTTGCGGACCGGTCCAGGCTTTGCTGGCCAGCAGTTTTTGCAAGGCATGATCGACGCGTTCATAGTAAGGCATTAGCGCGTCGCCAATCGCGGCTTGCCGAATGTAGCCAACGATACAGGCAGCGATGTCCTGGTTGGTCATTTCCCGCCAGGCAGTTGCCAGGTTGGTTTCGGTAAAACCGGCTTTGTCGAGTTCCAAAACCAGCTCGCGCAGTTGTTTTCGGGTCAGTTCGCGTGGGCGGGTTAGCACGGTCATCAGCGCCGGAATGTCGTTGCTGTGGCTGTTTATAAAAGCGGTAAATTCGTTCAGGTAGTCTTCCGGCTTCTTGGCTTGGCCGTAACCGCGCTCGACGCTATGCAGCTTGTCGTCATGCTCGGAAATAAACAGCGGCGGCGCTGTACCTTCGTCCTTACGGTCGAGAATTTCGCCCAAATCGGGGCTTTGGGTAAACCACAATGCCACTTCGGCAATCGGTATGGCGCGCAGTTTCTTGATGAAGTCGTCGGGCGGCATGCCGGCACACGTTTCAAAATCCCGAGCGGATTGTTCGGAAAGATGGCGCTTTTTGCGTTGCAGTTTGGCCAGGAACTGATCGCGTACCAGGGAGCGGGATTCGTCATCGTTCACCGTGACGAGTTCTTGCGACAATTGGCTAAAGCTGATCTTGGGATTAACCACCACCGGCTGCATGGCGGTCATGTCGTGCAAGGCTTCGAAAATCTGAACGGCATCGAAGACACGGAAGGTATATTTTTCGATGTCGTCGCACAAGCGGGTGCCGCGACCGAGCATTTGATCGAACAAGATGCGGCTATTGACCCGGCGCAAAAACACCAGATTGCAGATTTTCGGAACATCCACGCCCGTGGTCAGCAAGTCCACGGTAACGGCTACATTAGGATTGCGTTCGTTTTTATAGCGGCGAATCTGTTGTAACGGCTTGTCCGCTGCGCCGGTGATCTTGATCACCGCGTCATCATCGACGCTGCCGTATTGTGCGGCGAAGGCTTTTTTAAGCAGATCGACGACCATGTCGGCATGGGCATCCGTTGCGCAAAAGATCAAGGTTTTGCGCTGTGATGCCGGGTCGAGTTCTTGGGCGAGATAGTCGCAGACCACGCGGTTGAACGATTCAGTGATGACTTTGCGGTTGAAATCCTCGACTTCGAGTTTGATTTCATCGGGCGCAGTAAACAAATCGATCTGGTTGCGGCGCGCGTCATAGAATTTGACCTCTTCGCCCACTTTCCAGGCAATGCCGTTGGTGGACAGTTCGGTTTTGATTTGTATCGGCGGTTCGTAGTCGGCCAGATAACCATCAATGACGGCTTCGCGGTAGCTATAGGTGTAGATCGGCACGCCGAAAATTTGCGAGGTATGCAAAGCCGGTGTTGCGGTCAGGCCGATTTTGTAGGCATCGAAGTAGTCCAGGACACGGCGGTACTTGGAAATGTAATCGTCATAGCCACGGAAGGTCATTTCGGTATCAGAGAGTTCCCGGTCCAACAGATAACCACGATGGCATTCGTCGACTACTATGCAGTCGTATTGATCGACTGCGGGCGGCGTGGCGTCTTCAGCGGCAAACAGCAGGCGCTGCACCATGCCTTGAATGGTGGCGATATGCACGGCGGTATCGGTGTCCGGGGTTTGTTCTTCCAACTCTTTAATGCCGAAGGTGTCGGCAAAGGTCTGGAGATTTTCCATCCGCGTATCTTTAAAGGCATTTGCCGCTTGCTCACCCAACGCCGAACGATCGACCAGAAACAGGATGCGACGGAAACGCTGGGCTTTGAGCAGACGGTAGATCAAGGCGTTGCAGGTCTTGGTCTTGCCGGTGCCGGTAGCCATGGCCAACAGCATTTCGCGCTGCCCAGACTCGATAGCCTGTTCTGTGGCAAGAATGGCGTCCTGTTGGTAATAGCGTAAGGGAAAGCCGTAGTTGAACGGGGTATTAGCAAGTTTCTCGTGGGCTTTGGCTTCGTCGCGCTTGATCAATGCCGTCAAACCTTCCGGCGTGTGCCAGCCATCCAAAGGGTGGCTCAGATTATCCGCCCGGCGTAAGTCACAGAACCATATGCCGCTTTTGGTGGCCAGCTGGCGCAGAAAAGGACGGCCATTGGACGAAAACGCGAATGGGATGCGGTAGGTTGCGTCATTACCCCAGTTTTCTGCGGGCAGCGTGGTTTCCGGGCTGGGCTTGAAACCGCGGCTGTAGCGTTTGGCTTGCTGCAAGGCTCCGGAAACATCGATGTTTTTACGTTTGGCTTCGACGGCGGCGACGGGTGTCAAACCGATAAATAATACATAATCCGCCGGGCCGCTCTCGGTGGGCCACTCCGCAATCGCGCGATTGCGGTTTTTCTCCGGGCGCGAACCTTTGTTGAATCTAATCGTTTCGGAGTCGGCTTCCCAGCCTGCCTGGCGCAATTGTTGGTCGATAATCTTGCGGGTATCGGCTTCGTCCAGTTGCACGGCCTTGGCGGCAGTGCTGGCGGCGTTGATGAACTGGGTAACAGTGCTCTTGGGTTGGGCGGCAGCGATGTCTTGCTGTTCGGTAAGACGTTGTTCCAGGGATGCCTTGGCTTGTTCGGTTTCGGCGGCTAGCTGCTCCCAGAATGATTGCTCGTCCTTGGCTTCACGTAATTGCGACTGAGTAGCTTCCAGTTCCTGCATGACTTCCTGATGGGCAGATTGGTAATCGGCCACGGCTTTGTTTAACTGCTCTAATTCTGCACGAAGTTCACTGCTTTCATTTGTAGGCGACTGGGGTGGCAGGAATGGACCGGATTTGTAATTTGGGTCTTTGAAACTACGGTGAAACCAAAGTCCCAACTGCCAAGTGAGTTTCAATGTACTGAGTGCAGTGCTATGGTCGCCGGACAAGGCGTGATTCGCTGCATTACCGGCTCGTCTTATCTCGCTGAATAGTTGAAAGACTTCTCTCGGCAGGACTCCGCTGTCTTGAAGACGACGGAGCAGGTCGTATTGTTTTTCCTCTGATGAAGTGTAGAGGCCAGTTTGCGCCGCCAGCATCTGCGCCAATAGTTCAGTCAATTGACGCAACTTTAGAATGCAGGTATTCGGGTCTTCGGCAAAGTACTTTTCTGCCAAGATACCCAGGCGTAACAACTGCTCGTCGTGCTGTTTGAGAACAGCAAAGTTGGTATGTCCCGAGGTGTTCATTTTTGGACTCAATTAGAAGGAACTGGAATAACACCATTTAGCTCATTGCACTCAGCTGAGCTAGGTGTAATTATAATTTTGTATAACAATTGATGGTAAGATTTTTACCTATAGTATCAAAAAATATCCTT
>CAYVFT010000186.1:0-3521 GCA_964450225.1 uncultured Crenothrix sp. | reverse complement strand
TATGTCTTAATCCCTTCTTAATAAGGTCTCTGATTTAAATAGCTTGGCATTTTTCTCCTTTTATTTTCATGAGGTTAGCGGGGTAGTTGACAGGATTTTTCATTTTTAAAAAGTTATCTCTCAGTAGTCAGCCAGGTTTGTAGATGATGCTGCAAATTACGCAGTTCGACGTGACAACACAGTTGAATATTAAGTTCTCTGGCTCGGGCCCGACTGACTTTATCGAGCTGATTAAAACTGACCAGCATGGCACGTCCCTGCAAGCCTCCCATCAAATCGCGGAGGCTATCCAGTTTATACAGTATATCGGCATCTTTGTCGCCTTTATATTGCTGCGTTTTGCATTCGATCAGATGCAGACGGTTAGCTTTGATCAGGCCGATATCCATTTCATTTTTGATTATCGCGTGTCCGGTCGGTTGCCGGTTGATGGTAATGTTACAGGCGATATCCTGTAGACCGACGGCTTTTTTCAAATTGAGACAAAGGGCATACGTGTGCATTTCCAGCCAGCCGCCATTGGCGGTAAACCTGGCATTTTCATCGGTAAAACACAGAGTATGCCCATTAATTTTACACAGGCCGGCGGCTTCAAACAGTTCCAGCAATTCCCATAACATTGGCCTGGATTGCGGCCCGTCTTCAACTTCGCTGGTCAATTGGGGATTATCTGCTTTCATTGCCAGATAATTGAATGTGCCCAGCTCGTCGACATAGCGTTCAAAATCAGTCAAAAGCTGTTGTGTTAATTGCCGGATGGGTTCCCTGACGCCGGAGCGATCGAGATTATCGACCGGACTGCCATAGGCCATCAGGTAATCTTCAAGTTTTATGCGGTCGGATAAATCCACATTAGGCAGTTTGGGTGACATCCAGATGAGACGGTCATGCTCGGGATGAACATAAAAAACCGGTAATTGACAACTTCGAAAGGCTTCATAGGCGGCAATGCTCATCAGTTTGGTACCGCCGGTGGCATTGAGGACGATGCCGCCATCGGGATATTGAGTGAGCAACAAGTCTTCCACCTGTTCCCTGATCTCATCAGCATTCCAGGGATTTTCGATCAGATAGCGTTCCACGCCAATGCCACGCGGTTTGTAGATATTTTCCAGGGCCTTGCTGCGATCCAGCATGTCGTTACTGACCAGCATCACGACTTTTTTGGGTTTCAAAGTGTCATCAAAGATGGGTGTCAGGTTGGGTATCGGCTGCGCGGATACCAGGATGAGGTGGGCATTGATTTTCATAAGTGACTTTGTCAGTTTGTGTGATTTTGAGTTTGTGGAGGTCAGCTGTCAATCAATTGTTCGTACAGTTTGGCATCGATTTCTTTCAGCAACTGTTCCTTTTCCTTGATGGCTATAAACGCATGCACGAAGACTTGCTTGGGTTTGATTGCCTTGCGTGGTGTATACCCAGATTTCGTCGGACGGCTGTAATTGGTATCGGTCTTTCAATGCCAGCAATTGCGCTTGCTCGGGATGGCTGTAATACAGCGGCAATCGTTCCGGTGCCAAGAAAGCGTAGGCTTCCGGAATGACAGCCCAACTGGCGCCCAGGGTGCAGGAAGGATGTTTGGCATGGGTGTATGGTTGAGAAAAATTGGATTAAGTTAAGACAAGATTGTTGTGGGAGCGACGCCCTCGTCGCGACGAGGGCGTCGCTCCCACATGGCTTTCATAGTAAATATGGCGATCAAAACCATACCGCATCCCAATGCGGATAATCGCCAATTATTTCCGCTAACCCGGCACGTAACGGATTGGCGATGATATAACGGGCCACGGCTTTCAAATCTTCTTCCTGGCGCAAGGCATGATCATGATAGCCCTCTTGCCAAATGGGGCGCCCAATCTGTTTCGCCGATAGGCCTTTGACGCTTTGCATGATTTTGGCAAGGCTCACGGCCCCTGTTAATTGCAATAACCAGTGCAGATGATCCGGCATCACGACGAATGCCAAGGTGGTGGCGCGACCGAGAGTTTGTTCGGCACGTAATATCCGGATCAGGTGGCGGGCATTGTGAAAGTCGCTAAAAACGGGTTGACGGTTTTGGGTAACCGTGGTGATCAGATAGCTTTGCCAGGTAATTGAAATGCGGCCTTTGCGCAGGTCTTTGCTATGGGGCTTGGTTGGTCGCGATCTGGGGATCGCTCCCACAAAGCGCTGATCTCCCCCGGTGGGAGCGATCCCCAGATCGCGACCAATGTTCATCCTTCGTAACCAGCGGGCAGTTGTATGGGCATCTGCTTGATGCCGATTTTGGCAGATTCCTCCAATAGCATCGGCATGAAACACGTTTCCAGCCAGCCATGGATGGTTTGCCATGCCGTGTGTTTGATGGGCGTAAAGCCATGGGCCAAAATGGAGGCGTTCCGGATCTTGGTATAATTGAGCAGGGTGTTTTCCTGTTCCGTGATGAAACGGGCGGCCGGTCCTGTGGTTTTGAGTTTGACCAATTGCCAGGCATCGAACAAGCCCGCCTGGATTTTGTCGTCGCGATTACATTTCAAGGCCATGATTTGCGGCAGTTGTTCCGGTTTGATGTCGCTGGTGACAATGCCGCATTGAGTTTCCAGCAACCATTGCGCTGTCCATTCGATCAGCCGGTAAACCCGGGAAACCGCATCGTCATAGCGGCCTTGAGCCGCGCGCCGTTCGGCGTTGCGATAAAGGTCAAACAATCGAGCCGCTTCGCGTTTGTTTGTTTCTTTTTGATCATTGAGGCGCTGCACCATGCCGATATAGGTTTTCATCGTTTCCGGCAGGCTGGGCGCATAAGGCTTAAAGATATCCAGGGCCTCGGCATGGTTGAAATTGTCCCATTCGGTAAAGGCGCGGCTTAATTCCTTAAAGCGGGTGTATTCGTTACGCATGCCTTTAGGCGGTCTGCAATCGGCCAGACCCGCCAGTGCTTCACTGTAGGCGTATCGGCTCCACGCGTGCCGGTAAGGTTCGGTCAAACGCCGGTAGCGGATGCGTTCGCAATCGGCTTTGTCGGCAAACTGCGAGCCGTCCTGGACTTTGATCAAGTCAGCACGGCTGCCGGTGACGAGTTGCAGATCGATGTCGGGTCTTTCGACGGCTGCCATTACCAATCCTGCACTCATCGATTTGGTGCCGCCGGTATAGTCGGCCACGATTATGGCTCCCGGAAAGCGTTGCATGACCGCGTCGATGGCTTGAGTGCAATCGAGATAGATGCGGTCGAGGTCGTCGGACAGGGTTAACACAATCTGATAGCGATCGTCGGCCAGCCCGGTCTGGTTCGGAATGCTGGGTAACGACGCTGCGTCATCTTTGGGATTTGCCTTGATGCAATTGCCCTTGCCGTCGATTTGCGTCCGCGAACCCGGCTGGCCGGTAGCCGGGTCTTTGTCGGTGCAGATAAACACGATATGATCCGGGCGCTTATCGTTGATGGCGCTGACGATAGGCTGGTGGCTGCCGCCGACGGTGCATATTAGAATTTGGGTCATAGCTTCTCGTTTATTGTGGGCTCGATGCCCGTCATGATG
>CAYVFT010000185.1:0-3557 GCA_964450225.1 uncultured Crenothrix sp. | reverse complement strand
ATTGTTTCCCCCTTTGGGCAGCAATACAGAGTTTCTTTGGACACCCTTGCCTTCACCTACATTTTCCCTTCTCACCGGGCAATGGCCGGACTTGCACCGACTTGCTGACTACCATGCCAGTCGCACCGCTATTGCGCCCTACGAGCTAAACGACATAGCAAAGCAAGCCCTATTCCTCAGGCCCATAACATTTGGGGTAGTCAATACAGACATTACACGAAGGGGCGCGACACAGATACAAGCCTTCCGCTTCGCATAGCTGTTTATATAGGAACTTTTTCCATTTCATATCCTTGTCATTTCTAGCGGCCAGTTCCGGAAAGTTGTATTGCAGCATCGCGCTTAATTGCGAACGCGACCAGAGACCCAAGTCCTGCCATAAATGATCGCTACCCAGACAGCCGGCAACAATAATGGCAATCATCCAATCCATTTCAAGCGTGTCAGGCCTGCTATATTGCTTTAGCAGATTAACCAGATCATCTTTTTCCAGCATCCGGCCAAAGTCCAGCTTGCTACCCGATGGCGCCTGTTCCGGAAGGGTACTGTCTTGAAAATAGGCGTCTTTTAATTGCATGAACTGGTCTGGCTCCAACCCCAGATAGTCGGGTAAAACACCTTGCCCGGCACACCAACTGGCTACCATACAAGTCAACCATTCCTGATTGGGCGTCACATGACTGTTTGGCGTGATAACGCCATTTACCCCCTCTTTCGGGGGGGCTTTGGACAGCATGGTGACAACCCCTGCGGTTGACACGATGGATGTTGATGAAAACCTGGAATAGAACCGTTCGCGGTTATCCTGAAGCTGGAGGACAGTAGACATGATGTAACCTCTAAAAATGCAGTGCTTCGACAGGCTCAGCACGAACGGTTATAACATTATCAATAAGTTATGTTCGTGGCGAGTCGTGAGCCCTTCGGCTGCGCTCAGGAGAGCCTTACCGAACGGATGAACCATGAGATTAGCGTAACTAATTTTTATAGCTTCCCATGATTAATATTCGACCAGAATATCTTCATCTCTGACGATCATTTGGCAAGCCAAACGCCAGGGTGAAGGCAGATCATCGACAATCATTTGTTCCATTTCTTCTTTGCTGATTTTACCGCTTACTCGCAATACCTCTTTTTCCTTTTCTGTTAAAGGACCGCCCATGCGCTGGTGTTTATTATGATCAACACTACTGACTTTCACCAGACAGGTGCCGCATTCCCCATCCTGACATTCATAATTGATCGGGATCTTGTTTTCCCGCGCCAGTTTCAGCAGTGTTTCTGTATGACTGCCTGCTACTGCATAGACGGTTTTATCCCGGTATTCGGGATTTGAAAAAGTAACTAATGCCATGATTTACTCCTTATGTATTTTTAAACCGGCCTGACTTTAATCGTTCCACCCAGAACCTGGGCCTGACATGCCAGACGATTATGTTTGCCTGCCATATTTTCGCGCAGGATTTTATCTTCCAGTACGGACGGCTCGGCCAGATTGTTCCACCCTTCCGTAACTTTCGTAATACAAGTACCGCAATCGCCTTCACGGCAGCCATAAGTAATGCCTGAACCGACTTTTTCTGAAATTTCGATAAGCCGGGTGCCCGCTGGTGCGGTAACGGTAACGTTTATGTCTTCAAAGGTAATCGACGCTTTCGCCATTTCTATTCTCCTGATGTGTTAAATAAATATTAAGCAAGGTCAGCCAAATCAATCACTTTAGCTTGCCTTAAACCCATTAGATCCTGAGCCATTTCATGCCCGAATTCTCGACAGATCTGGATTTCTTCATCTGTCGGAATTAACTTGATGCGTATCCCGGGAATGGGCACACGCAACTTGAGTCCGCGTAAACGATCCTCAACCATTCTTACCCCTTCTCCGGACCAACCATAAGAACCGAATACGCCACCCAGTTTTGACTTGAGGTTAACGACCGCCAGGGAGGACAACAAATCCCACACGGGCTTAACTGCGTCACCATTGATCGTTGGCGTTCCAAAAATCAGGCCATCAGCACCCTCTATCAAATCTACAAAAGGGGCAATTTCGCTCCCTTCCAGGTCATATAAGGAGACGCGGACATGGTCAACAGCCATTGCACCTTCATAAATGGCTTCGGCCATGCGCCGGGTATTACCATAGGAACTGATATAAAAGATCAGCAGGGTTTTCTCGCCTGAACTGATTTCGCTTTGCAAGGCGGAACGCGATAATTCGTTATAGCGCTGCACATACCGTTGCGGTTTATCACGTAACAACGGGCCATGTGCAGGTAGAATAGTATTCAGCGCTAACGGCTCAAGCAGAGCCAAAGCCCGGTTTACATAGTCTTTAAACGGACGCATGATGTGTGCATAGTAATATTCAAACGAAAAGCGAAAATCGCCAACTTCATCATTAAATAAACGCGCATCGCAAAAGTGGCAGCCAAACACATCGCCTGAAAATAATGTTTTTTCTTCCACCAGATAGGTGCATTGGGTATCTGGCCAATGCAAGTACGGGGTATGTAAAAACTCTAATGTGCGATCACCTAACGACACCTTGTCACCCGTAAACACCGGTGTAAAATCAAATTCATCCTGTTTTAACAAGGCCTTAAGCATGGTTTGCGCCTTCTGGGAAATGTAAAGTTTGGCTTGCGGCGCCCGGCGCATCAGTTCAGGCAACGCGCCGGTATGGTCCGGTTCCAGATGATTCAGGACTATCACTTTAATTTCGTCATAGCGTGCTACCGACTCCAAACGGGCAAAAAAATCCTTGGCAAAGTTTTCCTTTACCGTATCAATAACCGCTACGCCTTCGCTACCTCTAACCATATAGGCATTGTAAGATGTGCCATTGGCTGTTTTTAAAATAATGTCAAAAGTGCGTAAGTTAGGATCCAGAGCGCCTATCCAATGTACCCTGGTCGATAATGCTACTGCCTGTAGAACGCCATCAACCGTTAATAGGGGTGGCTTACTCATGACCGCAGCTTGCTTGTGCAAGCGTTCGCGGGCAACTCTCCATAGCAGAGAATGCCTCGATTTCAGTTAAGCCAATCCAGTTATCCACCGCTTGCTGATCGAATCCAGCCATCAAGGTATCGCCTACCTGCATTAAGGGACGACGTATTAACAACGGATTTTCCAGCATCAGCGCCAAAGCTTCCTGTTCTGTCAGCTTATCTGGTTCGACCTCGCCATGTTTGATGGCCGGCGCGCTATAATTGAACCAATCCCGTACTGATAATTCGCCAAAAAAACTGCGCAAGCGTTCAGGCTGCCAGGCTTCGGTTAATAAATTTTTTGCTACCACCTGATGACCTGCTGCCGCTAATAGTTTCTTTTGCCGGGTATCGTTAATACAGCCTGGTTTTTCATAGAAAGTGACAGTTGCCATCAGATATGTCCTTGGTTTTACTTTGTCAGGTTAGTAAGCAAGATCGTCATACCCGCCGGGAAGCGGGTATCCAATGCCATGGATGGCGAGCTTAATTACTTCCTTGTAACCCGGATTCCGGCACAAATCTGTCTGGAACAGATTTGCATTAACCCGAAGGGCGTCAGGCA
>CAYVFT010000184.1:0-3577 GCA_964450225.1 uncultured Crenothrix sp. | reverse complement strand
GCCTAATGTCATATCCGCATTGAAACGGTCAAGGAATATGTCAGCAATGCGGAATGATTCAAGAACTACGCCGGGCAAGCTTTTTTGTAAAGTGGGAGAGAGTATAAAATGCCGCCACAGTCGAAGAAATGTAAAGCCATGCATGAAGCGAAACCGTGCCCCAAATAACATCCACGAAGTACAAAGGCCCAACAAAAGCGATTACCCTATTCAATGCAGTTTCTCCGCAGAAATAAAAGCTGGTTTCATTTCTGATAAAAGTCCAACTTGAAATGATCTTATAAATTTGCAGTTTTGATAATTTCGGAACCAAGATCCATTTTTTCCAACATTCTTATATGGAGTGGGACAAAGTAGAAGCGACTTTTGTTTCCATGACAGAAATAGAAAAACTTGTAAAAGTCAGAATTGAATCTGAAATATTCAAAAGTAAAGTTAAAAATTTCACTTGCACAATGAGCAAAGAAAGGTTCACTACAATTGATTGGCTCTAACCGGCAAAAAGCTGTCATTCGATATAATTGTGTTAATAGTAGTTAACGCAAATTGAACAATCCTTAGCCGTCCGCCATGAATAATCCAGCGCCATCCCCATTATTACCTTATAGCCCTTCAAGTCTCGCCGAGCAACTGCTGAGCTGCGGGCAAAGGATTTTACTGTTTGGCGAGACCGGTATCGGCAAATCCACATTGACTGCCGAACTGGCGCGGGTATTATCCGGAAGAGGCCAAACCTGCTTATGCATCACTGCCGATCCAGGATCGCCTGACTTCGGTTTGCCCGGCACCGTATCGCTGGGACAGTGGCAGGAATCCAGCTGGCAAGTGTTGGCATGTGAAGCGCTTTGCACTCTGGATGCCGGCCGCTTCCGTCTGCCGCTGTTGTCTGCTGTCAACCGGTTAAGCCAAAAGATTCCCGCTGGCTTACTGCTGATCGACGCCCCCGGCGTGGTCCGAGGTATCGCTGGTTCGGAATTGCTGACTGGCATGGTCGAGCTGCTGGGCATCGATACTGTGTTGGTGCTGAACCGCCAGTCGAAACCGCTGCCATTGATGAACGAGCTCTTGTCGTTGGGCGTCCGTATCCTGCCGGTGCATGCCCATCCAGAAGCCTGCCGTCCCGGTCAAAAGACGCGGGCGCACAAAAGAACCCAGAAATGGCGAACTTACCTCGCTGTCAGTCACGAGATAACGAACAATCTTTCCGATCTTCGGTTGATCGGCTCACCTCCGCCTATTGATGTCCCGGATGCCTGGATTGGCCGCCAATGCGCCTTTATCGATAACGTCCAAACCGTGAGCATAGGCGAAATCATCGCCCTGCAAGGCAGGAAACTTCATATCCGGCTACCTGAGGCAGCGGCAACCACCCCAACATTGCTGGTGCGCGATGCCTGTACTGAAAAAAATGGTTTGCTTGTCAGCGCCGCGCCGTTTGCATCGGGCAATCTGCAATTCCTCCCACCGCCAGATGCCATGCCCTATCCGACTAAAGATTACAGTGGCGGACCGCGGCCGGCGGTCAAATTGCGCGGCATGTACGCTACGATGATCAATGGCGTCTTCGGCGATCCACTGCTGCATCTGCGCCTGCACCAGCAGCAACGCAGTCTGCTGTTTGACTTGGGCGATTCGGGCAGATTACCCACCCGAATAGCCCATCAAGTCAGCGATGTTTTTATCAGCCATGCCCATATCGATCATATCGGCGGCTTTCTGTGGCTGTTACGCTCCCGTATTGGTGAATTTCCAAGCTGCCGGCTGTTCGGCCCGCCGGGTTTGATCGGTCATATTAAGTGCATGATTGACGGAGTTCTTTGGGATCGCGTCGGAGATACGGGACCGCGTTTTGAAATTGCCGAAATTCATGGCAACCGGCTGCAACGGGCTATCATCCAGACGGGCTGCCGGGACTCTGTTGATCTTCCCGAAATTCAGATTGCCGAAGGGCTGATCGTGGACGATCCGCTATTCTGCGTCCGCACTATCATGCTCGATCATCACACGCCGGTACAGGCCTATGCCTTCGAGAGCAAGGCCAAATTCAACGTCGACAATTCCATTCTCAAAACCTTGGGTCTAAATGCGGGTCCCTGGCTGAATGAACTGAAGCGGGTTATCTGCGCAGGCGATAACAAAGCGATGATCCGGCTGCCCGATAATAGCAGCCGGGAGGCGGGAGAACTGGGTGACCGTCTGCTTATCGTCACGCCCGGCGAAAAACTGGTCTATGCAACCGATCTGGCCGATACGGCAGCCAATCGCGCGGCCCTGACCGCTTTGACGCACAAGGCCGACGTTTTTTTCTGCGAAGCTTCTTTTCTCGAAACCGATATCGAGCAGGCCCAGAGAACCGGCCATCTGACGGCGCGGGCCTGCGGGGAGATTGCAACCGACGCCGATGTCAAACAACTGGTGCCGTTTCATTTCTCCAGGCGTTACGAAACAAAGCCTGAAACTGTTTACCTGGAAATAAGCGCGGCCTTTTCCCGCGTTATAATACCTCCGAAAAAATAGTAAAAAAGAGATTTTCTCAATACTTGTAGACAGACGTCACAATTAAACTTCAGAGTCGTTCTTGGTGTATCCCACCGTCTGTGACAATAAAACTTGTTGATCATGGGACAGTCCCAACGCGTCGGCAATGGCGATACGGTCAATCCACGCGCGAATCACTGTGGACAGACCAGCACTTGCGGAGAATAAATAGACGTTTTGAGCAATAGCCCCCGCCGCCACTGAAGCATAGGATTCGCGGTAAACCACCGGCACCATCGCCATGCGCGAATGATCGGCCACGTAAACCAAATCCAGCGGCGCTTCATCGACAAAATCCTGATAGCCAGTCACACGCCTAAGGTCACTCCCAACTACCAGATTTAGCGCATGAGATTCATGGTCATAAAGATACGCCCCCTCAGGCAGAGCCACATAAACGTCGATCTCTTGTGCATTTAGCGCCGAGGGTGCAGTACGCCCGCCATTGGCGCGATTGACACCATAGGCTGCCCAAAGCATGTTGGAAAGTAGCGGTAATGGTAAAGCATCGGGGACGAACTCACGTGACGAGTGACGCTTCTCTAAAGCCTCCATAAGCGGGAGTCCTCCCTGTTTCTGAGGTGGAGGCAGCATGATCGAACTTGTCGACTTCCCCCTGGTAGGTTTGTGTCGCAACTGCCCCATCATACCGAGTACAAGTTTGGTTAAAGTACTCAACGTAATTTCTTTATGTTTGTTAAAGTAATGTAGTGGAAAAGGATAAGTTAGTTTCGCATTTAAAATACCAGCAACCCAGAGTAGTCAATCGCTACTTCATCATAAAGCCTCAAGCGTATGTAACAAAAATAATTCTACATCGGCCAGGGAACATGTCAAGACCGACAGCGCATCTTGTTTTTATCCTGAATTTGTCTAACAATGCATTGTTTTTAATCGATATTTTTTTGGATACCCCACTTACAAGTGTAGGTTTTTTCACTCACAGCTTTCCACCACACAAGCAGCCAAGGCGGTCTCGTAGCTATCGGGCAACCTGGGCCATGCTTCCGGTTGGCAGGGTTTGACAGGGAGAAGCTGA
>CAYVFT010000183.1:0-3643 GCA_964450225.1 uncultured Crenothrix sp. | reverse complement strand
GGTTTGGTTGCCGGGTTAAAAATGGAAGGTTATGCGGTCGATTGGCTAACCAATGGCAAACTTGCAGACGAGGCTTTAAAGCTTAATACTTATGAGCTGATCGTATTGGATCTGAATTTGCCTGATATGGATGGCATGGCTATTTTGAAAGCATTAAGAAGCCGTAAAGACGAAACCCCTGTGATGGTTTTAACGGCTAAAGATACTATTTCTGATCGGGTATTGGGCTTGGATAGTGGTGCGGATGATTTTGTTATTAAACCGTTTGAACTGGATGAAGTCTGTGCCCGGTTAAGGGCGTTGGCAAGAAGGAGTGAGGGCAGAAGTGCACCGACTATTGAGTATAAGGGTATTGTTCTGGATCCCGCTTCACATCAAGTTACTTTTAACAATGAAAAGGTAGATTTGTCGCAAAAGGAATTTGAGATATTGAGTTTTCTGATGAGTAACATAGGCAAGGTTGTTTCCCGCTCCAGGCTTGAAGAAAGTCTTTACTCCTGGGACTCTGATGTGGAAAGCAATACCGTTGAAGTTCACATCCACTATCTCAGGAAAAAACTAGATCCAGCTCTTATTCGCACGGTCAGAGGTGTGGGCTATATCATTGACATAGATGAGGAGCTATGAATTATTCGCTTCGGCAATTATTGCTAGTCAGCCTGCTTTCTGCATCCATGCTGATATGGGGAATTGCAGCCTATATTAATTATAAAGTAACGCGTGATGAAGTCGCCAATCTGTTTGATGCGGAATTGGCACAATCGGCAAAAGTGCTTAATGCCTTTGTAGAAAGCCTGCTTCGTGAAGGCTCATTGTCAGGCCGCTGGAGCCAGGAGCAGGAAAAAGCCGATGAGCTTTTGCATACATACAATTTAAAGCATAAATTCAAAAGTAAAAGCGCTTTTCAGCTATGGTCTGAGGATGATGGTTTATTGCTTCGCTCAGAAAATGCGCCTACATTTTCAGTTCATGGCTTTAGTCAAACCAATATTGATAATCGGTTATGGCCGATATTTGATGATCTGTTACAAGCAAATGCCCTGGGCCATAAATACGAAAGAAAAATTGCTTTTCAGCTGTGGTCCAAAAGAGACGGATTAATTTTACGTTCTGATAGCGCACCAACATTTGCTTTTTCTTCTTCAACTTATGGCTTCAGCGAGACCAAGATTGATGATCATGTCTGGCATATTTTCAGTATCTCCAATTCAACCGGAGAATATATTATCCATGTAGGTCAGCAAGAAGAGATTCGGGCTGAATTAACGGATGAAATATCATCACAATTGGTTACCCAGTTTCTTTTCGGCCTACCCTTTTTAGGTTTAGTCATCTGGTTTATTGTGGGACTATCTTTAAAACCTATCAACAGATTGGAAAAAGCGCTTGCTAAACGTGAGGCCAGCTATCTTAAGCCGCTATCCATCAAAAGACTGCCCAATGAAATTGTGCCAGTGGTTAATGAAATAAATAATCTTTTTGTTCAGCTTGAACGGGCTTTTGAACATGAACGCCGCTTTACTGCGGATGCTTCGCATGAATTAAGAACACCTTTAGCGGGTTTACTGACACAAGCCCATGTTGCATTAAGAACAACCGATGAGGAAGTACGCAAACAGGCGCTTTCCCGCATTAAACAAGCTGTGAATAGAATGTCTTATATGGTGCAGCAATTGCTGACTTTCTCGCGCATTGAATCCAATACGGAGTTTTTGACTAAACAAAATACGATGGTGAGTCGTGAAGTCATACACGTTATTGCCGATCTGGAACCGGAGGCGCATAAAAAGCAGATTCTTATGGAGTTTGTTGAGGATAATGCCGTACCGGTTATTGTTAACGGACCGTTGGTGGCAATTTTGATCCGCAATATTATTGATAACGCAATCAAATATACGCCCGTCAAAGGCAATGTATTAATAACCGTGACGGGGAGGGAAAAACATTTACAACTATGTGTTGAAGATTCAGGGCCGGGCATTCCCCCCGAACAATATGAAAAGTCCCTGGAACGTTTCCATCGTTGCGTTGAAACGGCAAATACAGCAAAGGGTACGGGCTTGGGATTTTCCATCGTGAAGCGAATTGCCTCTATTCATAATGCCGACCTCATTTTAGGCGTATCCCAATTTGGTGGACTGAAAGTGACGGTATTATTTCCTTTGCCTGTAAGGCCGGTTGATAAATCGTGGCAGAAGAAATTAAGTTTTTTTCATCTCAGAAAGAGTAGTTGAGACGCTCATGAGTCCGGTTAATACATCACCAAATTCTCGGGTTCTTCGATAACCGGATTGGACAGTGTCCCTATGCCTTCAATTTCTATTTTTGCTGTTTGACCGGGTTTCATATAACCGCGTGGCTGCATTTTTACACCCACACCGCTGGGTGTTCCCGTAGAAATTACATCGCCAGGCTCCAGCGTCATTGCTTGTGATAAATAAGCGACCATGTCATAGCAATTAAAAATCATTTGACTGGTATTGGCATTTTGCCGCAACTCATCATCAATCCAGGTTTTAATTGCCAGATTATGGGGATCCCCGAGTTCATCAGGGGTGACAATCCAGGGGCCCAGCGGGCCACAAGTATCGAATGATTTGCCAATCATCATGGTAGGAGAGCGCATTTGCCAGTCGCGCACCGATACATCATTAGCAATGGTAAAACCTGCAATCACCTGATGCGCCTTATCGACAGGTACATGGCGGCAGCGTTTACCGATAACAAAAGCCAGTTCACCTTCATAGTCCAGTTTATCGGATACCCTGGGTCTATGAATGGCATCACCGCAGCCAATAACGCAACTGCTTTGTTTGGTAAAAAAACTGGGATATTCGGGTTGATCACGGCCCGTTTCGGCAATGTGGTTGGCATAGTTCAGGGCAATTCCCAGAAATTTACCCGGTCTTGGCACCGGCGCATTCAGCTTAACTTCATTCAGGGCGATACGCGCGCTACCCCTGACGATGAGTTCCTGCATCACGAGCAATGCTTTAGAGCCCGCATCAAGAAATTCGATCATGGAAGATGGAATATCAGCGCAGCCTTTGCTATCAACAACGACATCATCGATAACTGCGCCTACACGCGATTGTTTATTATGAGTAAATGTCACTAGTTTCATTGATTGTGATTCCTGTATGATGGCAAGCGCAGTTATTTTATAACGAAGATAAACCGCTAAAAAAAGATATAATAAATAATTTTACACAGAGGAACAGAACATGAACGAAAACTGGATTGCACCCTCCATCCTTTCAGCTGATTTTGCCAAATTAGGCGAAGAAGTTGATAACGTTTTAGCCGCTGGCGCAGATATCGTGCATTTCGATGTCATGGACAATCATTTTGTACCCAACCTGACCATCGGACCGCTGGTTTGCGAAGCCTTAAGAAAGCACGGTGTGACCGCGCCGATCGATGTGCATTTGATGGTTGCCCCCGTAGACAGGTTGATACCTGATTTTGCCAAAGCCGGCGCCAGCATCATTACCTTCCATCCGGAAGCATCCATACATATTGACCGCACCTTGCAATTGATTAAAGATTCCGGTTGTAAAGCAGGCTTAACCTTTAATCCCGGTACGCCATTACATTATTTAGAGCATGTCATGGATAAACTGGACATCATTTTGTTGATGTC
>CAYVFT010000182.1:0-3706 GCA_964450225.1 uncultured Crenothrix sp. | reverse complement strand
AACCCAAATTGGTCTCAGATGAATCGTGCCACAAAAATCTTAGAACTACCAGCATTAACCGTTGATCTTCTTAAGTTTAACGGAGTATTGATCAATAACCCCTTTGCTAGCCTATGGCGGGAAATCGTTTTGAAAACCATAAAGTCGAGAAGACTTTAAAACTTTAGGGGATGAGCAAGCGCTATTACACTAAAAATGAACTCCGAAACTTTAGTAATTAAGAGCTATATTTGTATTTATGGCGAATAATAAATAATCAACTAAGATTTAATGTTGAAAGTGGGTGTTATGACGCATCCGGATCGGGGATATGCCTTAGTATAATTGATAATATGATGCTGGCCTGTTGTAGGTACTTGATTTTGAAAAAATACATATTAGGCAAACTAACTATACTGAGCAAATTTTATGCCAAATCTAGCGACATTTTGACGCGCGTCAATATGCCACATTTTCAATATTTAATTAAGTAACTAGACTTTAAAACAACTTGTCGCTGTGCTCTAAACAACGTCAGTTAACCATCCTTCCTCTCGATAGTGCGGACCGCACATTTGGTCCGCATTCTTTTTAACGAGGTATTTATGAAACGCAGGCATTCATCAAACGATTTTTACCCGATAAATCATGCCGAGCTCAGCAGGAAAACTGCTGTCCATGAAGCTGGACATGCAGCAGCGATTTATCTCGGCAACAAACAAAAACAATTGCCACCGGTTTTTTTTCAAATATTTATTAAAGAACTTCATAGTAAATTTCAATCGATTGGATGTTTATGCAAATCAAATGATAGATGTAATAATTGTCTTACTAAGGTAGATGGTGGTCGTTTGATTCATACTTTACCATCCTCGTTTGATGAAGCAATCAGCGGTTTCACTTCCGTACAGAAACAGGCTTATCAACACGCTTTTGAAGCGGATATAATTAATTTATTGGTGGGTCCACTGGCGGAGGCTAATTATGTTGCCATGCGTGACGATGAGCCGATTAATCCCCTCCTGGTTACATTAAATGCTCTGAAAAATTATGGCGGTTCCTCTGATTTAGAAACTATCAACGAATATCTTGACTGTCTTCTTGTCAACAGAGCCCAGCGGGAAAAGAAACTATCTGAGTTATTTTTGGCTGCATTCAATTTTATAAATGACAGATCGAATTGGCACGCCATTATGGCTTTAGCCGATTATATATTAACGGATAGTAAAAATATCATTGAATGTGAAGAAATCATTTCCGTACTTGATGCTCACTACTTTGTAGCCAGAAAAAGTTCCTGGTGCTAAAGATCTGGCTTACGGTTATTTCCGTATGCCAAATAATGCTGTGCCAATTCGAACAATAGTAGCTCCTTCTGCAATGGCGGCGTTTAAATCTCCACTCATCCCAAATGAATATGTATCTAACGCGGGATTGTCAAGTTTTGCAATGGCCTGATAAAGGGATTTATAAGGAAGGCGTTGCAATTCAAAATCCTCTTCAGGCATGGGAATCGCCATTACGCCGCGTAGCTTTATGTTGGGCAGTGCAGCCACTTGTTCGCACAGTTGTGGCAATTCATTCAGGGTAATACCGGATTTGCTCTCTTCACCGCTGATATTGACTTGTAGGCAAATATTTAGCGGCGGTAATATACTGGGGCGTTGTTCGCTAAGGCGCTTGGCTATCTTCAAACTATGAACACTATGTATCCAGGCAAAATGCGAGGCAAGCGCTTTCGTTTTATTGGATTGGACAGGTCCTATGAAGTGCCAGGTAATGTTAAACGCACCTAGCTCCTGTTGTTTTTTCAGCGCTTCCTGACAATAACTTTCACCAAAATGGCGTTGTCCAGCTTGATAGACAGCGGAAATGTCTTTAGCGGATTTGTTTTTGCTTACTGCTAATAATAAGACTGATCCCGGTTCACGGTTGTAGACAACTTCAGCCTGCATGATTTGTTCAAGTATATGTTTAAGTTTGTAATGGATCATGGTCTTCAGGGAATTATTAATTGATGTTATGCGGCCCGTAATTTCCGCAATTCTTCGTAAGCCCATCTGGTTCTCTTTGATGAATAGCTTAGTCCTTAGCGCAAAATGATTGGCCTTGTGTTTTATCTTCAGACATTCCAGCTGGAACACCGCATAGATCGACATGAAGATGTGGTTGTTCTGGGTAGTGACCGTGCGGGTTGATGACTTTGCCAACCCCGCGTTGGATTTTTATGGTTTATGGAACTCCTCGACTTTCCGCCGTTTTTGGTAGATCGTGGCGACTTGTCCGACGTCGCACGCCAAATCGCTATCTGGCGTACCGTCGCTTTAACTTACCTCCAAAGGTCTTTGGAGGTCAATGCCTTCGACGACAGAAAATGCGTCATCTGGCCATGGCTTATATCCCCTTCTATCATTGTCGACAATCCGGGCGTCGTCGAAAACCTACTATTGCATATCAGGTAGTCCGTGTATAACTCTAGTTTTATTTTTTTTCACCCCATTATTGATACCCGTTTTAGGGAACGAGTGCGTAACATCAGTTATTAAGGCGTCCAATTTCTAATTAAACAGCACGGCTTCAAAAAAGCAAAGAGTTGAACTATGGTATAAACGATCAGCTGTTGTTTTTTTATCTACTATTTTACAAGAGAATCTTATGGATATTGCCGAGTTACTTGCCTTTTCAGTTAAAAATAACGCGTCGGATTTACATTTGTCAGCAGGTCTGCCACCCATGATCCGAGTAGATGGTGATATTCGGCGAATAAATATTCCTGCATTGGATCACAAGGCAGTGCATGCTTTGATCTACGACATCATGAATGACAAGCAACGACGGGATTACGAGGAATTTTTAGAAACCGATTTTTCATTTGAATTGCCAGAAGTCGCCCGGTTTCGTGTTAATGCGTTTAATCAGGGGCGTGGTGCAGCTGGCGTTTTTAGAACTATTCCCTCAAAGGTATTGTCTCTGGAAGATTTGAGCGCGCCCAAGTTTTTTGAGGAAGTGACTAGAAAACCACGTGGATTGATTTTAGTGACCGGGCCAACCGGTTCCGGCAAATCGACGACACTGGCGGCTATGATAAATCATATTAATTGTAATGATTATGCACATATTCTCACAGTAGAAGATCCAATCGAATTTGTTCATGAAAGCCAAAAGTGTTTAATCAACCAGCGAGAGGTTCATCGTGATACGCATGGGTTTAATGAAGCATTACGCTCAGCGCTACGTGAAGACCCTGATATCATTCTGGTGGGTGAGATGCGTGATCTGGAAACGATCCGATTGGCATTGACAGCGGCAGAAACTGGTCACCTTGTTTTTGGCACTTTGCATACTACTTCTGCGGCTAAAACCATCGACCGTATTATTGATGTATTCCCAGCTGCAGAAAAAGACATGATTCGATCCATGCTGTCTGAATCATTACAAGCCGTTATTTCGCAAACACTTATGAAAAAAATTGGTGGTGGACGTGTTGCTGCACATGAAATTATGGTAGGTACATCGGCTATCAGAAACCTGATTCGGGAAGCCAAAGTTGCACAAATGTATTCCACGATTCAAACCGGACGTAAAGATGGGATGCAGACACTTGATCAGAATCTCAAAGAATTAGTTGATAGAGGATTGGTTGCAGCGAAAACAGCTATGGTTAAGGCAGTAAATAAGGACATGTTCCGTTAGAGAGACAATTTATGAATTTTAACGAGCTATTTGC
>CAYVFT010000181.1:0-3765 GCA_964450225.1 uncultured Crenothrix sp. | reverse complement strand
CTTTTATCCCTCACTAGATGTTATCCAGCACTAAAAACTTATCTTACAAGATATTATTGTTAATTTGCTGGTAACGAATATAGAATGTTCAAGCTAGTTAATGACTTGTTCGGAGTACACTGAAAAATGTTGAACTCTTTGCCAAAAGTAGAAGCTTTTCTGTCTGCACTAAAGGAACAGTGTTTTTTTAAAGATGAAAATACACAAGGCAGCGTACTTTGGTACATCAATTTCTATCAAACGCGTGCGCCAAAACGGCGTAAGGCATTCCGAGCAACCGGATTTATCCTGCTTTTTTTGAGCATCAGCCTGCCCTTCATCACCCAGTTGTCGCCTCCTGAAATTAAACCGCAAGTAGCTTCTTGGATTGCGTGGCTCATTGCATTGGTAGCATCAGCCAACTCGTTCTTCAACTGGCAGAAATCCTGGCAGCTTTATACTCAAACACAGCTCACATTGCAGTTTGCCCTTTCGGAGTGGGAACTGCAAACCGCTGCAGCGAGAGCTGCCTCTACAGACGAAGAAGGGGTAAAGGTGCTGCAAGCAGCCTTGCAGCGGCTGACAAGGATTGTGAGTGAAGCGGTTGCCAATGAAACTGCCCAGTATTTCGAAGGTGTGAAGGTGCCCGATGTGCATTCCGCGAAGAACGCCTAACCATATTAGCCGGCGCTTCAGTCACTATGTTAGTGTAACGATTGTTACTGCATTTTAATCCATATGCGATCACTTCTCACAGTATTTACAACACGAAGGAATAAGGTGTAGGTCATGTCTCCAAGTGAAAAAAACAAGAATGTGCTAGCCGAAGGAGGAAATCTCCATCAATTCCGGATATTCCTTGCATCCCCAGGCGATGTTCCTCTGGAGCGCAAACTTGCACGCGAAGCCATCACCCACATCAGCAGTGAGCGGCGCTTTCGCGGCCGTATCAATATTGAAATCATCGCCTGGGATCAACCCGGCGCGGCAGTAGCGATGGAGGCAGGGCTGACACCCCAGGAAGCGATTGCACAAGGTCTGCCCAAACCCGAAGACTGTGATCTGGCCGTTATCACCTTGTGGTCGCGCATTGGTACGCAGATCCCTGCCGATTTTGAATTGAAGGAAGACGGCACGCCGTATTTGTCCGGTACCGAGTGGGAATATCTCAATGCTCTCAAGGGTCACCGGACTCAACGTAAACCGGCTGTTTGGGTTTATCGCCGCAAGGGCGCTCCTCAATTTTCTGCCGATGATCCAGAGGTAAACGCCAAACTAGATCAATGGCACAGGCTGGAACAGTTCTTTGCTGCTTTTACTAATCCTGACGGTTCGTTGGCAGGCGGCATCAACCATTATGAAACGCCGGACGACTTTCGGCAGCAGTTCGAGCACCATCTGCGCGACCGTCTGGACAAGCTGCTCGAATCACTGCCTCCGCCTGCTCCATCGCAAACGTCGGCAAAACCGGCAGCCGTTCCGATTTGGACGGGCTCGCCCTATCCCGGACTGAAAGCGTTCATGCCTGAGCAAGCGCCGATTTATTTTGGCCGCGGCCGGGAAGTCGATCAGCTGCTGCAGCAGTTTGACGACCCGAAAGTGCGTTTTGTCGCTGTCGTCGGCGTTTCTGGTTCCGGCAAGTCGTCGCTGGTCAAGGCAGGGCTGTTGCCTAGACTGCGCAGCGGCATCATCGGCCATTCGCCGTGGACCGATATCATTTTCACGCCCGGCGAGCGCGCCAATAATCCTTTTCTGGCGATGGCCTATGCGCTCAATGCCAAGTTGAACATTTCCGGCCAGACAGAAAATGAAATCGCCTGGTCTTTGCACGCGACTTCACCGGACGTTGCCCAATACCCGACCGCGGAGAAGCATTTGTACGCCTTGCTGCCTCTGTCCGAGCCGAACGCCGAAGTACTGCTGGTGATCGACCAATTTGAAGAGTTGTTTACTCAATGCCAGACGGATGAGCGCAAAGTTTTTTTGTCGCTGTTAAAACATATTGTCACGCTGCCGCGCATCCGCGCCATTGTCACGCTGCGCGCCGACTTCTATGAACAGGCCATTAAGGAATCCGTGCTGGCCGATCTGCTGCGTCAGGATCGCGGCACCTTTCCGCTGGACCCGCCTGCCATGAGCGCCATCCTTCAGATGATCGTCCGGCCGGCCGAGGCCGCCGGCGTGGAACTGCAAGACGGGCTGGTGCAGCGTCTGCTCGACGAGGCCGGCACAGGACCTGGCGCCATGGCGCTGATTGCCTATACCCTCAACCAGCTTTATGAACACGAACAAAATTCGCACTACTTGAGCCTTGACGCCTATACCGCTTTCGGCGGCGTCAAGGGTGCCGTACAGGTTTGCGCCAAAAGCGCTCTTCAGGGGCTGCCGGCCCGCATCGATTTAAATGCCGCCTTAGTTCATTTATTCAGCAATTTGATCGAAGTCAATGAACAGGAAGTCGCGACCCGCCGCCGCGCCCCGCAAGAGCTGCTACAGGAAGACGCGAAACTCGTTGCCGGCAGGCTCATCGAGGCGCGATTGCTGGTTTCCAGCAAGGGCGAAGACAATCAACCGATGCTGGAAGTGGCCCATGAAGTCGTATTCAGCGGCTGGAATCAATTGCAACAATGGATCATTGCCCACTCGTCTGCCTTGCGTGCCCGCCGTGACCTTGAACAGGCCGCCAGCGAGTGGGATAAAGCCGATTGCACGGCAAGCGCTCTGCGCACCGGGGCTTTGTTAAAGCGCTATATTAACGCGGCTGCGCCACGCTCCACCACCGCGGAAGCCTACCTGCGTGCCTGTAAACGGCGCCAAACCGGCTTTCGGATCGCTTATTCCGTCATGGGCGTGATAACCGTCATTTTTCTCGGCATTTTGTTTCATGTCAGCAAGTCCGACTATGGACCCAAACTGGCCAGTAAGGCGCTGTTTATACAGCTTGGCATCTGGCCGGTAACAAAACCGGCCATGGCAGTCATCCCGGCTGGTGAATTCCAGATGGACGATCTTTCCGGTAAAGGCAATCATGATGAACTGCCTGCCCATACGGTACACTTTGCAACGGCCTTTGAGATGGGCCAATATGAAGTCACCTTCGATGAATATGACTTGTTTGCCGCAGCCACCGGGCGCGGAAAGCCAAGCGATCAAGACTGGGGTCGATACAGCCGCCCCGTCATCAACGTCAGTTGGGATGATGCTGTGGCTTATACGCAATGGCTTTCGGACCGTACCGGCTTGAATTACCGCCTGCCATCGGAAGCCGAGTGGGAATATGCCGCCCGCGCCAAAACCACGACAGAGCGCTACTGGCCGGAAAAAACCGAAGCTGAAAAAGATGACCCAGCCTGCACTTACGCCAATGTATTTGATACGAAAAACGAATCTGTTATCAAAAACTATTTTTCTGGTATCACTTGGGAGCCTTTTAATTGTGCGGATGAATTTCCCTACACAGCGCCCGTGGGACAATTTAAAGCCAATCGGTGGCAACTGCAGGACATGCTGGGAAATGTCTGGGAATGGACTCAGGATTGCTACGTGGACAGTTATGAAAAGACGCCAAGAGATGGGTCGGCGCAAGAATCCCCCGATAATACGGCATGCCCTCTCCGGGTGCTGCGCGGTGGTTCGTGGAACGAAGCTCCACAGAGCATGCGTTCAGCCTTCCGCTACAGGAGCGCGCCTGGCAGCCGCTACAACGATATCGGTTTTCGGCTCGCCAGGACAATTTAACTTTATACTTTTGCTTTTTTCCCTTTGGGAGTATGGGGGCGAAGCCCC
>CAYVFT010000180.1:0-3769 GCA_964450225.1 uncultured Crenothrix sp. | reverse complement strand
CGGACATTGTTTATTACTCCAGGAGATAAAGGTAACAAATAGTAAAGTTTTCAGCTTAAAATGAGCCTCTGTATCGGTTAAATCCCCGGACGATGCACCCAGTCCGCCCCCAAAGTTCCCTGTAAGCTCTCAAGATAAGATGGTTGAAAGACCTCGTCAAGCATACGCTCAGCAGCTGCAAGCTTATGAGTCAGAACCTGATTCATAGAATCGGTTTGTTCAGTTTCGCTAATACGCTGCAAAATATAATCGCGGTGTTGTTGCCAAAGTATGCAGTCTCTTTGCTGCTTGATCCTGAGCCGCTCTTGATACCAGTCACTTTGTAATAAGTACTCGCGGCTGAACATGGAGCGAATAGCCGGATCATTGATGGCTTTACCCTCAAAGTTACCGTTGGCCATAATATGAATGAGTGCTTTTAGCGGCGGGCAGGCGTCATTGATTGAACCGTCCTGAAAATAGATTTGGGCCACTCGTTGCTGCGCTTCATAAACATTATCGACACCTTCAACAAAGCTGGCCAAATCTTGAGTTTCCGGCTTCAACATGGCTTCATCAAATACCGCAGTCGGATAATCAAATACTTTACCAAAATTAGTATGCACAAATCGTTCGGTGATGCGATAACCCAATCGACTCGCATAGACCATCCTGCCTTGATACTCGAAATCGTCAAGTCTTTCCAGTTGTCCATGGTCGATAAGATATTGCGGATCGCGTTGGTCTACTGGTAAGCGTGACCAGATTTCAGGAATCAATAGGCTGATGTCATGATCTATCCGGCGTTGCGAGCCGATATAGCCAGCCGCAGTCGAATAGCCATCATAGCCGCACAAGATAAAAGAAACCAGAGCGGTATTCAGATCCGCGGTGGTGCACACGGCATTAAACGGACCTTTAGTCAGTGCGCCTTCTGAACCTGCACCGGTGGTCGAGGGTGATTTACCGGTCAGGCTGCAAATAAAATCCATAAACAGCTCCGGCAGTTCCTGATAATGGATCGGATTATAAATGGCCAATGGCCTGATGCCTGCGGCAACATCTCTCGGATTGTTGCGGCGGCCCGGCAGGACCGCGTTAACGGGAAAATGAACAGCTTGATCCGCCCTGAGGCCTCGTGCCAGACGTGTTGATATTTCTGAAAGATAACGCATTGCCGGGTTAACAATATCAGGCCGAAGTTGTAGATAACGTACATTAAGACTAGGTTTGCCATCGACCAGACGCGGGTGGGCGGAAGATACAAAATATTCCCCTTCTTTGCCCTGTGCAGCCTGACTTATGACGTCACGCATCGGCTTACTGAATTCCTCAAAGTGAATGACGTCCTCGATAAGTTCGCGGGCATCTTTTGGGGTGAGAGGTTGAAAATTGGAAATAAAATTATCTGTACCCGATAAATCGAGTTCCGTTTGTAAATCTGTACCCCTGTGGACTGCATCATCGGGGCGCTGAAAAAAACTTTGTTCGCAGTTATCAACCAGTTTAACGCAGGGATTTTTATAGTCGGGGTTAAGCCCGGTAAGCTGGGTTACCGGTACCACAGTGGACGCGGTTATATCATCTTCCAGCTGAACTTTTGCCGAAGCAATAAAATCCTGTCTTAACTTGAAAACACGCCAGGCGCCATTACTGTCAAAACCAACCCGCAGGTAGCTGGCGATCAGTTTTCGGCCATGAAATTTCAATTCGTTACCGGGATAGCCATTTACCAGATCGACAGAAAAATGTTCTCGCCAGTTTTGCCCCCATTCCGCTTTGTAAAAACGTTTTATCATCAGCACCAGTGCCCAGATATGCTGGGGGATTTGCTTCAGCCAGTGGTTATAGTCATCGGAATACTCGGTTATGGACGGCGTCAGCAGCTTGATAACCGAACCAAGCGTGCGTTTATTGCTGAGCAGCCTGCGTTGATCGCTGCCGTTACGCGCAGGATCCCGGAACCGACAGGAATAATCATGCTCGAAAATATCGGCAACCATATCCATGTCTTTATCAAAATTATCGACAAACACCGCACCGGAAATAATGGCGCCGGCAATTGATTTGGAGATTTCCGACTTGCCGCCTCCAGATACAGTACTCGGCTTGTGGCAGAAGGTGCCTTCGGGATAAGTGCCGACCAGCCGCCAGCTGGGTGCATTCGGATGGCGCTCCATATGGACTCTAAAGCCATTGGGATAAACATAGGTGTGATTGATTAGCAATTTGATTGTATAGGTAAGGCCACCGCGCTCCCAGCTTATCTGCTGTTGCTGGATATTAATTTGTGCTGTACATGGAATAAAAATAATAGTGGGGTGCTTTTTATCTATCGCATAGCCTTCATCTTTATGGTCTATGGCAGGACCTAAAAGCCGGCAAAGTTTTTCGATAGAATAAAGTTCATCGTTATCGGCACCATGAGGCAAAAATATTTCTCCGAGAATGGCTCTTGGAAAGGCCAGCGCGCCACCCGAATGTTCCTCTTCACAGCCGCCGAACAGGTTGGCGGAATAGCTGATCTGGGATTTGATTTCTTTTTTGCTGTAACCAAAATAGTTATCGGCAATCAGCGTGACAATCACGCCCAGCATATTGCGGCATACAAGTTTGAACGGCTTACCCTCATTGTAAAGTTCATCCTCCTTTTGCCAGCACATGCCGTCTTTGCGCTGACGCTCGGTGGCATCATTATAGTGAGGCAGGCCGATTGCCTGTTTGCGGCACCCCACCAGGTGCGGGGCAAGAATGATGCAGCCGGTATGCCCCGTCCATTGAGCAATATCCAGTGCGGCATCATTCTCAGGGAGAAACGGGTCGCCCGCATTACCAAAAATAGATTCTACAAAATCCAGATTGGCGACTAGTCCACCTGGCGCAAAAAACCGGGTTTCCATGGTTTTCTTAGGACTCAAGCCGGAAATTTCGGGAACCACAATGGGTCTGAGCAATAAAGACAGCCAGAGTTTCGCAGAATTTTCTTGTCTGCTGGTGAATGGCAGGCATAACAGATCATCCGGAGGTGATAAAGCAATACGCAGTAATTCAGCATAAACACCTACAGGCACTTCGTTTTTATCAGCAGGAACAGGGAGTCCACCGGCGACGATATGAAATACGCCTTTAGTTGTGCGACGGTCATTTTGTGGATTATGCAGGACACCTTGCCGCATCCGGTAAGAATCGACATACGCAGAATGAAATTCATTGTGTTGAAATGGCAATGACAGCTCTCTGGCCAGTCCTTCACGTTCCAGAACAAAAGTCTCTCCAGGCAGACAAATGGATGCGTCTATACCGTTTTCATGCAAATAAGCGTTAAGAAAATCCTGAATACGTTGATCAGCCGGACAACGGTACTTGGCCAGGAGACGACGTTGCTGGGAATAGTTTTTCAACAAACTATCCGCAACCTTGAGATATTGCTGATCACCCTCAACTTCGCAAGTCGGTTGGCCCAGGGCGGCTAATTGCAGGTTGATATGTTGCAATTCTTCCAGTTGTTTATGACTCGCAAAATCAAGTCCGGTCGGAATGGCAGGTAAATTCATGATAATTGACTCCAGCGAGTGTTGATTGGAAACTGTGGTGGTTCTGTTAAATTTTGGTGCAGCCATGCTCCAAAACTACCCCTTGAGTAAAATCTTTGCCGGTCTCCATGTGACTATACCCGACCTTGCTTAGTTTAAAGCCAACGTTCGATTTTCAGGTTTTCAATTTTCTCGAATTGTCTCAGATTATTAGCAATCATGGAAAATCATTGGCAATTGTAATGCTGGCGATTATG
>CAYVFT010000179.1:0-3837 GCA_964450225.1 uncultured Crenothrix sp. | reverse complement strand
GCAATTCGGGATGCCTTGCCAATAAACCCAAGGCAATCATCATGTGGGTTTTACCGCCCACCCATGGCTTGGGTGAGTTCATAAACCGACCAGGAAACCGTATTTGAAAGGATCATTGGGATCGGCCACAAACTGCTGTATACCGGTGATATAAGTTGTTCCAGTGACGACGGGCTCGACCGCAACGAAATCGCCCAACTGAACTTGCCGCTGGAGTTTTCCCTTGAATCGCGTGCCGATGATACCTTCATTAATGTAATCAGTATCCAAGGACAACTCACCTTTGGCATAAAGCGCCGCCATCACGGCCGAAGTCCCGGTTCCACAAGGACAACGGTCCAACTGGCCGTCGCCAAAAATGACTACGCTCTTGGCAAAGGGTTGCGACGGTTCGGGTTTGTCGTAGATCATGGTTAATTCAACCCTGGTGATGTGACCGACGGTCGGATGCTGCACAGCGAGCTTGGCATTGACCGCCCTTTTCACTGCTGCGCCCAGCTCGATCAGCCGGGTTGAGTTGATCGGATGTACTGCCACCCTCAACTCCTTGGCCTGAACCAGGGCAAAGAAGTTTCCTCCGAACGCGACATCGACTTTGATGCTGCCTATCTCGGGCAGATCGATTGTCACATCCATGGCGTAGAGAAATGAGGCAACATTGGCTACAGACACCTCGATGACCCGGTTTCCTTCGATTCTGGCGCGCGCTTCGATCAAGCCGGCGGGAGTATCGAATATGACACAAGTTTCCGGCTCGATGGGCTTGACCATGCCGGTTTCAATCAGTACGGTCGTAGCGCTCATGATGCTATGGCCGCACATGTCGATATAGCCTTCGCTGTCGATAAATAGGACTCCATAGTGGGCTTCCTGACGGGTCGGCGGCATCAGGACAACGCCGAACATGTCCTTGTGTCCCCGCGGTTCCTGCATCAGCAGGGTTCTATAGCGATCGAGCTGTTCCTTCATGTACTGCTTTTTTTCCGCCATGGTGTTACCCAGGATATTCGGCAGGCCGGTTAGGACGATTCGGGCGGGTTCTCCTGCAGTATGGGTATCGATGGCTGAAATGATGTGGCTAAACTGTACCATAACCAATCTCCTTAGGTATGTTGGGTAGGTTGACTTTGATCCGGCTTGGCTACCCAAAGCTGAACGAGCCCGCTCAAAATAATAATGCTGCCGCCCAGAACCTGCAACAGCGACATAGGCTCCGCGTAAACCGTTACACCGATCGCTGCGGCGGTGACCGGCTCCAGATACGACAGGATGCCATACTCGTAGGCTGTCAAATGCCGGATGGCAAAGATCATTAGGGTCAATCCTAGAAACCCCGGGAAAAACCCCAGAGCGAGCAACCAGGGTAGATCCAGCAAAGACACATGAATCTTATGCCCGGCTAGAAATGGGATGAGCGACAATGCTGCAATCAGCAATTGGTAAAAAGAACGTCCTAAGGGCGGCACCTGTGCCGGAATCTTGCGGTTGGTGACGATGATCAAGGCGTAGCAAAGAGCGGACAACAACCCATAGACATAACCCAAAGCATCCTCCCTGGAAAAAGAGAAGTCGAACTGCACCACAAACAAACAGCCAACAAATGCCAAACTCATCAATAAGAGGCTGGGTAGAGCGATTTTTTCCCTCAGCAAGAAGTAGGCGATAACGACGGCCAACAGGGGACCTAAATAAAGCAAAAATACGGCGTTAGCCAACGAGGTGTGTGCAATCGCCTTGATATAAAACCAAACACAGAGACCTAACGATAGGCCACTGGCTACTAGATAAGGGGAAAATGAGACCTTAGCGGCACGGAGATTTCGGGTCAGCCCCAAGTATCCGAATAGAAATACGAAACCAAGACTCAATCGGGCAACCGCAATAATTAGAGCATCCGCTGAAATGTTGCGAACAAAAATCCCCAACGAAGCTATCAAAACGGCGGCAGAAATGGCCGCGCCATAGGCAAATCCTTTACCGCGGGTTTTCAACATGGCGTGGAGGGCGTAATGCCAAGGCTCGCGTTTTCTAGTAGGCGCGGCTTGGCAGTGTGAATATTGAGCAGTGAATAAAAAAATTGATCTTGATACTTGATTTTCATAATGACTTTCTCATTTCTTCTACAAGCCATCTTTCAAGGACACTGGTAATGTAGGCTTCCTCGTACGAAGTCAGGTGGCGGCCCTTGGGTATTCTGTGCCATTTTTCCAAACAACCGCGGCAGCAGCAGGCTGTCGCGTGCTGTGCCACAAAGACCGGGTGCCCTCGAAAAGGCGTTTGTTTGCCGTCATTGGCTGGCGCTGCGGGCGTTAAGCGCTTTCCGATAAAATCTTTGGCGTGTTCGATTACCGTCGCCAGTCCCTTGTTATGCAAATAGGCAATATCCTTGCCTTGCAGATGAAATTTGCTGCGGAATGCGGACTTTGCCAGTGCGGCAAAGACTTCATTTAATTCTCTCATATCGATTGCGTCTTGCTGTATTCGCCAGCCGGGATAACATTAAAAAAAGACCGTTTGTCATTTCTGAAAACGGCACATAATTGAGTTTATCCGGCGTATCTTGCGCCGTGTGATAATAGGGATAACGATAGAAAGCCGTATCGGTAATCATGAATGCCTTATAACCATGTCGCCAAAACGCCAGATGATCACTCCAGGATACACCCGGTACCAGGGCCAGAGTAGCAATGGATTGCACCGGAAAATCCGTCACCGAGGAAAACACCCGGACACAGTCCCGCATGATGCGCCGAGAGCGCAAGTTAGAAACAAAAGTAATAAAATTACCGGTATCGGGATAAAAATATTTCAGTAAAGGCGGATAAATTTGGCTGCCTTGCTGGTTTCGATAACAGCCGATGGTCTCCAGCGAGATCATAAAACGTATCGGATCTCCACGTTCCCTGGCGGCTTTGGCATACACCATGCTGCCCATATTGCCCCAGTAGAAAAAGGGCGGCTCTTCATTCACAAAAGCGACAAAACGCAGACTGGTTTCAGGCGGAACTTCCCTGAACAGGCGAGAAAGTTCCAACAACGCTGCAACGCCGCTGCCATTATCATTAGCGCCTGGACTGCCCAGGACTGAATCATAATGGGCACCGATCAGAATAACATCATTATTACGGCTGTTGCCGATACAGTTGATTTCAAGATTGGCGCATTCAATGCCTTGTGCGGTATATGTCTGTTTACGGACGTCATAGCCTTGCTGCTGCCATTCCCCCGTAATATAAGCCTCCGCAGCATGCAGCGCAGCCGGATGAAAAATATTATGCTCACCGATTTTACCGGCAAGTTCATAGACATGTGCGCGTAAGCGCTGTGTTGAAATTTTGTTCATGTTTATCTGACCGCAAAGTTAAATATCCGTTGCAAACGAGGGTGCTGACAACAACAAAAATCAACGGCCGAAACCAGAATCATGAGGACCATCGTCCATACTCAGGCCAATCGCAGCCATAGAAGTTTCTATCCCGGCCGTTCATTGAAGTTAAAATTACACCAACTTGGTCGGCATCTGATATAGTCCGTTATCAATGAGCTGATCAAGCTTTGAATATTTTTAGCAGTATCGATTACAAGATTCTAATCATCACGCCTGACTGCAAGTACCGTACAAATCTTATCAATTTTTACGGACAAAGTTATTTGTGAATCGATATTTTTGCAGCATTAATCTGACGAAGCCTAACTAAGGAGTGACTGATAATTGACAGGATCAAAGAAAACGGAAATTCTCTCTGTATCTATAAATTCAGAGGATATGAACAAAGAAGTCCCTGTGGTTGAGGTCATCATTGAGATACCACGTGGTAGTTTTTTGAAACGAGGCTC
>CAYVFT010000178.1:0-3943 GCA_964450225.1 uncultured Crenothrix sp. | reverse complement strand
CTGGCTGTTTTCTCAAACAGTCTCGTCGTGTATCATGTGAACACATTAATAATGTGTACCAAGGCGTGTACCAAATGACGCATACGCAATGAGTATAAATATATAAAACAATAGGTTATGAAGATACTAAATATTCATTTCAAGAATATCAACTCTTTAGAGGGCGAGAGTCGAATCAATTTTGAACAATCACCCTTTTCCGATACCGGGGTTTTTGCGATTACGGGACCTAACGGATCAGGCAAATCCAGTATTTTAGATGCAATTACGCTGGCTTTATATGGCGAAACTTTTCGTTTTGATCGCCCAGCCAGCCATGTGATGACCAAGCAAACTGCTGAATGTTTTGCAAAAATTGAGTTTTCTCTGGGTGGTGAAGGTTACCAATCCAGTTGGCATGTGCAGCGTGCAAAAGGTGATCCGGAAAGTGAATTAATGCCACCGGAAATGCAATTAATTCACTTGAAAGACGGCGAAGTTCTAGCCAATACGCATCATGAAGTCTGTGCGCGGATGACCGAGATTACTGGCATGAATTTTCGTAATTTCACTCGTTCGATAATGCTGGCGCAGGGTGATTTTGCCGCTTTTCTGAATGCGCTGGATAGTGAGCGTATGGACATACTGGAAAAAATAACCAGCACTGATATTTATGCTGATTATAAAAAGGAGGTTATTGATAATGCTGAAAACGCTCAGAGGGAACTGGACCGTTTAAAACAGGAATTAGCCGCTATCCAGTTGATGAAACCAGAAAAGCAGGAAGCCTGTGAACATGATTTAATCGATTTTAAAGAGCAGTTATCTGAGCTGAAAGAAGAACAAAACGGTTTAAAACAACAGCAATCTTTGTTGACAAAGATAACAGCATTAAAAAAACAGATTGTTGTGCAGGAAAAAAATCTGGAAAAAGCCATAACTCAGATAGAAAACACACAAAATTTATTAGACCGGATTGCCGCATCTCAAGACGCTTTAATCTTTAAAGATGGCATCAAAGCTCTCAAGGATAAAAATCACGCTATTCGACAAGGCAAATCGACCCTGGATGATTTTCTGAGCGAACTCAAAGTATTAAAAGAGAAACTGGGCAATGAAACTGCACCTGACGGTCTGGCACAACTATCGTTTACTGAGCAGCAACTAAAATTAGACAGCGCCAGGATTCAGGTTAATCAGATTAATTTAAACAGACAGTCCGAAACTGAATTATGGCAATCTTTGGCGGCGCAGTCCTCGGAAAGGAAGTCAGTTCTCGCAACAGTATCAACCTGGCTGGAAGAGCATTCTGCTGATGCCGTCTTACTGACTGGTTTTCTTGATGAATTAAGTCAATTAAAAAAACTCCGGACTGAGGTATTTGAACTAAGTGGGAAGCAGAAATCATTTACCAGGCAATCAAAAAAAACCATTGCGTCACTGAAGAATAATACCAGCGCTCTCGAAAAAGAAAATAAAAAACTGGCCGAACTAAAACACCAGTTAAACGAGGATGAAAAAGAGCTAGAGGCAATGGCTCAGGGCAATGCGACTGAGGATATCAATGCCTTAAGATTAGAGCAGCAAGAACGAATCAAGGAATTTCAAACACTCTACAATTTGGCCCAAAAACATCAAAAACTGACGGGCGGTTCTGGCTTTTTCTCCCTGTTCAGACGCAAGGAGCAGCCGGATCATGATGTCGATATTTTGAGTCTTGAGCTTGAAAAGTTAAAGCTGGAAATAAAACGCGAAGAAAACATTAAGCTCGTGCTCGATGAGTCGGTTATTCGTGAATCGATATTGAAAAAAATGGCCCCGGACCGCGTTCATCTTGTCGATGGCAAGCCATGCCCATTATGCGGCGCCTTGCAACATCCTTACGCTAAACATCCCCCGGCAATCTCCGGCTATAAACAGGCATTGATCGATCAAAAAGCGAAAATAAGACTCTTGAAGGAGAAGTCTGTCAATATTGAGCAAAAAATCATTATTGCGCAAAAGCAGTCTGAAAAAATTCAGGCCAAGGAAACGCAGCTACATCAAATCAGAGCCCAGTGGTTAAACTTATGTAACCGGCTAAATATCGTGAGTCAGGATCTTGATATTACCAAGTTGAGATTGATGAAGGAATTGATAAAGAAAGAGACCATCGAGTTGGCAGACGTTGCCCGTTTCACGACGAAATACCGCAGTAAACAAATTGGCATCGAAAAATTAAAGGCTTTAATAGCCAAAAGCGAAACCACTATTGAAAAGTTGCAGGTGAGCACTCAACAGTTGGGCTCCAACACTCAGGAACTTGGCCAGGAACAGATAGACATCGAAGCTGCGTTTGCCCGTTGTCAGCAGGAAGAAAAACAGCTAGCCGATAAAGTATTGGAACAATTGATTTTGCTGGGTGAAAAAATGCCGGCCAAAGGTCAGGAAGATGCTTTGTTTGATCGACTCAATTTGCGCAGGCAAGAATATCATGGCTATGCTTACCGCCACAAAGGATTATCTGAAGAACTGGAAGCTTTGGAAGCGAAACAAGCCGCTTGTCAAACTGAAATAACACGTTGCAATGAGCTTCTTGAAATTTACACTGGCCAACTTCAAACTGAAGAGACTATCGGTTTTCATTTGGCACTTATTGAAAAACAGAAGCTGATTTCTGATAAAGAGCAGTTACTGGCTCAGCAGGAAATCGAAGCGGCTAACTTGAGTCAGAAGTTACAGGAGAAAATGCGAGCTACTCATTTTAAGAGCTTGCATGAAATTAGTAAAATGCTGGAGATGATGGAAAGTCAGTCTGAACTTGAGCGTCAGAAAGCGGAATTGGAACAGGAAATTGATGCCAGATCCATAGAACTTGAGGCAAGTAATGCTCAATTGGAAACCGATTCCGCCTATTTGGAATCAACATTAAATACAACAGAGATAGAAGAACAACTAAGAAGGATTGCCGAGAAAATTGAGATAGCAAGCATGGAAGCACTGCATCTGGAAAGACTCCTGAGCGAACAAAAGCAACTCCAGCAAACCTATGATGCAGAGCTTTTACGATTGCAACAGCAGGAAACAGTATTCAAACCCTACTTTGCTGAAGCGGCGCTTCTGGCTGAAGAAAGCGGTATGGCGTTTCGTCGCCGGGTTCAGAGGCGAATTGCCGACAAGTTATTGTCTCAAACCAATGCCATACTGGAAAAAATCAGTGGCCGCTATTATTTGCGCCAAGCGTTCAGCGAGCAAGGACTGGCTCTGGAGGTTGAAGATACTTATCAGGCTAATGTCCGGCGTTTGCCCAAGACATTATCGGGTGGCGAAAGCTTTGTAGTCAGCCTGGCACTTGCATTGGGGCTTTCGGAATTAGCCAATAACGGCCGGTCCGTGGATTCACTGTTTCTCGATGAAGGCTTTGGCAATCTGGATGCAGATTCGCTTTTTACAGTGATCAGCACACTGGAAAGTTTGCACACCCACGGAAAAACTGTGGGTGTTATTTCTCATGTTGAAGCCGTACAGAAATGTATTAAAGCGCAACTTCAAGTGGTTAAAAAGCCGAATGGCATGGGCGAGCTAAAAAAGGCTTCCTGAGCTTGCTTGTCATCCATCATCGAATTTGATTATGGAAATGTTCACCACGCAGCCAGCGAGGTAATCTCGCACACCACCAGCAAGCCCAGAATGACGATCCGGATGAAACGGTTCTAGGTCCCTTATCTGCCTCAGATACTCAGAAAATCCGAGAGCCACATGGGTATTCCCGTCCGGGCGGTTGTCACGAAAGCGCCGGTAGAATTTAACGGCGATGACCCAAAAGCCAGCGCGGGAATAAACTGATCGATCAGCATGCCGGTGAGCATGCACACCATGATAGGCACGATGTCGCCCGCACTCCGCAGCAAGAGGTGAATCGGATCGGCGTCTGAGGTATCCCCACAAATTTACCCTCCCTCGAATGAGTCGAAGTAGTCTACTA
>CAYVFT010000177.1:0-4137 GCA_964450225.1 uncultured Crenothrix sp. | reverse complement strand
CCCGAATCGCATCATTGGCGATGTGATGGCCTAATGATTGTGATACGCCGCGAAAGCCTTCACAACGAACCGGCACAACAGGTTTGCCGATTTCCTTGTTAGCTTTTTTGGCGACCGCTTCAATATCATCGCCAATCAAACCGATCGGACATTCTGATTGAATACTGATACCTTTGTTTAATGGAAACAATTCTTCGATTTCTGTCATGATTTTGGCGAGCTTTTTATCTCCGCCGAAAACAATATCTTTTTCCTGGAAATCAGAAGTAAAGTTCATCGTGCCGAAAGTATTAACGCCGGTCGTGCCGACATAATAATTACGGCGGCCAGCGCGTGAATACTGACCACAACCCACCGGACCGTGCGAGATATGAATCATATCTTTAATCGGACCCCAAACCACACCCTTGGAACCGGCGTAAGCACAACCACGAATAGTCATAACCCCGGGCTGGGATTTACGGTTTGAAGTAATACATTTGTTTGATTTTTCCAAAGACTGATCGTTAACCGCCAGATGCTTGGCGCGATCTTTCCTTGCTTGTTCGGGATAGACTTCCAGCACTTCTTGAATAAGCGCTTCGGTCTCTTCTTTTGTTAGAGCAGCCATGAGTGTCTCCTACTTATGCCGTGGGTAATCCCCCAACAGACAGGTTTTAGGACGGAAATCCGTAGGGTACGCTGTGCGTACCATTTTTTGGAATTGCTTGCCAAAAGGTATGTACAGCATACCCTACGGTTATTCGGTTTTAAGCGACCGCTTCCGCGGCTGCCGTTACACCAATAATGGATTCGTCTTCCTGATCGATAATGCCGAATTCCATCATCAATTCTTCCAGTTCATCCATCGTGATCGGAGTTGGAATGATAAAATTCTTGTTATCGCGAATCTTCATCGCCAATTGACGGTATTCGTCAGCTTGTTTGGCTTGTGGTTCATATTCGATAACCGTCATGCGGCGAATTTCAGCGCGTTGTACAACGTTGTCACGCGGCACAAAGTGAATCATTGTCGTACCTATTTTTGCAGCCAACGCCGAGATTAATTCATCTTCACGCGCAGTTTCACGTGAGTTACAAATTAAGCCAGCCAAACGCACACTTCCTGAGTTAGCATATTTCACAATACCTTTGGCAATGTTATTGGCCGCATACATCGCCATCATTTCGCCCGAACAGACGATATAAATCTCTTGCGCCTTGTTTTCACGGATCGGCATGGCAAAGCCACCACACACAACATCCCCAAGTACATCATAAAAAACGAAGTCAAGTTCATCGTCATAAGCACCTTCTTCTTCAAGGAAGTTAATAGCAGTGATTACACCGCGGCCTGCACAGCCAACGCCGGGCTCAGGACCGCCTGATTCAACACATTTGATACCGCCGTAGCCGACTTTCAGTACATCTTCTAGTTCTAAATCTTCAACGCTACCCGCTTCAGCAGCCAAACTCATAATGGTAGTTTGCGCTTTGGCATGAAGAATTAAACGGGTAGAGTCAGCTTTGGGATCGCAGCCAACTATCATTACTTTGTTACCCAATTCTGCCAAAGCAGAAACCAGGTTTTGAGTTGTAGTAGACTTGCCAATTCCACCTTTACCGTATATTGCACATTGACGTAATGCCATGATCTTCTCCTGTATAGGACGTTGTTGTTAATGACATTAGTGATAAAGCAAACGGTGTGCCAAATGTAAAAATATCTTTATATTATTGATTTATATATGTTATTTTTATCAAGAAAGATTGTGATCAACGTGGTGTTTCAAACATTTTGTTGTGCCGATGTAAGCTTGCTAACAGTGTGGTTATTATTGCCACGGACAGAGTCATTGCATTAAATTAAGACTTGAAGGAGCTGGCCATGCCCGTGACACCCTGGCAATTTTGGCGGGTATTGACCCGCATCGTTCGCCGGCTTGGCCCGCTTCTACAACCGGAAATGCCCTAAGTTAATGGTTGTTATCGTTCCCACGCCGGAGCGCGGGAACGATGTCAACGTTCTGAAGGTTTTATGTTTTTAGATAGTTTAAGCAGCAGGATTGTTATAAACACAACAAAATCTTTACTACAACTCTCTTAAAGTTCAGCAAATAGACCATGTAACTTATTGTTAAAATTAACGTTAAAGTAAATATCAAACTCCATGAAAAACTGGATTAATTATTGCTTAAGTAAAAGACTAACATACTTAACTAATGGAGCTTGCAATGTCTTCTGCTGACTTTACTGAAATATTAAATGGGTTGTACGAAAGCAAAGTTGTCCCTTATCTGGGCCCGGGCGTACTTTTTGATGCCACCAATAAATTAACCGGAGCAGCCATGCCTGCCGATAGCAATAGCCTGATTTTGGCGATGAATAACGGCAAGCCAATGGCGCCTAAATTAATGTATGAGTTTCCAAGGGCTGCCATGAATCAGGAGCTCAAAAAAGGCAGAAATTTTCTGGGTCAATTTCTAACCAAACTATATGGAGAAACAGAGTGGACACGTGCGGCAATACACAACTGGCTGGCGGAATGGAGGCCTGCTTATGTCATCGATATTAATAGGGATACACAACTGCAAGACAGCTATGCAGATGAAGAGCATACGCTGATTGTAGGTACCGCAAGAATTTCCGCCAGCCAGTTTCGCTTTAAAATATATCACTTCGACGGCAGTGATTATTTTGAAATTCCACAGGAACAGGTTGATCCCAGACTACCCATTTTATTTAAACCCATGGGTACGCCTAAACCGGAAGCCAACTATATAGCCTCAGATGCCGATTATGTCGACTACATAACCGAGTTAATGGGTGGCTTCGCTATTCCTGATTTCCTCAAAGAGTACCGTAAGGGAAAACAATATTTATTTATAGGAATGCCCCTAAACAGAGACTCAGAGCGTATGGTGATGAGCGATATTGTTTATGGAGCGGCAGAGAAAAAAGGCTGGGTATTGAACAAAAATCCAACCGATAAAGAACAGCGGTTTTGTAAAAAAATAGGACTTGAAATTCTCGACGTAGGCGTTGAAGATTTGCTGGCTGCTGTTTGAATAACAGTGGCACAGATTTACGCCATACTTGGGCCAAGCCGCTGGACCTGCAAAATGGAACTCCGCTTCAAATATCGAATGAATCTGGGGTGGGGCGAGTTATGAGAGGTTCAGCGGACGCCCACTTGGCGCCTGACTAGCCATAACGCCAACAAAGCGGCCAAAGAATTAACTGTCGCGACTACTATTCATGAATCCAGAACATCACCGCAAAATTATTCATATCGATATGGACGCATTTTTTGCCGCTGTTGAACAACGTGATTTCCCGGAGTATCGTAACAAGCCGGTTATCGTTGGCGGTAGTCCTTATTCGCGAGGCGTTGTCGCAACTTGCAGTTATGAGGCGAGACGGTTCGGTATCCATTCCGCGATGCCTTCAGCGCACGCCTACCGGCTTTGTCCACAAGCTGTTTTTGTTAAGCCGCGTTTTGATGTTTACAAGGAGGCATCAGTACAGATCCGGCAAATCCTTGCCGATTACGCCAACCTTATTGAACCGCTGTCGCTGGATGAGGCTTATCTGGATGTCAGTGAGGCCGATATACTTCAGGGTTCTGCAACCTTGATTGCCAAGGCCATTAAAGAAAAAATAAAACAGCAAATTGGACTGATCGCATCCGCCGGTGTTTCTTATAATAAATTTCTGGCCAAGCTTGCTTCGGATATGGATAAGCCGGACGGCTTTTATTTGATTACGCCAAGGCAAGGACCCGAATTTGCCGAAAAATTGCCCATCTGTAAATTTCACGGCATCGGTAAGGTAACGGCAGCTAAAATGCAGTCATTAGGTATAGAAACGGGCAAGGATTTGCGGCAGTTATCTTTGATCGTGCTGCAACAACATTTTGGCAAATCGGCAGCGCATTATTACAACATTTGCCGAGGTATCGACCATCGCCCGGTCAATAGTCATAGGATTACAAAATCCGTCGGTGTAGAAACTACATTTCAGCAGGATATAAAATCCAGGCAAGAAATTCTCCAACACTTGCAGGAGCTGTTAGAAAAAGCGCTGCAGAGAGCCGCCGAAAAACAGCTGGCGGCTTATACACTGACTGTAAAAATAAAGTACCACAACTTTGTCCAG
>CAYVFT010000176.1:0-4171 GCA_964450225.1 uncultured Crenothrix sp. | reverse complement strand
TCTTCCGATCCTGTTAAACAACTTATCCAGCAACTTCCGCATTGTCTCAATCAGGACAGGCATGTATTAAGACGACAATTAGACCGGTTGCGGAACGACTTTCAGAAAGGCAAAAACCCGGTAGAGCAACTCAACGCATTGACTAGCCGTCTTGAGAAATCTGTCGCAGCGAGAAGCAAACGCCTAGCCAGCATTCCTCCGCTGAATTTTCCGGATTTACCCGTCACCGGTAAAAAAGATGACATAGCTAAACTGATACAGGAACATCAGGTGGTGATTGTGTGCGGTGAAACAGGTTCAGGTAAAACCACGCAGTTACCCAAGATTTGTTTGTCCATTGGCCGGGGGGCTGCCGGATTTATCGGCCACACCCAGCCAAGACGGATTGCCGCGCGTACTGTTGCCGATCGTATTGCTGAAGAACTCGGTGAGCCGATCGGCAAGTCGGTTGGTTACAAAATCCGTTTTAACGATAAAACGCATGCGGAGTCATTAGTTAAATTAATGACTGACGGTATCTTGCTGGCGGAATCGCAAAATGACCCTTACTTGAATCAATACGATACGATCATCATTGATGAGGCGCATGAACGCAGTCTGAATATCGATTTTTTGTTGGGTTATATGAAGTGGCTGTTGCCCAAACGAACCGATTTAAAGTTGATTATTACCTCGGCAACCATCGATCCAGAACGGTTTTCCACACATTTTAATAATGCACCGATTATTGAAGTGTCGGGGCGGACTTATCCGGTCGAGATGCGTTATCGTCCTATCGAACAGAAAGAAGAGGAAGACGAGACCACAGATGATTTACAAAATGCGATACTCGATGCGGTTGATGAACTGTACCGGGATTTACGCGGCGACATACTGATTTTTCTCAGTGGTGAACGGGAAATCAGGGAAACTGCCGATTCTTTAAAAAAGCATCATCCCACCCAATATGAAATCCTGCCGCTGTATTCAAAACTTAGTGTCAGCGAACAGGAGCGGGTCTTCAAACCCAAAGGTGGAAAAATACGCATCGTGCTGGCAACCAATGTCGCGGAAACGTCTTTAACCGTGCCGGGCATACGCTGCGTCATCGATACCGGTCATGCGCGTATCAGCCGCTACAGTCATCGCAGTAAAATCCAGCGTTTACCGATTGAACGTATCTCGCAATCCAGTGCGAATCAAAGGGCAGGGCGGTGCGGCCGTGTTGCCGAAGGTATTTGTATCCGGCTCTATTCCCATGATGATTACCTGGCCAGACCGGAATTTACTGAACCGGAAATTATGCGCACCAATTTGTCCGCGGTCATTTTGCAGATGACGGCGTTAAATCTTGGCGATATAGAAGACTTCCCGTTTCTGGAACCGCCTGAAGATAAAATGATACGGGATGGTAAAACCGTGCTGCATGAAGTCAATGCGCTGGAGAAATCCGGGAAACTGACGGAAATTGGCAGGCAGTTGGCAAAATTTCCGACTGACCCGAAACTCGCGCGTATGCTGCTCGCCGCTGGGCATGAGCATTGTTTGACTGAAGTCGCCATTATTGTGTCGGCGTTAAGCGTGCAGGACCCGCGCGAAAAACCCGCAGCTAAAATGCAGCAAGCCGATGCCAAACATGCCGCGTTTCGCCATCCGGAATCCGACTTTTTAACGCTGCTGAACATCTGGAATACCTTTGAGGAACAGAAAAAACACCTGTCCAACAACAAATTGCGTAAATACTGCACCGATAATTTCCTGTCTTATATACGTATGCGGGAATGGTTTGATATTCACGCTCAGATTATGCAGGTGATCAAAGGTGATTTAAAAATGCACCCGAACACCGATGATGCCGGTTATGAAAAAATTCATCGCGCCTTGTTAACAGGCCTGTTATCCAATGTTGGTTTCCGGCATGAACAATATGAATATCTCGGCGCACGCGGTTTGAAATTCTTTATTTTCCCAGGCTCAGGTCTGCATAAAATAAAACCCAAATGGATTATGGCGGCGGAGCAGGTCGAAACCAGCAAGGTTTATGCGCGTAATGTCGCCAGAATCGAACCGGAATGGATAGAGCAATGCGCCGAGCATCTGGTCAAGCATAACTATTATGACCCACATTGGGCAAAGAAAAGCGCGCGTTGCATGGTGTCTGAGCGCACCTTGCTGTACGGCTTGACGTTGCAAGCCGGACGCAAGATTCCCTACGACCATGTGGATCCCAAGGCTGCCAGGGAGATTTTTATTCGCTCGGCCCTGGTCGATCATGATTATCACAGCAATGCACCTTTTTATGTCGCGAACCAGAAACTGCTGGAAGAAGTAGGCATAATTCAGCATAAAGGCCGCCGGGTTGATCTGGTTGAGGATGAACAGTGGCTTTATCAATTCTACGATAACAAACTGCCGCCCGAAATTGTCAGTGGCATTACCCTGGATACCTGGCGTAAAACAGCGGAAAAAGCTAATCCGAAAATCCTGTTTTTAACCAGGGAAGATTTAACGCGTGAACAGGAAGAAAACTATGTCAATGAATGGGATTTTCCGGATAGCAAGAAAATAGGCGATCTGACCATTCCGCTGCAATACCGCTTTGAACCGGGTCACAATGAGGACGGGGTGACTGCTGTTATACCAGTGCATCAATTAAACCAGGTCTCCCAAGTTCCCTTTGATTGGCTGGTCCCTGGCATGCTGGAGGAAAAATGTATTGCCTTGATTAAATCTCTACCCAAGCAAATCAGAAAGCATTTTGTCCCAGTGCCACAAACAGTGACGCAGTGTCTGGAGATTGAACCTGATTTTAAAGGCACGCTGCAGGAATGGTTGGGCAATCGGCTGCGTAAATTGACCGGGGAAGCGATTCCGCTAAATGCCTGGAATATGGACGGGGTGCCTGAGCACTTGAAAATGAATTTCAGGGTCATTGATGATCAAGGCAAGTTGTTGGATTACGGAAGGGATTTAAAAAAATTACAGCTTAAATACACCGCCAAAGCCGAGGACAGCTTTGACCAGATTGCCGCTGATGAATTGAATTACACAGGTTGTATTCGATGGGCATTTGATGATCTGCCTGATAACTATCAATTTATCCAGAATGGGCAAACCTTTATCGGTTTCCCGGCCATTATTGATGAAGGTGATGCGGTTGGAGTGCGTATTTTTGACACCGATCAGAAAGCCGCGTTGCACCACCAGGCGGGTTTAATGCGCTTGTTTCAATTGCAATTGCGCAAAGAATGCACTTATCTCATTAAAAATATGCCGCAGTCAGCAACGGCGGAATTAACCTACAATCGCTTACCAAAACACCCTCTTATCAGTTATAACCCAGGATCGTCTTATAAAGAAGACATGCTTTATTTGATTCTCTTCAGCGTATTTGTTGAAGGCAGAACAATTCGCACTCAACAGGCTTTTGAGCAAAGTTTGCAGCAAAACAAATCAGGACTGGTTAGCATCGCAAATGAAGCAGGAAAAATCGCGCTGGAGATCATGGAGCTCTATGGCACGGTCAAAACCCAGTTAAAACGCCTCAATGCCAATGATCCAATGGTTAAGGACATTAATGAGCAATTGGATTTCCTTATTTATGCGGGTTTTATTCGCAATACGCCTTACCAGCAACTTAAAGCCATCCCACGTTATCTGAAGGCAATACAATATCGCCTTGATAAATTTGATAATAACCCGCAAAAAATCCAGGAAGTCAGCCGTTATTCGACCCGTTTCTGGAAAGATATAGAGAAAAAAGCAAAAAAAGACATTGTTATTCCTGAACAAGACCCGTTCCGTTGGGCCATAGAAGAGTTCAGGGTTTCATTGTTCGCCCAACAACTTAAAACCGCTTACCCGATCTCTGCAAAACGCATGGATAAAGCCTGGGATGAACGTGGATAAAAGACACACTTTGTATAAAACGGTTATGCCTTATGAAGTGTTTGTGCACAGAAAAAATCAATGACTTAGAGATGCTTTCATTCAAGCTGTTCAGAATTGCCAAATGACAGCATAAAAATAATAAGCTATTGATAATTATAGTTAATATAAGGTTGCCTTGTTTTTATACAATTTAACAAAATGGTAATAAAAACCGCAGTTAAGGACTGAATATAACAATCAATACACAGAGTTATCCACAGGTTTTGTGGGTAACTGGCGAATAGCTTGTTTTAACAGCTAA
>CAYVFT010000175.1:0-4305 GCA_964450225.1 uncultured Crenothrix sp. | reverse complement strand
GATGAGAACCAATCCAGTCCGTCTTGGTATCTTGCAACTTTGGGCAATCTTTCGATCGCTCAAATCATTGGCCCATTTCAGGCGCAACACTTCTTTTATTTTGCGCATAGATAACCTATTGGCTGGCATTCGCTTCCTCTAAATAATGATGCAAAGAGGCAGCAGAATAGCGTTTAGTTATCCTGCGTCAAAAAACGCTAAAACATCACCACCAGGGGCGGCAACATTAACCGGAATCAGTGGCAGCTTTAAAATGGAATGGGTGGCAGCTTTGGGCCGGAATACGCACATGTCGTTTCTGGTAAAAAAACTGGCAAATCGCCGACGATCTCGGCACAACGGAGAAAACCATTAAGGTTCACCGTGCAAGTCTGATGAAGAAATTGGCGGCGGAATCGCTGGCTGACCTGGTGAAGCTGGCCGAACGGCTGGGGGTTATATCGCCGACGCTGGACTGAATGATGTCATTATTTCCACATAGAGCCTTTATTCTTTTCCTGATAAAAAAGGTACAAAAGTAACGGCTTCCAGTTTTTCAATATCATAACCGCTTGATCTGCGGGTCACTCGCTGTAATATTTGCTGCCCGTTCTTGCCTATGGGAATAATCATAACTCCGCCAATAGCTAATTGCTGTAGCAATTGTGCCGGGATTTCCGCGGGAGCTGCAGACGCGAGAATACCATCGAACGGGGCATAATCCGGCCATCCCGCATTACCATCATTGTACAGATAACTGATATTTTTAAGTTTCAAATCCCATAAATGGCTTTTCGCTTTTCTTTGAAGCGGCAAGATTCTTTCAATGGTATACACATGATCGACTAACGGTGCCAGAATGGCGGTCTGATATCCACAGCCAGTTCCAATTTCAAGTACCTTACCTAAATGACTGGATGCCCCTAATAACAGTTCAGTCATTTTTGCAACTATATAAGGCTGTGAAATAGTTTGATTGTAACCAATCGGTAGCGCTGTATCTTCATAGGCCCTGCTGGCCAGGGCTTCATCCATAAAAATATGCCGAGGGGTATCGCGCATAATTTCCAGAATTTTCTCATTGTAAATGCCCTGCTCCGATAAACGTTTAACCATACGCTCACGCGTACGCAGGGAAGTCATGCCTATGCCTTGTAGGCGTGGAATCATAGATTATCCTCCTTTGGCAACCATGCCTTTAACGCATTGATGCGTTCGTACCTGGTTAAATCGATTTGCAAGGGCGTAACTGACACATAACCTGCATTGATAGCATAAAAATCAGTGCCGGGGCCCGCATCCTGCTCTGCACCCGGAGGCCCTACCCAGTAAATAATTCGTCCGCGCGGGTCCATACTTTTAACAACCGGCTCCGATTTGTGCCGCAACCCAAGTCGCGTTGCCTGATAGCCTTTCAAGTCTTTTATGGCGACGTCAGGCACATTGACATTAAGGATAGTATCCTGTGGTAAAGGCTCCCTGATCAATTGCTTTAATAAAGTTACTGCAACCTGTCCCGCCGTGTCAAAATGAATGGGATTACTGCCTACCAAAGAAATAGCAACAGCCGGAAGACCTAAAAACCGCCCCTCGGTTGCCGCCGCAACAGTGCCCGAATAAAGCACGTCATCACCCAGGTTGGAGCCATGATTAATACCCGCAAAAACCATATCAGGCTCTTCGTCCAGAAAACCTGTTATCGCCAAATGCACGCAATCAGTAGGTGTACCATCTACTTTAATAAATCCATTATCCGCTGTATAGGCACGCAAAGGCATTTCCAGCGTTAAGGAATTGCTTGCAGCACTACGGTTTCTATCAGGCGCAACCACTGAAATGTCGGCATGTTTGCGCAAGGCATTGGCTAATGCAGCAAGCCCTTCAGCCAAGTACCCGTCATCATTACTTAACAAAATATGCATTATCAATTCGCCATGAAGCGTAATAAGCTATAAAATCAATCATCTTAGCAACAATACCCAATAAAATCAGCATTCGTGGCAAAAAAAACGCTCCCCTCAGAAGACCGTGACTTATTTCGCCATACTATCGGTAAAGTGCGCTCGGTCACTAGCGACAAAGTGCTTTTAAATCAAGAAAATAAACCCAGGCCATACCCTAAGCCCCTGGCACCTGATGTTGATAGTCATTTAATTGATACGGCAGCAACAGATATTGATAAAGTCGGACTTGAAGATAGCATGAGCTTTATTGCACCGGGTTTACAAAACAATGTCTTAAAAAAATTGCGACGTGGTTATTTTGGCCTGGATGCGGAAATTGATCTGCATGGTTTAACCAGCAATGAGGCCAAGAAGCAACTGCTGCATTTTTTACATAACTGTGTAGAAGCCGGTTATCGCTATGTGCATATTGTTCACGGGAAAGGCTATCGTTCAACTGACAACCACCCTGTTCTGAAAAATAACCTTAACCTATGGTTACGACAACACAAAGATGTCCAGGCATTTTGTTCTGCACCACCCAAGGACGGCGGCACTGGAGCGGTGTTTGTGTTGTTGCAGTTGGCGGATAAATATAGCCGTCTCGATGAGACTGAGTCATAGATGAGATTTATTACAACTCAATAATCTCCCGTAATACCGACGTAGCATAACTTCCTGCTGGTAAAGTAAAACCAACTTCCAATGTTGTGTCATTAACAAACTGCCAGTTTAAATCCTGTACATTGACTCGCAATGCGCGTCTGTCTCTATCAACGGAGCAGTCTATCAAGCCCTGAGCCAGTTTAGGGTATGCATCGATAATACCTTGTTCAATGCTCAGAGTTTCCACCGATACATCTGCTTCTCCTCTGCCCCACAAAACGCCGGTCGGATGGATTTCTTTTGCCTCCAGCCGGCGGATAATTTCAGCATCCGGCAGTTCCGATTTAAAACAGCTGTGCGACAGATCAAACATGTAGGTATCACCCGCAACTGACTGATTCCAGTTTTTCCGGGTAACCCGATAGGCTAAAATCTGATTGAACAAATACGAACGCGCCGCCGATAAATACAAACTTCGTTGTTCCCGTCCGACTTTTGCTCCGGAAAACATACCCAACGCTTTATTTACATTTTGATGTTCGTTGCCAAACCGTTGCGAGCCATAATAATTGGCGATGCCATTGGCCTTCATAGCTTCCAACTGCTCGATGGTTTTATCCTTATCACCTTGCCAGTCACGAATGATCAGTTTAAAACTGTTGCCCGACAATACGCCGCGTTTTAATTTCCTGGCATGGCGCACGGCCTGTAACACTTTCATGCTGCCTGTTGCAAACGGTGTCCAGTCCGGATCGGCTTTGCCCGGTAACCAAACACTAAACCATTGGGTTGTAACAGCATGCCGGTCTTTTAGCCCAGCGAAACTGACATCACGCTGCCTGACATTGGCAAATCTCGCTAATTGCCTGGCAACATAATCGGTATTTTCACCCGTTTTTTCTATTTGCAGGAAGACATGTTCACCTGCGCCCGACGGTTCAAAAGCAAGGTTCTCTTTTACGATAAAGTCTTCGGGATAACTGCGGATTTTACCTTGTCCTGAAGGTGAGCCATAAACATAAGGCCAAATGGGGATTTCAATAGCTTGCATAAAAAATTAGGTTAGTGATATTTATCTGGATTAGATGAGATGGGAGCGGCTGAAGCCGCTTCCCCCGACTACTTCACCAGTTCCATTAACTTGCCATAGTTATCAACAATATCATACTTAACCTGTTCAGAAGTAATCTTTGAAAAGAACTTCCGGGCGCACTCAATCTTCGATTTTTCGATAGCTCTTAATTCCATCGAAGACATCGAGCCTTTGGTTTCAGCGATGAAGTAAATGTGCTTAACCGTGCCTTCCTTAAAGGAAATCGCCCAATCCGGATTATATTCACCGACTGGTGTAGGGATAAAAAAGCCTCTTGGCAACTTGGCATAGACGACTACTTCTTCACTGCTATCCAGTTTCTTGGCGAATTCCCTTTCGATATTGGAATCAGTAATAACATAGTCGTAGATGTGCCGGTTCAGCTTTTCACCGGCTTTGGATAAGTCGATTTTTTGCCTGTCCTGGGTAAAAATGTTCAGGCTATGTGAATCGGCTATTTCATCGTAGGTCAGATGCTCGATAATCACCGTTGCTTTTTGCTCGTTGATCAACCGAGCCGTTTTGGCAATAAAGTCTTCCGGATTTATCGTGAATTGGGCAAATCGATCCAAACGCATGCCTTGCAGAATGTTTCCGACTGTTTTTCGGGTCAACTGGGTGGCTTCGGTCAGTTTACCGATCAAATCGTACTTCACGGCGGAATGGACTGAATTGTTCAGCTTG
>CAYVFT010000174.1:0-4397 GCA_964450225.1 uncultured Crenothrix sp. | reverse complement strand
GGCCGTGAGTTGCCCGTCATCACAGCATCAAGATCAACGACAGACATCGGGGAACGCTTGCATCAGCAGCCGACCTAATCAGTCAATTTTGTATTTTGAAACAAGATACAAGGTGATTTAATTCCCCCATCGAATAGGGCAAAAAAATTCCTGTAAATCGCCTGTAAATAAATCAGGTACAGGTTGTCATTTTTTTATCATCGTCGTGATAGTATTAACATTAAAGTACTTGAATTATTGCGATTAACCTAGCTTTAGCTTCCTAAGACCCTTTTAAAAAACTTATGCGTAAGACGTTCTCCCTGGCTCCGTTATTTGTAGTGATAACTACGCTCATGTTGGCCAGTTGCGGTGACCCCACTAACAAACAGGACACCATCAAAGTTGGACTAATTGTTGAACAGACCGGTGATATGCCGGCAGTCGGCGCCTCCTCCAGAAACGCCGTTCAGTTGGCGGTGAGTGAGATTAACTCCGTTGGAGGAATCGTTATCAGTGGGAAGCCTTACCCGATTGAACTCATCATCGAGGACAACGCCTCCAAGGCAGACCAATCGGTAGCTGCGGCTAACAAACTGATCAGCCAGGACATTGTCGTCGCCATCGTTGGTCCCAATGCCAGTCTTGGTGCCATCCCGGCCGCCGAAATCGCCGAATACAACAAGACCCTTCTGATTACGCCCTGGTCCACCAATCCAAAAACTACCCTGGACACCACTAGCGGCAAGCCTAAGAGCTTTGTATTCCGTGCCTGTTACACAGACCCGTTCGAAGGCCGAGTGCTAGCCCGATTCGTGATCGAAAAGCTTGGCGCAAAAAAAGCGGCTGTGCTCTACGATGTGGCCTCCGAGGCACCCAAAAGCCAGGCTGATCAATTCCGTCAGACCTTCACAGAATTGGGTGGGCAAACTGTGGCTTTCGAGACCTACACCACCGGTGATCGCGATTTCTCAGCCCAACTTACCAAGATCAAGAGTGCAGGCCCCGACATTATATTCCTGCCCGCCTACTACAATGATGTGGGCCTGATAGCTCAACAAGCCCGTCGTGCGGGTATCAAACAACCGTTGGTCGGATCAGACGCCTGGAGCAGTCCGGAATTGATTAAGCTCTCGGGTGGGGCAGTAGAAGGCGATTATTTCGCCAACCACTATGCGACCGATATCGCTACGCCAACGGCAAAAAAATTCATTGACGCTTATGCTAAGAAGTACGGCAATACCCCCGACGATGTAGCTGCCCTCACCTATGATGCCATGGGGCTGCTGTTCGAGGCACTTAAAAAATCTCCCACGCTCGAACGCAAGGCGGTTCGCGATGCCATGTCCACAATTTCTGATTACAGCGGTGTGACAGGTGACATAAAATTTACCCCCGGTTCCGGTGATCCAGTGAAAAGCGCTGTGATCATGCAGGTTAAGGGCGACAAGTTCGTCTGGGTGATGAACGCACCACCATGAAGAATGCGGTCAATCAACTGATAGGAGGATCAAAGCGTTGAGCGAAGGAGTTGTATACTGGCTTCAACAGACTTTGAACGCCCTGCAGTTAGGTAGCATTTACGCCTTGATCGCCTTGGGATATACCATGGTTTATGGTATTCTGACCATGATTAACTTTGCTCACGGCGATGTGTTCATGATCGGCGCTTTCTTCTGCTTTCTGTTATCGAGCACGCTGGGTTTGACTTTCGTGCCGACCTTGCTGTTGACTATGCTGGGCACAGCACTGCTGGGGGTAGTGATCGAGCGGTTAGCCTATAAACCCCTGCGTCAGGCACCCCGGGTCTCAGCCATCATTACCGCACTGGGAGTTGGGCTGTTCCTGGAAAATTTCACCTTGGCGCTGTCGCCCTATCCAAAGCACATTCCGACGTTGCTGGAGAACGTAACCTGGAATCTGCACGGCATCTCGCTTTCATCGATTCAGGTCGTCATCATCAGCCTGTCACTGGGATTAATGTTGTTGCTGGATTACATCGTACACCGTACTCCGATCGGTATGGCAATGCGCGCTATCTCCTGGGATAAAACTTTCGTGCCACTCATGGGCATCCCGGTCGATTTGATCATCTCTATTACATTTGCCATTGGCGCAGGCCTGGCTGGGGCAGCGGGCACCATGTATGCCCTGGCCTATCCGGTGATTGATCCTTACATGGGCATAATGGTAGGCTGGAAAGCTTTTATTTGTGCGGTAGTGGGCGGTATCGGCAACATCCGGGGAGCAATGGTGGGCGCGTTCATTTTAGGCGGAGTGGAGATCATGGTCGTAGCTTTCTTCCCCTCAACATACCGCGATTTTGTCGCCTTCACCCTGCTAATGCTGTTGATTATCATCCGGCCCTACGGAATTCTGGGTAAACCGCGAATCCAGAAAGTATGATCGACTTATTGAGGAAGCAATGGAATTTGCTGCTGGAAAAGCGCTGGCTTGTTCCGGCTCTGCTGGCAACCGGCTTCGGTCTTGCCTTCGTTATTCCGGAATACCATCTTCTCAGCGTGTACGTTCAACTGATATTGATGTACGTGGGAATCAATATCATCCTAGCCGTCAGCTTGAACCTGGTGAATGGCTATATGGGCGAGTTTTCCTTGGCTCACGCCGGCTTCATGGCGGTTGGAGCTTATACCGCCGTGTTGTTGACCATGAAAGTACTCCCAGTGATCGACTTTCCGTTGTTGTTCCCGTGCGCAGTTCTGGCTGGCGGATTAGCTGCAGCGTTGCTGGGAATGATCGTGGCCATCCCCTCATTTAAGGTTCGAGGCGACTATCTGGCCATCATTACCCTGGCTTTCCTAATGATCGTCAAGTCCATGATCGAGAATATCGACTTCATCGGCGGACCCCGTGGTATTCCGGGCATTATGAAACTGACTACCTTACCCTGGGTGTTTTTCTGGACAGTGACCTTGGTGTGGATGATCCGCAATTTTATCTATTCCAAATACGGGCGCGGCGTACTGTCGATACGCGAGGATGAAATCGTCAGCGACCTGATGAGTGTGAACACTCAACAAGTTAAATTATTTGCCTTCATGCTATCGTCTTTCTGCGCCGGCATTGCCGGAGCGCTGTTCGCCCATCTGTTGCAATTCATCAGTCCCCGGATTTTTGATATCACCAAGTCCACTGACATCCTGATTATGGTCTACTTGGGCGGCATCGCATCGATAGGAGGGTCCATCCTGGGAGCGACCCTTTTTACCGTTTTATTAGAGCTGTTGCGGCCATCGACGATGGCAGCTTTGTTGTCATGGTTGCCGTCATTTGTATTCGATCCACTGAATGAACACTTCATCAGTCATTTGGGCGTATGGCGAATGGTGATCATGCCATTGGCACTGATTCTGGTCATGCTTTACTGGCCCCTTGGAATCATGGGGTTGCGGGAGTTTCGAGGATTCATCCCCAGACGTGACAGGGAAGCTCATCATTACATTAACCCGCAGGGAGAGGAGCCGCATGGCGCTATTGACCGCCACTAAGGTGGGGCATCAATTTGGTGGATTATGCGCGGTTGCCGATTTTAATCTGGAACTGCACTACGGCGATCTGATGGGCGTCATTGGACCCAATGGGGCTGGAAAAACCACGGTCTTCAACTTGATCACTGGAGTTTACCGGGCCACTGAAGGCAGTATCTGCTTCAAAGGCAAGGAACTTGTGGGCAAAAACCCCAATCAGATTGCTGCCCTGCATATCGGCCGCACCTTCCAGAATATCCGGCTGTTCCGTGATTTGTCAGTACTGGATAATGTGCGTATTGCTCATCATGCCCAGGTCAACTACACCCCGTTGGAGGGATTGCTGCATTTAGGCCGCTATCGCCGCGAAGAGCAGCGCACCATCGATAATTCCCGACTGCTGCTAGCCATCTTCAAGTTAGAGCATCTAGCCGGGGAAACAGCAAAGAATCTACCCTACGGCTTGCAGCGGCGGCTTGAAATCGCCCGGGCACTGGCTATCTCACCGGAACTGCTGTTGCTTGACGAGCCGGCTGCGGGGATGAACCCAAACGAAATTGATCAATTGATGGACTTAATTCAGTGGATTCGTCAGGAATTTAAACTGACCATTCTGCTGATTGAGCATCAGATGAAGCTGGTCATGGGTATTTGCGAACGCATCAAGGTCCTGGATTTTGGTGTAACCTTGGCCGAAGGACCGCCGAAAATGATCCAGAATCATCCCAAGGTATTGGAAGCATACTTAGGCGAGATTCCGGTCGAATGAGCGGTTCTACAGGTCAAAATACAAGCCTGCTACTGGAAGTGCATGACTTAGAAGTGCGTTATGACGGAATCCAGGCTTTGCATGGGGTATCCTTCACAGTCAATAAAGGTGAAATCGTCACACTTATCGGCGCGAATGGCGCAGGTAAAAGTTCGATTTTG
>CAYVFT010000173.1:0-4489 GCA_964450225.1 uncultured Crenothrix sp. | reverse complement strand
CCCCTAACCCCTCTTTTTCAAAGAGGGGGACTGAACAGTTACCTGGCAGGCAACTTTCCTCGAAACTTGGCGTTTCACCTTCTACGCTGAACCGTATTGTAAACAGCAACAGCAGCGTAAACTCTGAAATGGCCCTTCGACTTTCGAAAGCTTTGGGCCGCTCCCATAGAGCTGGCTGATTATGCAAGACAGTCACTTGAAACGTTACGGCCAAAGCGAATACCGCTACTGGCGATGGAGGAGACAATAGCCAGGTTATATCATGCACACTCCCTAACAACTTATGGGCTCGCTCAGAAATATTGCGACATGATATTATCTGCTTTTCAACATAGCCTCTACCCAACAATCATGCCCGAGCAAGCCACGCCTGAAAATATTAAAACCTACCATATTTTTCTCGCTTCGCCAGGCGATATGAACGAAGAACGCCAGATGGTGCGGGAATTTTTCGAAGACCATAACCAAAGAATCGCCAACCGGCAGCATCTTGAGTTCAAGATCATTGATTGGGAAAACTATGCCAACATCGGTGTTGGCAGAACGCAAGCGCTGATTACCAGGCAAACGCTGGATGAATTCAGAAATTCCCTGGTGTTGGTGATCGGTTTGTTAGGACAACGGTTTGGAACGCCTACCGGTAATTACGAATCGGGCACGGAAGAAGAGTTTGTAACGGCTATCCGGTTTCGTGAAGAACAGGGCGACTGGCCGGAGATCAAGTGGTTTTTCCGTGAAACATGGGGCAAGCAAGGCCCTCCTAATAATCCCAAGCAACTCATGGAATCAAGCGAGCAGTGGGAAAAAGTTCTGGAATTCAAGAGCAAATTGCAAAGCAATGAGCCGCTTTTGTACACAAAGAGCTTCCAAACCACCGATGATTTTCCCGCTATGTTTCGCCAGGACCTTGAACTTTGGCTCCATGATCCTGCCCGCCCGTGGAATGCTAAGAATACCATCCGACCCGATCTAACGGAGATAACAGAGACTCCCACTCAGGAATCACCCTACCTCAAAATCTGGCAAAATCTGCTGGCCAGAGAATGTGCCCATCTGCCTCTGGATATCCTGGACGCCCGCCATGGTCTGGAACAGGCCGATCCCATCGGCTTGCCGGATATATTTGTACCGCTCAAAGCCATTGCTCCCTCAGAAAAATGGCAAGAAACTCAAGAAGCTGATCTGGCGCTGGCAAGAACCATGTGCGCAGGTGGTCAGAGCAAGCCAGAGCCGGTTTTGGCGTTAATAGAAAAGCAACGTCTGGCTGTTCTGATCGGCGATCCGGGTTCCGGTAAATCTGCATTGGTGAATCAACTCACTTGGTCGCTTGCGACCGGCAAACAGCAAGCCTTGCCCGAAATGCTACAGGGCCGTATTCCGTTAAGGATTATCCTGCGCCGCGTTGAGATTCCCGACGGGGCCAAGCAAGGCCAGGCGTCCTGGCTTTGGGATGCCGTGGAAAAGGAGATACGGGAAACGCTGGAAACCAGTCAGCAAGCCGGCCATTTTGCAAAGGGTGTATTGGAGTCGTTAAAACAGAAACTGATGCAGCAGCCCGGCGGTCTGATATTGCTGGACGGCCTGGATGAAGTCCCGGCAGCCGACCAGCGCCGTATCCATTTGTTACAGGCTATACAAGCCCTGGTTGCTGCACTGCCGGATCATACCCGCTTTATTGTCACTGCCCGGCCCTACGCCTATACCGATCCACACTGGCGGCTGAACAATTTCACTGCGTTTTTTCTGACTCCCTTCGACAAGGAACAAAGAGCCCAATTTATCCAGGTCTGGTACGCCGCCGCCCGCAGCCGGTTTTCGCTCAGGGATGCCGATCTGAAACAACGCATACCGGACTTGATCGACCGGGTGGAAAATCAGCCGCATTTGCGGGAACTCGCCGAACGGCCGTTGTTATTGACGCTGATTTCCACCCTGCACGCCAGCGGCGGCCGCTTACCCGAGGATAGGGCGCAGTTGTATAAAAATAGTGTGGATTTATTACTATACCACTGGCGGCAGCAGGCCTTTCGTGATAGCGACGGCCAGCCTCTGCGTCTGGATGATGGCGAACTGATGAAGTGCCTGCAAAAACTCGCCTACAATGCCCACCAGGCCCAACGCCGACAGGCCGATGCCGAACATTCCGCCGACATTAATCAGGCAGCCCTGCTAGCCGCTTTTGACCCCTTACTGGTGGAAAATCTGGGCAGAAAAGATTTGCTGGCCTTTTTGCAGCAGCATACCGGCATCCTGATTGCCCGCGAGCAGAACCGCTTTGCTTTTCCGCACCGGTCGTTTCAGGAATATCTGGCGATGGGCTGGTTGACCGCACAAGCGGTTGATGTAATTAGCCCCGAAGTCTGTGCCGATCCGTTGTGGTGGCGGGAAGTGTTTCTGCTGGCCGTCATCGAACAAAAACAAAAGCCTCTATTTGCAACCAGCTATATACGCGGGATATTGGAATGTGGAGAACAGCAAGCGGATCTTAACAAGCACCGGCTTTTCATTCTGGGCGGCTTGGGGCTGATGGAGCTGGGTCTGAAAGGGCCGGATGCATTACCTCAGTGTGTGCGGCAAGGACTGGTTGCTTTACTACAAGACCCAACCGCCCTGAATGTCAGTGAACGCGCCGAAGCCGGACAGGTATTGGGAGGCATCGGCGATCATCGCAAAGGCGTGGGGCTTAACGATAAAGGTTTACCCGACATCGACTGGAAAAAGATTCCACCGGGTGAAGTCGTTTTGGAAGATAACGCCGGCACTTTTCAGGTCGAGCCGTTTTATATGGCCCGCTATCCCATCACAAATGCGCAATTCCAGTGCTTTATAGATGACCCGGACGGTTATGCCAATCCTCTCTGGTGGGCTGAACTGGAGGCACAACCCGGGACGCCGGAAATGCCGCAATGGACCGAAGCCAATCATCCCCGCGAAACGGTATCCTGGTATGAAGCGATGGCTTTTTGCGCCTGGCTGTCCCAACGCTTTGGCTATGCCATCCAATTGCCGGCGGAATGGCAGTGGCAGCAGGCCGCCTGTAGCGGACAGGCCGGATTTAACTTTCCCTGGGGACCGGACTATCAAACCGGCTTTGCGAATGTCAATGAAACATGGGGCGATGCCGGACCCCATAATCTAGGAAGAACCACCGCCGTAGGCATTTATCCGCAGAGCGATTCCCTGCAGGGCGTCTCGGACCTGAGCGGCAATGTTTGGGAATGGTGTTTAAATACCAATGACAAACCAGCCAACACGAAGCCATCAGGAACGTTCCGGCGCGTGGTGCGGGGCGGTTCCTGGGTTTACGATCGGGGCCGCGCGCGCGTCGTGCCGCTACGACCGCTCACCGGACGGCCGTGGCAGCGGTATCGGTTTCCGGGTGTGTTGCGTGTCCCCCATCTGAACACTGTTCTCTGAACCGCCGCGATAGCGGCGGTCGATTTTTTTTGCCGTAAACAGTAAATTTTTTAACGCTGGGAAAGCTTATTGAATACATGCTTGCGCAATTTTTCTGGTTCCCAGTGCTCCTCCAGCCCTTCGGCTACGCTCAGGACAGGCGTGGGAACCCGTCTTGGCCGCTCCAGCGGCCAGATAGTCGGCGCTGGAGCAAGGATAATCAAACCCATTCCTTGAAGACTTCAATCAAGCCGGGCTAGGAGGCTGTCCGAGAACTAACATCCTTGTCACTGGCCATCTATATATAGTGTTTTTTAAGCCATATAAAGTACTATATAGTAGGCAAATTAGTAATACGTTAGTTCTCGGACAAGCTCCTAGCCCGCATAATTGCGGGCACTGGAATAACGCCAGTGGCTTGGATTAGGCACTTTCATTTTGAGCATATCAAGCGCAAAAAAATCGGCCGCCGCTATCGCGGCGGAACAGAGGACAGAATGCCAGAGATCAGTGGCACAGTGTCCAGAGTTCAGATGGGGGACACGCAACACACCCGGAAACCGACACTGTCGTAACGGTCGTCCGGAGAGAGGTCGTTGCGGAACGACGCGCGCGCGCTGGCTGGAGCGTTGACCCAGGAACCGCCGCGCACCACGCGAGAAAACGTCCCGGATGATTTCGTGTTGTCAGGTTCATCATAGGCATTTAAGCACCATTCCCAGACATTGCCGCTCAAGTCCGAGACGCCTTGCAAGGAATCGCCCTGCGGATAGATGCCTACGGCAGTGGTTCTTTGCAAATCATGTGAACCGGCATTGCCCCATGATTCATTAATATTCGCAGCGCCGCTTTGATATTCGCCCCCCCAGGGATAGTTAAATCCTGCTTGTCCGCTACAGGCCGCCTGCTGCCACTGCCATTCCGCCGGCAATTTGATGACATACCCTGAGCGTTCCGACAGCCAGGCGCAAAAGGCCATCGCCTCAAACCACGAAACCGTTTCCCGTGGATGATTCGGTTCGGTCCATCGAGGCATTGAGGGCGTTTCGGGTTTAGCGTCCAGTTCAGCCCACCAGCGTGGATTGGCATAGCC
>CAYVFT010000172.1:0-4494 GCA_964450225.1 uncultured Crenothrix sp. | reverse complement strand
GGAACGGGACTTGATTAAAAAAGATTTTAAGCCCGTCAGTAAACGCGGAAATGGACATAAGCATTCCAAAAAGTCCATTGTTAACGCTATCCTATATATAACCGAGCATACTTTTTCTTGGCTGGGCAACTTTCGACGTTTATCCAAAGACTTCGAAATCCTCAAAAGACTTATTGGCGCGTAAAAATATCATCGCTACCATGCATGCGATCCAGCGTTAAAGCGTCATAATTAATTCCGATGAATTTTGATTTACCAGATCAAATCTGATACTTTACAAATTAGGGCTAAGTTCATCCGACCTATCCAAAAATAAAGGGAATCCATCAGTTCCTTGCTGCGAGAAGGGCTTTGCACCAAAGTAGTTGTTAATAAACCACCTTGTCACTTTTTTCATTCCATATTTGAAAAGGCTTCAAGCCATTCGGCAGATATATATGGTGCATTGCGATGCTGCGTTCCGACGGCGGAACCAAAATTTCATCATAAATGAAACTATCGTCAAAATTGGCGGCAGCGGCATCAAAACGACTACACGCATAATAGACTTTTGCCAGTCTTGCCCAGTAAATGGCACCTAAACACATAGGACAGGGCTCACAGCTGGTGTAAAGAATACAGTCGTGGAGCTGGAAATCATTAAGCTTTATACAAGCCTGGCGTATGGCCACAATCTCGGCATGAGCGGTAGGATCAAGTGTAGAGGTAACCTTGTTGCCGCTGGCAGCTATCGGCTGATTCTCTTTTACTATAATCGCACCGTACGGACCGCCCTGCCCTGACGTGACATTGGTTGCGGCCAAAGCGATGGTTTGCTGTAAAAATTTCTCGTGCATCTACAGACCCAAGGGGTTATTCGGGTCTATACCATCCATAAAAGGCAAGCGCCGATCCTGGCTGGTTAGTTGATATATTTTGCCTAACCAGTTGTTGAAAACTGCTTTTGCCGTATCTCTCCAGGTATTGTCAATATGCTCCAGAACCAGAGCTTCTGGGAACTCATTGAGTTTTTTCTTTGTGTCTCTGACCGATCTGACATGTCGTTCATAATCGGAAAAAATTTGCTTTGCTATGCTATTAAAATAATGCTCTGGAAAGGGTGGATAATCGTTTCTTTCTGCCCGATAAAACCGCATTACTTCCCTTTTATATTCTTTTAACAAACTAATATCATCGTATTCAGGATGACCCTGAAAGAACACCGTACGAAAGCCATCAGGACTGACAGCAAGATGTACTCCGGCTTCGTTGCTGGCAGCCAGGACTTTAAGCCCGAATCGTTCCATATCACTTTGAAATATCTCATTAAAACGGGAATGAGGCACATCAAAGCGGGTGTTAATTTCTGCAACCAGGGGATGGGTCCGGTCGATGAGTTTGTGAGGAAACACTCCCCAGCATTTAGCAGGCAAGCGGGTGCGCTCAATGCCATAACAGTATTGAATAACGGCATGGGTAGCAAGGCATGAACAAAGCACAGAGGTGACGTTTTTCTTAGCCCAGGTAAAAACCTCCATGAGCGGCTGCCAGAAATCTTCTTCGGGCAGTCTGGGATGGGTAACATTGGCACCGCTGATAATCAGAGCATCGAGACCATCCTGCTTGATTTTTTCAAAGGACTCGTAATATTTATCAATATGCGCCTGTGCTTCTGCACTTCTTTTCAGACCCGCTACGGTAAAAGGATGGACATGAAATTGAACGATTTGATTACAAGCTCCCACCAGCCGGAAAAATTGTCTTTCTGTCGCTTCAAGTGCAGCATCGGGCATCATGTTCAGCAACCCAATATGCATTTCCCTTATATCCTGTTGACTGGCGCGATCCGGAGCCAATATTTCTTCTCCTTCTTCACGCAGGCGTTGAAAAGATGGTAAATCGATATGTGCAACTAAAGGCATAATAAACGCTCTTTATCCATCATGACTTGGAACCAAGCGCGTAAGCGACAAGCTGAATAAAATCAGCTTCATTTCTTACGTTGGCTGCATCATTCGCATCAATGGTATAACCATATCGATCAGCGATGGCTTGATAGCGTGGTAGTCGGGATTTGAATAACTCCGGAAAAACCCAGGAGACGAATTCATCGGGCGGCATGACATCGGTAGAGTCGTAGTTTTTCAGACGCATGAATTCGGCAAGCGTTTCATCAAGAAAAGCTTCCCGGTAATACAAAGGTTTGGGATCGTTTTTGGCGCGCTCGATGATGGTTTGTTCAAGGTCGGATGGTATTTTGATGTAAATAATCAGAGTATTCTTGGCCAATGTTTCTAAAACCTCCGGACAGTCCAGCTCACAAACGCTGCCACCGGCATCATTGATAAAGTGATGGTAACCGTAAATGTCTTCAGCTTTATGAATAAATTCAGGCACATCATTCATGGCGGCGACTTCCGCCTGATGATGCAAATGTTGTCGACGTTTGAATTCCTGCAAGGACAAACCGCCTTTGGCTGGATCGCCCACTTTACCCAGAAAAGTGGAAATAGGAGCAAGATTATCAACCGTTATTTTATTGGAAATATAAATAGAATCAGATAATAGTAAATCACGCAAGAAAGGCACGCTCATTGCTTGTCGTTTGATATTATCCAGAATCGGCTCTTGCAAATATTTCGTCCCTATCCGGTAATCGCCCGAATAATGGAACCATTTGGCTTTGGGTAATTTGTTTGCTAATGTTGTTTTCCCTGCGCCTGACATAGCCAACAGGGTAATTCTCTTTGATTGCCAGTCCAGGAACTCCTCGGGACTCATTTTCATTATATTGTTCCTAAATTAATCCAGATAATCATCTATATACATGTCTTCGGGATTAGGTTTGTGTTCGTCCGGATCTGAATAACCCAAATCATCCGTTTCAATGTCGTCATAAGGCGCGCTCCAGTCTTCAGGGTCTTCGATATTATCAAAGGTTGAGCTATACCAGCTGTCATTATCATATTCGCCAATATCACCGTTAAGATATTGAACCTCAATCGAATCATCGCTGTCATCAATTGCAACAACTTTAAACTTCAGGTTGTTTTCTATATCTTTGTACCAGCTACCGATGATAGGGTCTGCCACTGTTGTCATGATTGTTACCTCAAATGTTAGTAAGGATATTCGATAGGAATGATCAATTAGCGGATATTATTAACAAGGTTAGAGGAATTACAATATTATTTTTCACGGACTAAAAAACTATTGATATTTGATCGTTACCTTGAAAACACGCTAAGAACTCTCTGTAAATATTGTCTCAGTATTTATAGAGGAAGTGAGACTTTCTTGCAAGTGTGTACTCCGCCACATACGCTTGTATAGTGTTCTGGTTATTCAAAAACATTTCGATGAAGTCTACATAGTGAATCAAATATCTGGAATTCCGGAGTTGAAGTGAGCAAAAGTTGTTTGTAGGAATGTATAAAAATCATCCCGGACTAGCCGAAAAGGGGAAATTATTTTTTGAAATACTCAACTGCGATTTTCTGATTGATCAGTGCATGCATTGCAAAATTAATACAATGATGGTTAAAATGCAAACGTTGGGCCATGCTTATTCCACATTTGTTGAAATGAGATAATTGTTGATTTACATAAAAGTGGCGTCAACAACATAAACATTCTAAAAAATAATGAGGAGAGAAAAATGAAAAGTTTTGCACCTTTATTTGCAGGTTTGCTATTGTGTTTGAGCACTTCTGTTTTCGCCGAAGAACATCTTGATCAGGCGCTGGAGCACGCTAATGCGGCAGTAGCTGAAGGTCAGGCTGGCAAGGCTTCAAGTTTAGTCACACACGCGAAAGCAGCCCTGGAGCATTCTCTGGCGGCTTCTCTAGTAGCTAAGAGCGTGCCAAAAGGCCATATAGACGCGGCCTCAGAGTCGTTGCAAGACGCCATTGATCATGGCACTTTGGGTCATGCAGAACCCGCTACAAAGTCTGCCGAAGAGGGCGTAGCGCATCTTAAAGCCGCTAAAGCCGCCACAAAATAATATCAATATCCATACGGAGGAAGCGGGCAGCTTGTTCTGCCCGTTTTTTTGAGGAGCTTTTTAGATTTAAACAGGCTTATGCCCACGCGATAGAGCCGTTAATTCAATCAATTATTACTTTTTATTAAAATAATAATAGCCGCCATATTTTCCTTTAAGAGTCATACTTTTGTCGTCTTTTTCCACTACTGTAAACAAGTCAAATCTGCTGCTACCTATGATTGCAACTTTTAATTTACCGTCTTCTATATCGTAATTCACGGGTGGTTGGTCGTAATAAGTCCCTTCGCGAGGAATATGTAAGATCGTTACTTTGCCATTTTTAAATACCCAGGTATCTTCCCTATCGATGGCTTGTTTATCGGTTAAAGAATTTTTGGTAGATTGCAACTTCCAGGTACCTTCTACTTCTTCTTTCGATTGCAATGCAACATCCGCATAAACAGCGCTGCCAAAAGCGGACAAAATCAAAAACATTGCCGCTAGATTTATTTTTTTCATTATCATCTTCC
>CAYVFT010000171.1:0-4712 GCA_964450225.1 uncultured Crenothrix sp. | reverse complement strand
AGGTGAAATATGAGCAATCAAACCAAACAAAAAAGAGCTAACTACACACTTGAATTTAAAATGGATGCGACCAGGTTAGTTATCAAAAAAAGGCTATAAAGACGAATCCAGTTACCGTGTTATGTCGAGTCATACAGGTCAGTACCAGCGCCTATTACTTAGCGTGGCCCCAAGTGACCGAAATACAGATAAAACGAAGAAAAATGAAGCGCGTGAGCTTTTTGAGGCCAATAAAAAGTTATGGCTCCCGTTCTCTCTCAGACGCATTGAAGAAGGCGGGCAGGACGCTATAAAGTGCGGCAATTAATGGCCCGACAGAATGTGTCCGGTTTTTGTTGACCATTACACTTTTGCTTAACTATTTAGTGCGGAAAACACGAAACATCCAACTGATGTAAAATAAATGCTTTCATCCTGCCCATAAGTGCAGAGTGAGCGTTAAAAGACTCTTTTAATGATTGGCCGATCTGGCATTACACTAAAGCTGAAAAAGTATTAAGCCTTACTAAAGAGCTTTATTTGGAATATTAAACATGTTGAGAATCATCGAACTTAAACTCCCGCTGGATCACGCTGAAAGCGCGATTAAAACGGCCATACTCAATCGCTTGGACATCGGTGCGGAGGAGCTCATTGCATTTACTGTATTCCGGCAAGGACATGATGCCCGCAAGCGGGATGCGATCAGTCTTGTTTATACGCTGGATGTTGAAACGAAAAATGAACACGCTATTTTATCGCGCCTGAAAAATGATCCGCATATCTCTTTAACGCCCGACACCACGTATCATTTTGTAACCCGGGCGCCAGGACATATGACAGAGCGACCTGTGGTTATCGGCACAGGGCCTTGCGGGCTATTTGCCGGGTTGATTCTGGCACAGATGGGCTTTCACCCGATTATTCTGGAACGGGGTAAGGAAGTGCGGGAACGCACCAAGGATACTTTCGGTCTTTGGCGCAAAGGTGTTTTTAATCCGGAATCCAATGTGCAGTTTGGTGAAGGTGGCGCAGGCACGTTTTCCGATGGCAAACTCTATACCCAGATCAAGGACCCCAATCATTATGGCCGCAAAGTACTCACTGAATTCGTAAACGCGGGCGCGCCTGCCGAAATTATGCGTGTCAGCAAGCCCCATATCGGCACGTTTAAACTGGTTTCCATGGTGGAACAGATGCGTGCCACGATCGAATCATTAGGGGGTGAGATTCGATTTCAAAGCCGTGTGGATGCAATTGATATTGATAATGGTCAGGTACGCGGTGTAATAATTGCCGGCGGTGAAACTATTCGTAGCAATCATGTGGTGCTGGCTGTCGGACATAGTGCGCGGGATACCTTCAAAATGCTCTATGAGCGCGGCGTTTATATTGAAGCCAAACCTTTTTCTATCGGATTTCGAATTGAGCATCCGCAGTCACTCATCGACAAATGCCGTTTTGGTAAAAATGCGGGTCACCCTTTACTGGGGGCAGCTGATTACAAACTGGTGCATCACTGTCGCAATGGCCGATCTGTCTACAGTTTCTGTATGTGCCCTGGCGGTACGGTGGTGGCAGCTACCTCTGAAGCGGGTCATGTTGTGACCAATGGCATGAGCCAATATTCGCGTAATGAGCGCAACGCCAACAGCGGCATCGTTGTTGGCATCACTCCAGATGATTATCCTGGTCACCCGTTGGCAGGAATCGATTTTCAGCGCCAACTTGAAGCACATGCCTTTAAATTGGGCGGAGAAACCTATGAGGCACCCGGGCAACTGGTGGGCGATTTTCTCGCAAATCGTCCTTCTTCAGCGTTTGGTTCAGTGCTTCCTTCGTATACTCCTGGCGTACACTTAGGTGATCTCAGCACGGCTTTGCCTGCTTACGCTATAGAAGCGATACGCGAAGCCTTGCCGGCCTTCGACAAAAAAATCAAGGGCTTTGCCATGGATGATGCCGTGTTGACGGGGGTTGAAACACGCACATCATCGCCGATTCGTATCAAGCGCAACGCGCATTATCAAAGCATAAATACCGGGGGGCTGTATCCGGCAGGGGAGGGCGCCGGGTATGCTGGCGGTATTCTTTCAGCGGCCGTGGATGGTATTAAGGTTGCTGAAGCACTGGCTTTGGATATGATTGGCAGTGTCGGCTTGTAGCGGCGCAATTTATCGCATCTCTGTCGACTTATTTCGAACGTTTGGTGTGTTGTCAGGGGAGTTTAGTTACCTGCACCTACTTTTTTACCTTGTCACTTTACTCAATATCTTTAACTTGACTGTTAAAGCGGCCTTTTGCCAGGCGTGTCTCAACGATGTCTCCTGGTTTTAGCTGTTCAGTAGACCGGATTATTTGCCCGGTTGCCTGGTGAATTACCAGCGCATAGCCCCGGTTTAGTGTTGCTAACGGACTGACAGCATGCAATGTCTGGCTACAATTTAATAATCGCTGATTGAGCCGTTCCAGTTTGTGGCGGATTACGGTAATCAGGAGTTCGTTCAAATGGACATGTTTTTGCTTATAGTTATTTATGGTTGCAGCAGGATTGTGTTGCCATAATTTAGCTGTTGTTGTCTCAACAAGACTTTTATGGTGGAGTAATCTTGTCTGCATTGCCTGATTGAGTCTTGATTCCAATTCATCCATGCGTTGTGCATTTCTAGCCAGTTTCTGTCCGGGATGTTGCTGTTGCAGACGTTTGCTTAACCAGTCCAATGTTTGCTGTTTTTGGCTGAGTTTACGTCGCAGTTGTTGTTGCAAACGCACTTCCAAATGAATAAACCGGGACAACCACTCCTGTTGATCAGGGGTGGCATGTTCAGCAGCAGCCGAGGGTGTTGCGGCACGTAAATCGGCAACAAAATCTGCGATGGTCACGTCTGTTTCGTGACCTACGGCTGAAATGACCGGAATTGCGCTGGCATATATTGCACGGGCAACCATTTCTTCATTAAAAGCCCAGAGATCTTCCAGTGAACCGCCGCCTCGCCCTAAAATAATGACGTCGCACTTCTTTTGTTCATTGGCTAGCGCTATGGCCCTGGCGATTTCATATTTCGCATTATCTCCCTGTACCGCAACCGGATAAATGATAACCGGCACAGCGGTAAAACGTCTTCGTAATACCGTGAGGATATCCCGGATAGCTGCGCCAGTTGGTGAAGTGATGACGCCGATTGACTTGGGCAGAGCAGGGAGGCTCTTTTTGGTTGAGGTATCGAACAGACCTTCTTCTGACAGTTTTAGCACTAACGCTTCAAACGCTCTCCGTAAAGCACCATCCCCTGCTTCTTCTATATACTCGACAATGAGCTGGAAATCACCTCGGGGCTCGTACAGACTAACCTGTGCTTTTACTACCACCTGTTTGCCGTTTTCCGGTTTAAATGTCTGTCTGCGTTGCTGAGTCCGGAACATTGCGCAACGTACCTGGGCATTGGCGTCTTTCAGGGAAAAATAAAGATGGCCGGAAGAGGGCATGCTCAAATTGGATACCTCGCCTTCGACAAAAATGCTGAGGAAATGCTCGCCAAGTAATTGACTGGTTTCGCGGTTTAGTTGTGTGACGGTCAGTATATTGCGTCGCTCGGACAGTGATGTGGGGTTCATAGACAGGTAGATTGGATTGAGTGCGAGGTTATTCAGCAGTCTATTGTAAAATATCCGGCTTTTATGCACAAAGAGAGGGGTTTATTCATGGCGTGGTTGCTTTTATTTTCTGCGGGGTTCGTAGAAATAATCTTTGCTTTAAGTCTTAAATATAACCAGGGCTTCACCAAACTTTGGCCCAGCATAGTCACTGCCGTTTCAGGTATCGGCAGCTTTGGTTTGTTAATGTGGGCGCTCAAAACCTTGCCAATAGGTACGGCATATGCTGTTTGGACGGGTATGGGAGCGGTTGGTGTAGCTATTCTGGGCATCATTTTATTCAAGGAATCAATGGATTGGTACCGGTTGTTTTCTATTACGTTAGTAATCGCCGGGATTATCGGGCTTAAATTAACGGATAGTCAGTAACATGCTGCACCTTATTTTACAATCACCTATTGATATAGCCATTCTGGAACGCATTGATTCAGGAGATGATGTGGTGTTCCTTGAAAATTCCGTTTTGCGCATCCTGAAAAATGGCTATTTAAGTGATACTTTGACACAGCTTCTTGAGCAAAATAGTCTTTATGTTTTGGTCGATGATATTGCGGTTAGAGGCATCAATGCTGATGAATTGGTTAAAGGTATTGAAGTAATTGATTATTCGGAGCTGGTCGGGTTGACAGTTAAAAATCCGGTGATTCAATCATGGTCCTAACAGTTAAAAATATCCGCCTGGAAACAACTGATCAGGGTTTTTTAGTCAATTCCGCTGACTGGAATGAAGAGGTCGCAAAACGGCTCGCTGAGTTAAATAATATTCCGCTGACTGACGCACACTGGGAAATTATCCTGTTTATTCGTCATTATTATAAGCAATTTAAGCACTTGCCTAATGCACGTGTATTTACTAAAGCGATTGCCAAAGAATTAGGCGAGGAAAAAGGCAACAGCCGGTATTTGCATAAATTGTTTCCTGACGGCCCGTTGAAATATGTCTGTAAACTGGCTGGTTTGCCTAAGCCGCCTACTTGTCTGTAGCATCTAATCATTGAAAAAACCTTATTATCACTGACAGTTGACGGCCCAGACTGTGTCAAAACGCAGAAAAATAATGCCGTCATTTCACCCCATTC
>CAYVFT010000170.1:0-4846 GCA_964450225.1 uncultured Crenothrix sp. | reverse complement strand
GAATAAAATTATTCTTGGGAATATTTCCTTTTAATAGTTCTATAATCTGACTCCACATAAAATCGAAGGCTGAGGCAATCGTATCTTCCTGTTTTTGGGAATCAATGTAGTCGTAGATCGGTGCCAGCAGCAAAACGCCAATAATTGCCCCTATCAAGGCGGCAACGAAATAAATTTTTAGTTTTTGCTTCCATAGTGACAGGATTAATAAAAAAAACCGTTTCATTTTACTATCCAATTAATGTTGAGTTTTAGATTGATTAGCTACGCTTTCTTGGATCAACAGGGTTTCTACATCGATCCTGTCAAAAAGGTATTGTTCACTACAGAATTCACAGCTTACTTGAATGGCTCCGTGCTCTTGTAATATATCTTCCAGTTCTTCTCTACCCATCGCTCTTAAAGTTCTTTCGATTTTTGGCCGGGAGCAGGAGCACTGAAACTCAACAGGTTCTGCATTAAATAATCTGACTTTTTCTTCATTAAACAATTTATACAACATATGTTCGCAGTTCAATTCCAGCAATTCCTGTTCAGTGACTGTATCTGCCAGTATCTCAATACGTTCCCAATCAGCCTTATAGCTGTTTTGCGTGGGTAGTTCCTGTATTAATAAGCCAGCTACATGAGTTTCATTGGCAAAAAGCCACAAGCGAGTTTTAAGTTGCTCTGATTGTTCAAAATAAGTTTGCAAGGCGGCTGCTAAATTTTCGCCAGCGAGTGGTACGACACCTTGGTAAGGTTGGGCATTATCGGATTCTATGGTTAAAACCAGTTGCCCTTTTCCAAACATGTTTTCTAACGAACCTACAGGGACGTTATCATTACTACGTATTAAGCCACGTATCTTTCGATCATGCGTAGACTGTGCAACCAGTGTTCTAAAGTCACCATCACCTTGTGCCTGAAGTATCATTGAACCGTTAAATTTAATGGTTGCCGACAACAACACAACAGCCGCTAATGCCTGCCCCAATTGAAGTTGTGCATTTTGAGGACCCTTTTGATGCTGTTTTGCCGCTTGCCAGCTTGTTGCTAATTTGATCCATTCACCCCGGACGCCTAAATCCTCAAATAAAAAACGGCGTAATAAATCTTGCTCTGTCATGACTCTCCCGTTAAAAATATCATCTTTGTTAAATTCAAAAATTCTAGTAAGCTAAATTTAAAATTTTATCTTAGTTTTCCAACCAAAATATCATAAGTCATGATTATTCCATCAAAAAAGCTTACCTTGCCTGACCCCTCTCAAGCATTACCTGGCAGAGATACGGAAATGGTCATTACAAATAAACATTTCGTAATGGGCAACCCGATTGCTCCTCCTTTTCCGGAAAATCTTCAGCAGGCATTGTTTGGCCTTGGCTGTTTTTGGGGGGCTGAACGAAAGTTTTGGCAATATCCCGGTGTTTTCAGTACGGCTGTCGGTTATAGCGGCGGTTATACTCCCAATCCAACCTATGATGAAGTATGCACTGGCTTAACCGGTCATAACGAAGTTGTGAAAGTCATTTTTGATCCGGCATTAACGACCTACGGTGAGTTGCTCCGGCTGTTCTGGACGTCACATAATCCCACTCAGGGCATGAAACAAGGCAACGACATTGGCACGCAATATCGATCGGGAATTTATACTTACACTCAGGAGCAATTCGATGAGGCTTTTGAATCGAAAAAATATTATCAGTATCTACTCACTCAAGCAGGATTTAATCAGATAACCACCGAGATTATAGCGGCTGGTGTATTTTATTATGCGGAGGATTATCACCAGCAATATCTTGCCAAAGAACCTAGGGGATACTGTGGGTTGGGTGGATTAGGTGTGACATTCGATTAGTGTCTGCAAGCAACAGGCAAAAAAAAGGCGATTAAAAAAACCGCCTCAAGGCTATTAGGAGTGATATAACGCAACTTTCAGCTATTAAGCTCTACAAGAGCCAAAAAGTTAGGTTAATAATAGCAACCGATAAGGCAAATAAAAATGTGACATATTGTCGCAGCTTAATTTTTGAGGTATTGGGCGAAGGTAAAAAATCTTGCCACTTTCATCTTGTGCCTTTTATCTTTACGCCTTGCACCCTCTTTTCATTCTTACATTCTTCCTACTGTAACTAAGTAAAAATGCTTACACACATATCGCCAAAATCACAAATTTCTCTTCGACAAAACCTTAGATGGCTTTTTATTCTCAGAAACCTGATGATATTCGGTGAGATAATACTGACTATTTTATCCGTATATGGTCTCGGTATAAGCTTGCCGGAATACCAGCTCTGGTTAGTGGTATTAGCGTCAGGCGCGTTTAATGTTTATACTTCAATCCGTCTAGAGACTGATGATCCGGTTACTGAGCTGGAAATTTTCTCGCAGATATCAATTGATGTTTTTACTATAGCAGCATTGTTATATTTGACTGGAGGTGCTTCAAATCCAATCACCTGGGTGTTCCTGTTGCCGCTTATTATTACCGCTATCATGTTGCCCCAGGCTTATGCATGGTATATGGTGATATTAACGACATCCCTTTATACGATGTTAATCGCTTTCAATGTTCCATTACCATCCATAGAGCCACATATGCCAGATCCGACGCCGCTGCTACATACAGATGTTGAGAATTATAAAATGCTACAGCATGCTCATATCATGAATGATAAAAGCTATTTCAGTTTGCACATGTTTGGAATGTGGTTTGGTTTTGTATTTAGCGCCGGTTTAGTCGCATATTTTGTTGTTGAACTGGCCAGAACACTCAGAGATCAGGAGCGAAGTCTGGCCGAAGCCAGAGAAAATGCGTTAAGGGATGAGCGAGTTATAGCATTGGGTACCTTAGCGGCCAGTGCGGCTCACGACATGGGGACGCCATTAGGCACTATTGCGATAGTGGCTCATGAACTGGAACAGGAGTATCCGAGTCACCGCTACCCCGATCTGTACGAAAAAATGTTGATCATGCAGCAACAAATTAACCGTTGCAAGGGGGCACTATCGGTGATGTCGGCGTCCGCGGGTGAAATGCGCGCAGAATCAGGCGGTGTGATATTTTTGACTGATTATATTGATGATGTAATCAAACAATGGCGCGCACACAACCCGGGGGCCAAACTAAACTTTTTTATCGATCCGAATGTTGTTACAGAAGCTAAAATTATTGCCGAACGCACGTTGACACATTCAATTATTAACATTTTAAATAATGCAGCCGAAGCGTCCCCTGCTGAGCTGGGTATAGAATTCCACGCCACCTGGGATTTAAATTTTGTAACTATCAAGATTCGGGACTTTGGTCCGGGCTTTCCTGCAGAGTTAGTCGAATTTGCCGGGAAACAACCTGTAGTCAGCAAAAAACGTGGACTGGGTGTAGGATTATTTTTAACCTATTCCACGATCAATCGCTTAGGCGGTAAAATTAATCATTACAATTGTGATTCAGGTGGTGCCTGCGTGGAAATCACTCTACCCCTTTTAAATACAGAGACTCATAATGACAACCCAGGAAATGGATAAACCGCGCTTATTGCTAGTGGATGACGATGAAACTTTTTGCACTGTATTGAAGTCCGCGCTGGAAAAGAGAAGTTATGAAGTGCTGGTCGCCACCAATGTAAAAGAGGGGATCACACTTGCAGAGCAAAATCTCCCGGAATATGCCGTGATTGATTTGCGTATCGGTTATGAATCTGGCCTGGAACTGGTAAAAAAACTGATTTTTCTAGACGGCAATACTCAAATTGTCATGCTGACCGGATTTGCCAGTATTGCCACAGCGGTTGAGGCTATAAAGCTTGGGGCCACGCATTATTTAACCAAGCCTGCTAATGCGGATGAAATTGTTAGCGCCCTGAATAAAAATGAAGGCGACTCATCTGTCTCGATTAGTGAGAATCCGTTATCGGTAAAGCGGTTGGAATGGGAGCATCTGCAGAAAGTACTGATGCAACATGATGGTAATATTTCCGCAGCCGCTAGAGCATTGAACATGCACAGGCGCACCTTGCAAAGAAAGCTGGATAAGAAACCAGTAAGAGAATAAGTCAAGTCAACAAGGGGAGCATCCTTAAGCCCCTGATTTTTTTCTGCGCAATTCTGTGTGGTCTTTTAGTCTATGATTTTAATAAACTCGCCAAAAACCGATCAAACTCTTCAGCCAATACAGGTAATTCGCTGATTAACCGATGGTCGGAATTTAGTAATTTTAGGCAGATATGGTATTTTTTACAGAATCTCCAGGAATGTTCGGGAGGTACAATTGCATCCTGCCAACCGTGAATAACTAAAGTATGATTAGCCGGTGGGTTGAAATCAGTTCGCGAATAACCGGACAAATAAAAGGCGGGAGCCAGCAGAAAAAGGCCGCTGGGTTTAAGGGTTTCAGCTGCAACGGTTGCAACATAAGCACCCATGCTGGAACCAATCAATACGATTTCATCATAATCCGATAAGTCCAAAGCCAATAGTTGCTTGACGCGGTCATCTGGATTAAGAAGCCCACTATAATCGGGACTTTCAACAGTATAGCCATGCCTGTTTGCAACCTTAGCGAAAACAAGCGTCTTGTCAGTCCAGGGACTGCTGTCTTTACCATAATCATAAATGACTACTTTTTTCATGAATGCTTACCTCATTTTTTAGGCGAAGAGATTGCCCTAGCAGTGATTAACACTTTTAATCCGGAGGCCCCCCAGGTATTGAATATGAACCGTTTGAGAGCATGAATAAATTGATTAGCTCAAGTCTGCCTATTTAAATGTTCTAGCGTTACAATAGCATTAATAGATTTTGTCATTTTTCTAGCGGGTAATGGATATGGAAAAAATTAAAGTTCTCTTTGTATGTATGGGCA
>CAYVFT010000169.1:0-4900 GCA_964450225.1 uncultured Crenothrix sp. | reverse complement strand
ACCTTGAGTCGATACCATGTCGTATTATTCATATCGACCGCAATCACCTTAACAGGAATGCCTCTTTGTAAATATTTTGCCGCTTTACTTTTAGCGTAACTAAGCTCTTCGTATGCTGTCAGGTTGACTGACCAGTCTGCTGCTTTCTTCGTTTTATTTTCCTTGGTTTCTGGTGATATCTTTTTAACAGTCGCTAACGGTTTTTCCTTCCCTGAAACAGAAGATTTGGCCTGCAGATTATCAACGGGCTTGTTGACTGTTGACTGTTTTGTTAAATCGGTTGTAATCTCCATCTCTGAAATGTCTGAGGAAGTCAGTGCTTGATTTTCAGATTGCTTTGAGAAGCCATTAGCCTTTTGTTTTAATCTTTTAAAAGATGAGTTGCTATTGTTAATTTCCAAATCAGAATTTTTTTCAGTAATACTACTCATATCTTCTTCAAGAATCGAAACCAGTGCAGTTAATTTTGACACTTTAGTTTGCATGCTTGAGAGTAATATGCCCATGGCCACTGAAGTTAAAAAAGCAGCAATGCCAATAGCAAACGAGATATAAGTGATAGTGGAGACTTTTTTAACCTTATTTTCAGTGTTTTGTATCTGTTTTTTAATATATTCCACTTCGGATCTAACAGACTTCATCTTAACTATTCCTGCTTTATTATTTATAAGCTCTAAATCCTCTTTCGGATAATCTTTCTCGCTAATAGCCTGTTGCTGATTTGTTGATTCAGAAATATCTTCTTTTGCCAAAAAAACATCGGCTTTATCTTTATCAAGCATTAACTTATTTCTCTCTGAATCAAAAATACCCGCATCAGTAGTCATAGCGTCCTGCTTCACAAAATTTACTCCAGGCTTATTGTCCGGGCTTATATCATCTATCAGCCGAGTATTTCGAGTTCCAACATCTTCATTCAGATCTTTACTGGCTTCAAAACCGGCATCAACAAACAAGCTATCGATGGCTTTACCTTCAGTTGATATGTTATCGGAACCAGTCATAAATTGCGGTTCTAAAACTGAGAACTGTGCAATTTCAACTTGCTGATTTTGCACTACTTCTCTAATAGACTCAATGACAAAGTGATCAAAATTTGGAAAATCATCAGCTAAGTTTGCATTATCAGTCACGAGAGGCCCCTGCATCCTATCTTCTTCTTTAAATTCATCATTTTCGTCAAATACTGAGTTGACAATGAATCTATCAATGGATTCTTTTTCATCCGGTATTTCATCAGGATCAATCACAAGATGAATATCCATGGCTGAGATTTCTTCGGTTTCAATTTGTTGATTATGTACGGTAAGTTCAACAGGCTCAAAGATACATTTATGTGGAACCGAAATTCCATCAGCCTGACTTAAATCATCAAATCCCAATGTATTCGGCATTCCATCGACTCGCTCCAGTTTAATATTGGCTTCAAAACCGGTATTAACTAGCAATCTGTCGATAGCGTCTTCAGTTGTTGGTATTTCCTCAAAATCAGCCAGATCATGAAAATCAGTAAACCGAGTTCCTTCTGTTGTAGTTTTTTGAATTTGTTCTTTCTTTGCAATGGATTCGACAAATTCATCAAAATCCGAAAGCTGATCAGACAGATTTATATCTTCAATTATGGCGGAATCCGAGTCACCAACTGCAAAGCCCAGTTCATCATCCTCTTTATAGTTAGTGGTAATAAGCAATCTATTGATGACGTCATCATTCAGAAACGGATTCAAAGGAACTGGATCCGGTTCTGCTTCGTCCAGCATTAAATCTAAATCAGCCAAAATAAAACTATCGCCACTGCTATCGAAGTCAGTTGCGTATCTATTCCGTCTAAGCTTCTGTTTTTTTGTCATATTTAATAAATAGTTAAGAAAAAATAAGCGTATAACTTAATTAATGGTTTTTGTTCAGAACAAAAAATATCTCTTTATTTTAATACCAATAAAACTTAATTTTTATAAGTTTTAACGGTTTGATGCTAAACTCCCAAAAAAATTTCTAATAATACAATGCAACTAGCTATTACTGTTTTAGGTAACAATCAAATCAATTTTGTTCGAGAAATATTGCCCGTTGTGCGTGATTGCAAGTGTAATATTTTAGAAATAAGAACATCTCATCTTGGCCAATCTGTCGCCGCATACTTACTAATTCAGGGTAACTGGAATCAAATTGCCAAATTTGAAAATACCCTGGATAACATCCAGAAGCGTCTGGAAATTAAAATCCATACTTTTAGACCCGATCAAAAGGACAAAGATAAAGGTAAAGATTGTATGCCTTATTCATTGGAGACTATCTCTATAGATAAAGATAACGTCGTAGAATCTATTACCTCCTTTCTATTTGACCGTGATATAGAAATTGAAGAATTAAACGGGAGTTCATATCAAGCTCCCTACATTCAATCTTCAGTATTTTCAACCAAATTTGTCATTTTAATCCCACCGCAGATCCATCTCTTATCATTACGAGAAGAGTTTTTGGATTTTTGCGATCAATTAAATATAGACGCAATTCTTGAACCCATAAAACGATAGGATTCACATGAACCAGATAAGCATCGGCAGCGCTATTCCTGATTTTGAAGCACTATCTACCGGTAACAAAACTATCAAACTGACAGATTATCGTGGTCGCTATGTCGTTATTTATTTTTACCCAAAAGACAATACGCCCGGTTGTACCCAGGAGGGTCTGAGCTTTCGCGACAATATGGAAAAATTTACTGCATTGAATGCCGTTATCTTAGGCGTATCCCGCGATTCCGTCCGCATCCACGAAGGCTTTAAATGCAAACAGGAATTTCCTTTTGATTTGCTTTCAGACGAAAACGAAAAATTGTGTCAATTATTTGATGTTATAAAAATGAAAAACATGTATGGCAAACAAGTTCGAGGCATCGAACGCAGCACATTTCTGATTGATCCCCAAGGTCTGTTGCTTAATGAATGGCGTAAAGTAAAAGTCAAAAACCATTCTGAAGATGTTCTGGCTGCTTTAACTGAAGCAGCTAATAATAGTCTTATCTCCAGATAATTAGACTTTAACTTTTGCCAGAACGCCGCTTCGAATAATCCAGAATTTGCCAAACCGTCACTGAACTTGAAAACAACCCATCATGAATATTCAAACACCGCCTGATAAAAAGCTGTTTGTGTTAGATACCAATGTCCTCATGCATGATCCCGCGGCCATTTTTCGTTTTCAGGAGCATGATATTTTTATTCCCATGATCGTCCTTGAAGAGCTGGATCACGCGAAAAAAGGCTTAACGGAAGTTGCCCGCAATGTAAGACAAGTCAGCCGTTTTCTGGATGAATTAATCCTTGACGCCAACCAACAAAATCTCAACGACGGCTTGCCTTTGTCTCGCATAAGGCACGGACCGAAAGTTGACGCAAGTAAAGGTATGGGGCATTTATACTTTCAGACGAGCGACATGACAGCGCTTTTGCCAGAAAGTATGCCCGGAAACATTGTTGATAATTCTATACTCAGAATTGTTCTATCGCTCACCAAAGAACTCCCAAACACCACGATTATTCTGGTATCCAAAGATATCAATATGCGTATCAAGGCAGCAACTTTAGAGTTGACTGCTGAAGATTATCATAATGATCAGACTCTTGAAGATATTGATCTTCTCTATAGCGGCGCCTCAGTCTTGGATAGTGATTTCTGGAATAAACACGGCGCCAAAATGGAATCATGGCAAGAAAAAGGCAGAACTTTTTACAGGCTGGATGACCCTCTGGTAATGGAATGGTACCCCAATCAATATTTATATATGGAAGATGATTCAAACTTTGAAGCCATCGTCAAATCGATTGATGGTCAGGTTGCCGTTTTGGAGCTAGCTAGAGATTATCGTACAAAACACAATAATATCTGGGGAATTACTGCGAGAAACAGGGAACAGAACTTCGCTCTTAATGTTTTATTGGATCCAGATATTGATTTTGTTACCTTGTTAGGTACGGCCGGAACCGGTAAGACTCTGCTTGCTTTGGCCGCAGGCCTCGTTATGACGATGGAGAAAAAGATTTACCACGAAATCATCATGACTCGAGAAACCGTGTCCATAGGTGAAGATATTGGCTTTCTTCCAGGCACCGAAGAAGAAAAAATGGCACCTTGGATGGGTGCATTAATGGATAATCTTGAATTGCTAGGCAGTCGCCTGGGGCAAAGTGAGTGGGAGCAGGGTGCAGCCAAAAACATAATCATGAACCGGGTTAAAATAAGATCCCTTAATTTTATGCGTGGCAGGACATTTCTTAACCGGTTTCTGATAATTGATGAAGCTCAAAACCTGACCTCAAAACAAATGAAAACATTGATAACCCGTGCCGGCCCAGGAACAAAAATTATTTGTATTGGCAATCTGTCACAAATTGATACTCCCTATCTAACCGCAACAACATCCGGCTTAACTTATGTTGTTGATCATTTTAAAACATGGCCTCATGGCGCACATATTACTTTACTCAGAGGTGAGCGTTCACGTTTAGCCGATTACGCATCCGATATATTATAATTTTGGGCATTATTCTTGAAGGTCTGATTTCTGATCCTGCTGATGATGCTCTGGAGTTCTTGCTTCGAACAATTATGGCGTTTTCGTCCATTGCCATACATTTGTTAACCTTTAAAAAGGCAATATCTTAATCAACTATATACTGCTATTTTTGTTTCGAAAACTTTTTATGGCACTGGCTACTGTCACCGAAGCGCTGCTGTTTGTCTGATACATTAAAGCCAATTACCCAAAGAATTCAGAAGTCATCACATATGTTCTATTTTTGAATATAAAGTCATTAATATCGGATGATATGCACGCATTAATCTAAAATCAGTAAGTTACAATTTTCAGAATTCGCTACAGCCATTGATTCTTCTT
>CAYVFT010000168.1:0-4914 GCA_964450225.1 uncultured Crenothrix sp. | reverse complement strand
AAAGGAACCTGCGGATGCGGGGAGAGTTTTTCTGTAGGATAAGTAATGTGGCGATTCGGAGTGGATACTTCCTGGAAATTTGAATCGTAGAGCGTGAAGTTATTCCGTGGCATAGGCATAGATATAGTTCAGATTTTAACTGGCATAGTAAAGAAATAATTCAGATTTTTTCTGGTAATATCTGGAACTATACATCCGCTTTTGGCCATCCTAATAAAGCACTTGTGGCCGCGTTCATCCGTTGAAAAATCTTGGAAAATGTAATCTTCGGTATTCTTGAAAGGGTAAAGTAAAAATTATTTTACTCAGGTCCTGTGCAACAAACAAAACTTACTACTTCTTATCTGTATTAGGTGGAAGTACTCATCTGGAGAGAGATCAAGGGAATGATTTTCTAGGGTTTAACCAACTCCTATGATATAAGGAGAATAAGTGTAGCGAAAGATATCTAATCTGATTCAATTCCTATATTTTCCCCCACGCTTTAGAGGAGTTTGCAATGCCTCATCTATGGATACCGATTTTATTACTGTATTTTCTAGCAGTGGATGCCGCCGATTTTGTGGGTGATGGTTCCTCTCCTCATACTGTCAAATTTTTTTATGGCGAGAACGATGGAGGAGGCGCTTTAATCTGTAATGGCAAACAGATGGTTTTCAATACCCCAACTAATTGCGAATATGATGGCTCAGGTAAATTGCTCATAAGCAGAGTGGGTTGGATAGTCAAAACTGCCCTTCTCACTGAAAATGGCACGATCACAGGCAATTGCGCCGGATCGCTTATCGCTAATCCCATCAAGGACTCATATAATTTGACTCCAAAGTGCCTGCCGGGTGGTGAAGGTGGCACCCCTAACTCTCGCAAAGACGCAACTGGTGAAATACTTGTGGACGAATGGTATTCCGACCTACCCTGGCACCAAAAGCTCAGCACCAAAGACAGCAATCTTATCGACACGCCTTTTGTAATGCCATTTGAAGCATTACCAAATAACGTATGCCAATCTGCCAATAGTCAAATAGAAAAATCACGCTGCATGTTACGCTACGGTGTAGTCAACGTCATGGCGATGCATCGCACTGATACGCTTTACAAACCAAATGAAGCACCCACTGACAAGCATTGTCAGGACAATAATTGTGTAGAAGTAAAAATCAAAGTTCAACGGTTTCACACACTCACGGATAATAACGTGGGTTATCAAGCGGATGTGATCCGCAATAATTCTTGGCCGAACCAAGATAACCGCCAAGTTCCAAGTCTTGGCTTTGCAATAACCGAAGCTACCATTTTTGCGCCATGGCTGCCCTGGTACACCGGCCATTACTGCGCAGTCTTTAAGGACAATATTGCCGATTCGGTCTGCTACGAGGATTATTTCACCACTCAACTGCAAGCTCCTGCAGATACGTCAATTAATGAGTCCTGGTTAAAGGATGCACCGGCATTGTTTGTCCCTTCAGGCACTGAAAAAGGCTACACAAGGTTCTGCAAAAGCAGAATTGATTCTTGTCTCATGTATCTTGGCAAAGTCGATTGGATAGAAGGTGCGACTAAACCTCAAATCTCTGACTGTGGCTCAGATCCAATAGATACGTGCAAAAAAGAAGTCATAGAAAAAACCGATAGCCTTGCTAAACAATTTAATTTTTCAATAAGTCTATTTCTTGATGATGGCCGATATCCTTGGAATGAGTCAACCATCGATCTTACCAAAGACATTAACAGCAACCCCTTTATCGGTTTCTACGAACTGAAAAGGTACAGCGAAAATGGTGGCGGCACGCCAGCAGCATCACTCTTTAAAGGGTCACATTATGTGTTACCAAAAAAATGCACCAAAATGAATTTCTTGGGTGCAAGGCAGGGAAAAACCGAGGACATTCAACATTTAGAAGACTGTGTGCTTAATTTTGAAATCCACACAAGCGGTTTTCACGAACTGTGGAAAGAACTCTGGGGAGGAAACCTAAACGATAGCGCTGTCGAAGAAATAAGTAAAGCGTTGCCCGGCTCAGCTGCCAACCAATATGGCAGAACTATGTTCATGTATGCTGGCGTGCCGGAACAACATATACCTGTTTCATTTAAATTACTGGATGACGGCATGTCAATTCATGACAAAATGTACAATGGCAGTATTTATACGCAATACTTGCCATTGGTTAACCCAGCCGATCTCACCCTTTACAGCAAGAGCTATACTGACACTTTCTGGCACGCACTTTTTATGAGCAACCACATGAATCAAACGCCGGATCACTTTATACGCGGCATACGTGGTAGAACATTGTGGCACAACGAATACCGCTCCAACATCATGTATGAGTCAGCAGAGCATGGCCAAAGCTATATCAAAAACACTAAGTTCGAACAAATTTTAAACCATGTCGACTTTCCAGCCGGCTTTCAAGTAAAGAATTCAACAGCTCCATTTCACGGCAATACATGCGACTCATGTCATATCCGGAATGGGAGTGGCGTGCCGCTGATGCCAAATGGTCAATTGCCGCAAATTCATCAAGATAATGGCATGATCCCCAATTTCAAAATCCAACGTGACTATACTTACTCAAACAACGAGTTGCCGTCCATGAAAATGGTGTTGTTCGATCTGAATGATACCTCCGATCGTCTTGAATCTTGCGATGATAATAATAACACCATACCCAAGCCCGCTTTGTTATCATCCGATGACTTTTATAAAAATAAGATCATGAATTTTTACGGCGCTAGTCTTCATGTTAACCAGAAAGACAAATTGCCAACTTACCAGATGGAATATTTGGCAATCAGTGACAATGATGGCTATGAAATTGTGGATAAAACCATACGCGGCAAGAACTCGCCCTACCAACCAAGAAGAGTCAAAATTAACCAAATAGATACAGGTTCGGTATGTCGAAAATTAGCGGCCAAACCTAAGAATGCCGACAGTGATATTTGGCCTAGCAATTGTAGAGATGTTTCTGGTGCAGCCATTTCAAAAGCCATTGACAAGCGTAAAATTGGTTTTATGCATCTATTGGGGCGCCGCCTGGGTAACACGCCGCTGATTGAAATGATCCCAGATGAGACGATTATCAAGACGCAGCGACTGCAGACCCGCGCCACAGGTAATACCCATTTCTCAGGATGTTATAGCTTGGCACCAGGTACACGAGATAATAGTAAAGAGAATTATCGCAGCTGTCTCTCAGGTAAACTTGGTAGTGATAATCAGGATTGCTACATCGGCAGATTTGGTTGGATTGGTGACCGTGCTTCCCTGGAGGACCAAATAGCCAATGCGGCTAATGTAGAAATGAACATAACCTCCAAGGAAGGTTACAACGAGGTGAATGCCGGCGAAACCGACTACAAAAAGCTAGTGCGATACAATCAAACGATCTGTGGTCCCGCTGATGCAACTTGCCAAAAAAGCCAAGCAAATTCCGATATCACGGAGCAGGAAATCAACGACATGGCAACCTACCAACGCTGGATAGGCATTCCAGATCGATCTGAATACCAGGTATCCAGTAAAAAGGTTCAACGGGGCGAAGAGATCTTCAATGACTTGCAATGCAATATCTGCCATGTTATTAAAAAAATTGCGTTTGATCATAACGACAACATGTTACCCAATGAAGACAGAGATCATCTACAAAGATTACAGATGCATGTAAAAAAACCCGATTATCCTTTCATTTCTTATCTGGGCACTGATTTGCTGATGCACGACATGGGGTATTTGTCACAAGTAGCCATGGCGCCAGAGAATGTGAAAATTCGTAATGACAATGGTACGGTCAAAGAAAAGTACAAAATCTATGTACAACACATAAGAACGCCTGCCTTAAAAGGGCTGAGATTCAATCAATTTGTGACAGACTCCAATCACAATACCACAAAACCCATCCCCGCATTACCCGTGGGAAAAAAAGAAACAATTGACCATTTCACTTCTGGATGTGATTTTTTGTTACACGATGGTAGAGCGTGTGATGCCATCGAGGCTACCTACCTTCACGATGGACCCGCGATAAAAAGATTAGGCACAATTGGAGCGCTGAATGATTTATCCGATGAAAAACTTGAGCAATTGCGTGCGTTTTTGTATTCGCTTTAACAAAATTTAACATAGCGAAAATACCCGCTTATAAGCAGTTTATGGCGTTGGCAGGATAATTTTGTCCGCATACTAGTGCGGCTTTGCACTTTATGAATATTTGTGACAGAACCTTGACACGCTTCCAAGTTAAAATATTAAGTAATCAATCCAACTTTTCGCTCAGCGAATTATCAATGGTCAGCCAGATGTCATCTAGTAGTTCGGAATCCTCAGCTGTAGAGGAGTTAGGGTCTGTGAACTTCATCATTACGAAGACCGATTGGTCATAGGAGAAGTCCTCGCGGTAGCGTTGGACGCCCGACGCAAGGTGCTCAAATCCAGGTGGAATGGAGAGATGCGAAACAATGGTGCGTGACTTGACGTGCTCACGGATAGCGATTGTCAATCGCGTCCGCAACCTTCTCAACAGTCGTAGAATCGAGCGTGTTCTCCCGGAGCGCGAAGAGGTCGTTGATTAGAGCTGGGATTGTGAGGTTTTTCCCGATCAGAAGCGGAATTACAAATTTACCCGTAGCACGCGACGCTCCAATATCGGCAGCTATCCATTGTGAAGTTATTCCAGTAGTGTTCACGTTGATTGAGTTATCGGTAAGTAAAGCGATGATGCCGTCGCAGGCGGCGGACTTGGAGGTAAAGGGTTTGAAATCCCGGATAAACCCTGCCACATCCGGTGAGGTGGCAATAAGATGAAGATGGTTCAACAGGAAGACGTAACTGTTAAACTCCAATCCCTTGTGTTCCTGGCAAAACCGCAAGGAGTCCGCCAATATTTGCCAGCGGTTGTAACGGTCGAATAG
>CAYVFT010000167.1:1570-4922 GCA_964450225.1 uncultured Crenothrix sp. | reverse complement strand
CATTACGCAAAAACGAACAATGCGCCCATCAAGCCGCCAAAGATTCCACCCCAAACCACCAGCCAGCCCAAATGCTCACGAATAATAGCCTGAACCATTTCCTTGACCAGTTGCGGCGTCAGTTCATTCAAACGCCTGTCAATGACAGTTTCGATTTTGTCGATGATATCGACGCCGATTTTATGCGCATCAAGACCGTGTTTGAGCGCAGCTTTGAAACGGTCGGACTCAATCATGTCGACCAGGGTGATTTTCATTTTTTCGGTAAACGGTTCTTTTAAAGGCGCCAAGGCTTCTTCGCCGCCCATCATTACCAGCATGCCGCCAAAAGAAGAACCCATAATCGACGAAACCAGACTTTCATAAATCTTGTCGTAATCGACTGCATTCAGGAAAGGTTCCAGATTCAACATCTTGCTGCCCTGCTCTTCCTCTGTTTCGATAAACTGCTCAATGTTTTTTGCGGTAAAAAACTGCTCCATCATCAGTTGCTTGATTGAAAACTTAAATTCCTCAAAGCGATCAGGTATAACACCGGAACCGTACAAATAAGGCACTTTCTCAAACAGCATGTGAATAGCCAGCCAGTTGGTGATTGCCCCGGACAGGGCAAAAAAACCAATGGATTTAATAAAATCCTGAAGTACGGGGCTGATATAGCCGATGACAATAATGGCAACGGCAGCAAGGTTGGTAACTAAGCTTTTGTCTAAAGGTTTTTTCATCGTTTTTTAATAAAAAGATCAGTAATCGTGCCTTCAATCATTTCTGCTGTAAGCCCTAAGGTTTCAGCCAAAGTGGGATGCGCATGAACCGTTAATGCCAGGTCTTCAACATTGGCGCCCATCTCCAGTGCCAGCACGGCTTCAGCAATCAATTCACCGGCATTGGTTCCCGCAATACCTGCACCAAGAATACGCCCGGTCTCCTTTTCGCACAGCAATTTAGTCACGCCTTCCTTGCGCCCTATGCTTAAGGAACGGCCACTCGCCGCCCAGGGAAATGCGGCCTTTTCATAATCTATGCCTTGAGCCTTGGCATCATTTTCGGATAAACCCATCCAGGCTATTTCAGGATCGGTATAAGCGACAGAAGGAATCGTCAATGCCTGCCACTCGCTTGCCATACCCGCGATTACCTCGGCGGCAATTTTACCTTCATGCGTGGCTTTATGCGCCAGCATCGGGTTACCAACGACATCGCCAATTGCAAAAATATGCTTCACATTCGTGCGCTGTTGTTTATCGACACTGATAAAACCTCGTTCATCAACATTAACACCGGCTTTATCGGCATCGATTAAATTGCCATTGGGTCTGCGGCCTACAGCGACCAGCACTTTCTCGAATACATCCGCTTCCGGTGCAGTTTTACCCTCGAAAGTGACTTTCAAGCCTTCTGTTAAGGATTCAATACTTTTTACACTGGTTTCCAGGAAGATATTGTCATAATCCTTTTTGATTTTTGTCATGAGCGGCCTGACCAAATCCTTATCGCAACCTGGGATGATTTGCTCCTGCATTTCCACAATGGTAATTTTACTGCCCAGCGCGTTATAAACGGTTGCCATTTCCAGGCCAATAATACCGCCACCGACGATCAACAGTTTTTTGGGAATATTTTCAAGATTAAGGGCGTCGGTTGAATCCATTAACCTCGGGTCATCATTGGGAAATGACGGAATTTTTACCGGCTGGGACCCGACTGCGATAATGGCCTGTTCAAACTCTATGAGCTGTGAGTCAACCTGCACTTGGTTGCTTCCCACAAAACGCCCGGTGCCATTAACAACCGTCACATTGCGCTGCTTTGCCAATGCTGCCAAGCCGGCATTGAGCTGCGAACTGATCTTGTTTTTCCAGTCGCGCAATTGTTCCAGGTTAACCTCGGGTTCAACGAAATTAATGCCTGCAGGACTTAATTCCCTGGCTTCATTGAGCACATTAGCCACATGCAGCAGGGTTTTTGAAGGAATACAACCGACATTCAAACAAACGCCCCCCAACACCGGATAACGTTCGACCAGAGTCACCTGCATACCTAAATCAGCCGCACGAAACGCCGCTGTATAACCGCCGGGGCCACCGCCCAGCACCAGAACTTGTGTTTTCAATTGCACACCTTTTAATGTTACTAAAATTTAGGGGTTAAAAAATCTATTAATCGATTGATAAATAAAGAATTTATAGAGGCATCCTGAAAATCCAAAACACCCCTAAAAAGCTGGCATGAATCGTAGCACAAAAATATCTTCACTTCCCCCCTTTTTAATCAGTTAGTTACATTCAACAATCTGTTAACACCACCGGTAAACAACAGCACATCCTCTGGAAAAAACTGCCGTCCCAAAGCTTTGATGTCGGTGTGTTCAGGCAAACGATAACAACGAATATCATCCTCGGCTGTTTTAATCAGCGCATTTAGCGATTCCAGCAACCTTAACAGAGCCTTACGCTTCATAACCACGGTAAACACCGAATACTGCACCGGCAAGCCCTGTTTTTTCAGGGTTCTATGTACCAGCGACAAACGCTTGGGATTGGCAATATCATAAGCAATAAGATACAAGCCGTTCTGACTGTCCGCCATTAGCTGACGGCCAGCAAAAACTGATGCAACTTGTTGATTGTACTTTTAAATAACAAATAAAACCGGTCTGAACGTTGCTGATATAGCATCGCCATCGCGGCAAGAGCCGTCTTGGTATCGGACTCATCGGCTGCCAACAAGGCTGGATAAAAATCCCACAGTAACACCTTGCTTAAATCTGAAGCCAAATCCAGATTACTGGTTAATAATGCTTCATCATCGCTGTAAAACCCGCAGTCCGGCAGCAAGCTTAACAATTCACTGTGCAAAAAGCCTTTTAACACATTAGCACAGAACACTCCATCGTCAGATAAATGCAACGCCAAGCGTTGACGTAACTCATTAATCGACACTTCCCGCCAATCCACCAACCCCATGCGCCTGGCAAAACTGCGTGCCGCCAGCTTTTCCATCGATAAATACCAGTTTTCATAACGTTCCAGGCCATCGGCGCGCGCCAGCAAATCCACCAGGCGTTGAGTCAGTGACTGTCTTTCACCGCCACGACCAAGCCACCGCGCCCGCACCTCGCCGGTTTTCTCCAAAAACAGCAGATTGATACCAGCATCAGCACAAGCCAACATCGCCGACATCGACCATTCAACCACACCCTTGCATACCACTCGGAAAATCCGCGACAACGGAAACAGCTGATCCGCCTTATCCGGCACTACCACTCGCAATGCCGGTTCATCCAACACCACCCGGCACCCCGGCGAACCATCAATATATAAAGGCTGCATCAATCCTCCTTATCTTTCTG
>CAYVFT010000167.1:0-1470 GCA_964450225.1 uncultured Crenothrix sp. | reverse complement strand
CACCCCGGCGAACCATCAATATATAAAGGCTGCATCAATCCTCCTTATCTTTCTGGACATATCTGGAAGCAATGTATGTGGGAGCGACGCCTACGTCGCGACTAGATCAAAAAAACATCGTTAATTTTTAGTCGCGACATAGGCGTGGCTCCCACATTCTCGCTCCCACATTGTCGCTCCCACCCACCGCCAGACAACGCTTGGCCAGGGCATAGCCGTAACGACGCAGTAAGCGTCTCGCGGAACTAGCGCGAGATTCGTAAAACGCATAAAAACACTGGCGCCCGGCTTTATTCATCTGACAGCGGCCGTTGTCAGCGCTGAAATGCTCGATTCTTAACTGCCGTTCCCGGAACAACTGCCACACCCAGCGATCCATCAGCGGCCGCAATGGCTCCATCAAATCGCAAGCCAGCGACTCCCGGCCAAAGCTTAAATCATGGTAAAAACCCAGCATCGAATCCAAACCCACAGTATGGCAGGCACGCACCGCATCATAATGCAACAGGGTGTAACCTAACGACAAACAGACATTGACCGGATCCGGCGGCGGCCGTTTTTTTCGCCCGTTAAAATTCAAAGATTCGGCAAACAAATGCGTATAACCACTAAAATATGCCGCAGCAGCCGCCCCTTCAAAACCGCGCAAACTGGCCAACGGTATCTCAACAGCATCCTCCCGCAACTGACCGATAATCCCGGTCAAGGTCTGCAAGGCTGACGTTAATGGCTGCCGCAGATCAGCCCGTGCCGCCAATGCATCGCGCAACAAACGTTGCTGATCACGCACTTTAACCAGCACCAGCCAGCGCGCCAATGGTATGCGCAGGCTTTCATCGAGACTGGTCTGATACTGTCCCAGCCGCCGCATTGCATCACCATGCGAACGAGCCGCCAGCATCGCAGTTGCTTCGGTATTCCGTCCCGACAACACCAGCAAACCGATATTGCGTTCCGACAATGCTCCCATCAGCCGGCTTTCCAATTGCACATTACCACGCAATACTACCCGATCCAGCAAATGCAGCGGCACCGTGCCTTTCTTAACGCCATCTTCATACAGCGCCAGCGCCTGCCCATCCAGCTTAACTGCCAGATTTTTCCGATCCAGATACAAACTGCTCATCCATTACCCCACATAAAAAAACGAACCATCCTGGGGAAGTACCGCTTTGCCGAGCGTACGGATATGTTTGGCGCCCGCCAGCCTCAACAAAATAAAACGATCTTCAACAGGGTTAATGACCAGGCTGATCTCTTCCAGCAATTGCGCTTTTTCGGCAGGTGTCAGGAAACATTCAAACACCGACTTTTGCCCGCCAGACGCAAAACCGCGCAACACATAAAGCGCCTTGCGCAAACGCCGGTTACAGGAAATATCGTAAGCTGCCAGATAAAGTTGCCGATTGGTCATGGCAGGTAGAATGCATTAGGAAACGTTTTTTGGCGGGATTGACAAGCTTGTCAGAT
>CAYVFT010000166.1:0-5001 GCA_964450225.1 uncultured Crenothrix sp. | reverse complement strand
GACAAGCAGCGGCGCTTGCACCCCGCCGCGATCCAAGGGTGTGGTAGACAAATGCACCGACTTAAGCCCGCCGTGGCGATGGGGAAACAGCAACACCGGATTGCGATGCAACTGCCAGAAACGGCGCAGACCGGTTAACGTCGCTAATGGCAACGGCACCAAATGATCTTTGTTACCCTTGGCGTCGCGCATTCGGTTTCAATCCAATAATGAAGCGGCTTATAATTAGGGTTGGCTACGGTTTTTGCTGTTATTTTTTTCGTCGAAAGACGAATTCTTTAAAAAAACTCAGTATCCAGGCTTAAGCGACAAAACAATCCATAAAAAAAAGAGAATCTCATGAAAAAAGTAAAACGCAGTTCTACATTGGCGCTGGCTTTTTCCTTACTTGCCTGTGGTGCAGCCCAGGCTGAGTGGATAAAAAGTTTCGGCACCATAAACAACGAATTTGGCTCAGTCACGCCTTCGCCGAAAGGAGGCTATTATCTGTCAGCGGTCAGCACGCCTAAGGCAAGTGGTTCCAAATCTGTAGCGTTATTCTCGTTGCTAAATCTAAATGGCAAGCCATTGTGGACAAAAAAAATTACTTCCGGCGCTTATGATTTTTTCTCCCTAAGTGAACTGAGTGACGGACGTGTGCTGTTATCTGGCATTACAAAACTTAGCGCCAGCGGCCTCAACAACCCCGTTTGGGCCGTCTATAACGTCAACCGTACAACAGGAGCGCTATCGCCCGTATTCAGGAAAACCTACAATGGAAAAGCCGACGACCAGCTCTTTATTACCCAGGATAGTCAAGGGATCTTATGGGGCACAGGTACGACCACGTCGTTCAGTCTGGACAGCAAAGGGACCGATATGATAGTGGCTAAAATCAATCCCACTACCGGCGCTCCTGTCTGGAGCAAGGTATATCATAATAATTATCGTGATTCGATTGCGGCATTCATTCCCAAAGGCGATAAGTTCATATTATTGGCTAATGCAGGGCCCAACGCCAATAATCAAAAAATCCTGCTGGGCCTGCTCAATAATCTTGGCGCTCCAGTTGCCGGATCGTTTAAACAATATGGCGGCACCGGGATTAATTCCGCAATAAACATTAAACCTATATCCGGCGGAAATTATCTGGTCTATGGCGTTAACAAAACCAGTGCAACGGATCAAAATTCCACAATTTTTGTCATAAAACTGAGCGCAAATCTGAGCTATGTCTGGGGCAAAAAATATGCAGCCGGCTCGGATCAGAGCTTGAGCATTAGCGATATCAGCCAAAATGCCGACGGTTCCTTTACCTTAACAGGCAGCCTGACAACTACTATCTACTTCAGTGGATTCCCGGTGGGTGCAGAGAATCACCCTAATGCGATAAAAATATCATCGACAGGAACCATCATCTCCAGCAAAAGTTTCGAGTATCAGGAAATGGATACAGCCGACCTCTCTAAAAATCCCGACAACTCTTACCTGCTCAGCGGGCAAACAATGGCATTCGACCTTTCCGGCGGAAGCGTGCCAAATCTCGATACCTTGTACGGGCACTTCAGCACTGATTTTGCTCAGGACTGGGTAAAAACGCTGGGTGGTTCAAGTTTTGACATGGGATTTGTCACACCCGAAGCAACAGGATACAGGCTGTCTGGATCAACCAGTTCCTGGGGTGCGGGCAACATGGATGTATTAGCCGGCAAACTTGATGCCAATGGTGATGTGCCCGGTTGTCCACATATCAGCGAAGTTTCCATGATCGAGACCGCGCCAAAAATCACTGTAAGCAATCTAAACTGGCAAGCGCAAGCCGCTACGCTGGTAAAAAAAGGCGCCATCACCAATACCGACATTACGCTTAATGTAACGGATGGCACCATTAAAGCAACGAATGTCTGCATCCATTAAGCACCTGGCTGGGTTGGAGCGATATAGCAGTAACCCAGCAATTTTCCGTAACTGCTGGGCTTATCAACCCAGCCTGAAACTCGTCGTCAAATCAGCAGTACAATACGGAGAATTACCGTACGCCGGAGGAAGCGAAAATGCCTGTATGTAATCAAGCTATTTTTATAGCTTGATTGATCTGCATTACAGCCTGCTTATTTAACTGGCCTACTCTGTTGTGATCCTTGCACAACGCTCCTCTGAAACCGAGATAATCCGGTTGATAAGTCAAGAGTTCGGGTATGTCTGCCAATCTCAGCGAACCCGCCAGTCCACAGAGCAATTGCCGGGATTTAGCCTGGGTTACAAATTGCGCAATGTCGATTTTTGCCATCAGTTGAGTCAATGAACCTTTCTGTTTATCCATGGTATCCAGCATGACGCCTGTAAAACCGGCATCTTTCAGTAAGCTCATGATGGTAAGATCAGCTTGTGTGTCAGCAAATAACACGGCAATCAAGGCATGATTTTGCCGGGTTAATGCAGACAATTTCTTTACTGTTCTCTGCCAGTCACCACCAGGAAAAAAACCAATTTTTATATAATCAACACCCGTTTGAGCCATCGCCTTGACGGCATTAAACACGGGGTCAGGCTGCACAGGCAAGTCACCAATGGTTGCGCTGACCGGGCAGCGCCCATCAATCTCGGTAACAATCTGTTTAACCGCAGCAATGTCCAAAGCACCCAGTGCGCCCAAAGCGGGCTGTTTAAGATCGATAATATCGACGTCCGCGCTCAACACCAGTAAGGCCTCTGCTATACTGCTGACGCTGGCAAGCAAGCCGGTCATGCCTTGACCCCTGCTTTATGATCTTCAATAACTGCCATCAGCCAGTCCCACGCTTCCAATTCCCTTTCACCCGCTGTTTTTTCAAGTCCGATACGCAGATAATCGATTTCAGATTCTATTTTTTCTATCGGCAACCTGTTTAACCGGCTAATTAAAATAGCTGCTTCCAATACTGAAAACTGGGCACGATTAAAGCCTTTAAAGGGAGCGTGATTTACAGTGTGCACAGCTTTACAAAATAATTTGGGCCGCGTGGGATCGTCTTCAATACGCACCAGTTCAACTTCGGTATGGGCCAATGCACACTGAAGCACCTGACCGTTGATTTTTTCTGCCGCAGTTAACGGCCAGTCCCTCCGCCCGGTTAAACAACCCGCAAAAACCCGCACATCGTCACAGTAGTTAATGACTGCTGTTTTGCTTTCCAGCAGATTATTGAGCGTTGTGGAAGGACGGAACGGGAGAATAATAAAATCATCGCCTCTAACATGAATGCCCATAGGCGCAATGTGGGCGATGCCTGAGTTATTCTGGGTAGTAACGATAGTTTCCTGAATCATTATTTCTTCTGTAAAGTAGTTCCTGCCGGTTTAAAAGTATGCAGATCAACAGTTGCTTCTGCCTGATCCGTGGCGCAGCCCCACGTCAGCGCTTGATCCTGGGTATAGCGTTTACCCAATTGCCTGGCTATTTCAGCGCGAGCCAGTTCAACGCCTAAATAAAATGCATGGCCACCGTCATTTTCAACGTGCAGTTTGGGAAATAAATCAAACGGATCAGTGGCACTGTGCATGCCATCACGGTTAAAAATATGCACGCCTTCGGTGCTGTTTTGGATGCGAAAACTGGGGTCTTTAATTTGTCCGGCGAGCTCCCTGATTTCTTCCAGTGAATACGGAAAAGGTGAAATCTCATGCAGAGCCATCAAACCGGGATCAATATGTTTGGGTAACGTGTCATGTTCTTTTGCTGCAAACATGATACGCCGCGCCAAATCCGCTTCTTTTATAGCCCGGCAGGCATGTTTACTGACTTCGGTTGCCAGGATATTATTAATATTGAGCTCTGAACAAATACCCAGCAATAAGGCATTCATACCCGCCGTATCTGCATGGGTCAGTTCGGTGATATTACCTACACCCATCATAATCTCAACATCCGGATGATTTTTTCTGACTTCGTGATAGCGCACAATGGATTGTGTGAAGCCAAAATGCAGCGGATCTAAAATCGGATCGACAATAAACGCCCGATTTTTTGCCTGCATAGCCTTGATTGCTCTATCCAGAGAAGCCAGGTCTTCATGTTTTTCCGGAATTAAAATAGGCGTTGCCGCCACTTCATCAGCAATCCAGAGCGTGCTTTCATGCAAACTAAGCATATAATCAGCCCCAGCTTTGCCACCTCTGAGCAAATCACTTGCATCCAGAGAATCGATACTGACCGTAAAACCTTCCTGTTTCAAGGTCCGGATGATCTCTTCCATGTGCGGGAAATCGGTGCTGGGTAAACAGCCTATATCAATGATATCAGCGCCATTTTTTTTATAGTAGTAGGCGCGTTTAACCACCTCTTCAACGCTGACATTCGGCGCATCGACAATTTCGGCAAAGATTTTGACGCTGTATCGGCTTAAGTCGGGCTTTTGTGCGGCTTTGCCAAAATATTCCGGCAAATCTTTGAGTTCTTCCGGTCCGCGTTCTATAGGTAAACCCATGGTTTCTGACAAGGCCTCCAAATCACCGCGGCAACGTCCGGGCACAAGAATCCGGTCAGCCCCAAAGGTATCGGTCAATCTGCGCCCTATCATGTCCGCGGTCATCAATGCCGCGACCTTAAGCCCCAACTGATGCACGGTATAGATAAATTCAGGCTGCATTTTTTCCAGAATATTACGCAGTTGTTTTTCCGCCAGCTTGCCGGTAAGAAAAAGAATGTGTCCGCTCATCGGCCTTCTACCTGGACAAAAGTAGCTAAATCGTTCAACTTAATGACAGGCTCGTAGAGCTTGGCAACAAAAGACAGACGTTCTTTAACTGTAACAATCAATTCATCAACACTTTCAACGATGCTCGTATATTCGAATTTGCGTAACTTGCTCGTGCCTTCCAAATCGATTCTGCGTGGATTAACCATTACTTTTTTGCCCCCGGGTGCAGTAGTTTCCATTTCTGGCGCAATATCGCAGGGATAAACAATGCTGGGAACCTGGCACTTACCGGCCTGGGAATATAAGTTGGTCACCAGGGAATCGGCAATCCCTACCACGCATT
>CAYVFT010000165.1:0-5037 GCA_964450225.1 uncultured Crenothrix sp. | reverse complement strand
GAGCAATCCCCCAAAACACTTGATTGTTCATGTTATTTAATTTTCATTCCTTAACGGAAAATTTGTTGCAACGGGCCTGGATAAGCTGGGAAAGTTATTGCGGCGTGCAGCTGCGCTGGCGCAATTTCTCCCTAATCAAGCCGCTGTCGATTATGAGAAACAAGTTAACAAGGCTCTCGCTAAGCTTCTAAACAATGGCACCGAAATTGAACTTCTTCGACGACCCGATAGTTGTATGGAAGTAGAAGTAAATTAATAAATGTCGAATGTTATTCGGAGAAATGAAATGTCAGTCACGCTATTTACACAACAAAGAGGAAAAGATTAGTGAAATTCATTCATGCAGCAGACATACACCTGGATAGTCCTTTAACGGGATTGAGTGCTTACCCCGATGCACCTGTGGAAATGCTGCGTACTGCGACTCGCAATGCTTTTACCAACCTGGTCAACGAAGCGATTGAACAACCGGTCGACTTTATGGTGATTGCCGGTGACCTGTACGATGGCACTTGGAAAGACCACAACACGGGCATTTATTTCTGTAAAGAGATGGGCCGCCTGAAAAAAGCCGGCATTCCTGTTTATTTGCTATTCGGCAACCACGATGCCGAAAGTGAAATGACCAAGAAGTTGCAACTGCCTGACAACGTCTTTTCTTTCGATACCCGCAAACCCAACACTTTTCGACTGGAAAACATAAAGGTTGCCTTGCATGGCCGCAGCTTTAGGGAAAAAGAGACCCTAGAGAATCTCGCGACGGGATATCCAGCTCCAGTACCTGGAATGTTCAATATTGGTGTGCTGCACACGGCACTTGAGGGCAATTCAGCCCATGCGACCTATGCCCCGTGCAGTCTCGACGAACTTCATGCCAAGGGCTACCACTACTGGGCACTGGGTCATGTTCATGAGCATCAAATATGGGAGGGTGTCTCAATGGTGGTTTTCCCTGGCAACCTTCAGGGGCGTCATATACGAGAGATCGGACCGCGTGGAGCGGTTATTGTGACTGCAGATGAACACGGCATTCAGGACATTAAGCGCCTTTTCGTCGATGTCCTCCGCTGGGCCAGTCTTGAGGTCGATGCAACTGAGTGTAATACGCTATCGGAAGTAGTGATCGTCATAGGCAAAGCGCTCGATAGACTTATAGAAAACAGCGCGTCTACCATCCCCACAGCAGTAAGAGTCACCGTGACCGGCAAAACGGCCGCGCATGGTGATCTTTTCGGACTGGAGTCGCAACTGCGTGCTGAAGTCTTGGCTTTGGCGGTTGCTATGGGGGCGGAGCGGCTTTGGATTGAAAAGGTAAAGGTGGTCACTTCAGCGGCGGATGACGGTGAGTCGGTGAGGGCACGAGCCGATGCGCTTTCAGATTTGCAGAGCCTTCTTCAGGCAGCTGAAACAGACCCCGACTTTCTTAAAAGCCTGCAAGCTGAGCTGTTGAGCTTGGTCAACAAGGCCCCCTTGGAGTTGCAAACAGCTGTCCCATACTTTAAAGCCATCCGCGCTGGCGACTTGGTGGACTTGGTTCGCGAAGTCCGCCCGGGGCTGGTGTCTCATTTAGCCAAGGTAGAGTGAACTGACGATGCGCTTTCACCGTTTAGACCTCATCAAATATGGCAAATTCTCTGACCGTTCTGTCGAGTTTCCCGCAGCCAAACAGGATTTCCATTTGATTGTCGGTCCCAATGAGGCCGGCAAGTCTACTTTGCGGTCGGCCATTGTAGACTTGTTGTTCGGTATCCCCACTCGTTTGCTGTTAAGTTTTCTGCACCCGCTTAACGAACTGCGTTTGGGAGCTTACATCAGCAACACCTCGGCCACTCTTGAATTTCAACGGGCAAAGGCTCAAAAACAGACGCTACGCTCGCCACTGGATGCGGTATTGCCAGAAACCGCGCTAACACCGTTCCTGGGCGCTGCCGATAGAAACTTCTTTGATCAGATGTTTGGCCTTGATCACACGCGTTTGGTTTCAGGAGGCAACAGTATCCTGAATGCCGAGAACGACGTGGGCCAGATACTATTTCAATCAGCAGCCGGTGTTGCCAGTCTTGGTAAAATTCGTGATGCCCTGATCGCCGAAGCAGATAAGCTTTGGGCTCCAAGAAAAGCCAGCGATCGGGCGTATTACATCGCCGCTGACCAGCTAGACAGAGCGAGTGCCGCTTTAAAGGAAGCCACTGTCCGGACCAAGGTATGGGTGGAGACCAATAGTAAGGTCGAGTCTCTGCAAGATGCGCTGAATAGTGAGCGTGACCGCCACCAGCAACTCCAAAGCCAGCGTAGCAGCCTTGAACGTATTCGAAGGCTAGCGCCGTTTCTGATGACCCTTAGGGATAACGAAAATAAACTGGCTGGCCTTGGCGAGGTGATAGAACTGCCAAGGGAAGCCGCTAACATCCTCGCAGCGGCGGAACGTGAACTTGCCATCGCACATCAACGCCTGGAGCTTCAATATGGCGAGGTCGAAAAAATCACGGAAGACTTGGCAAATATTCATGTAGACGAAGCCATACTTGAAATAGCTGCCGACATCAGCAAACTCGATAACCTTCGCTTGCAATACAGCGCCTATGCACGAGATATCGACAATCGAAAAAATGAAATAGCCACGCTTTGGCAAGATGTTTGTCGTGCCTGTACCCCGCTGGGTTGGACGCCAGACTCTGAGAGCGCTATTGCCCAGCGTCTACCCACACTATTAGTCCGGCGCCAACTCACGCAGCTGGTCCGTGACCGTGGCGGCATGATTCAGACTTTGCGGGCAGCAGAACAGGCAGAAAGGACCAGGCGTTCTGAAATGGCATCACTATCAACGCAACTGACGGACTTGCAGACGGGTGAGGTCAAGCCTGCTCTGCGTGCGGCGTTAGCAAACGCCAAGACTTTCGGTGACACAGAGACAACCATTCAGAAGCAGCAGGCTACGTTGTCCAAGGCGAAGTCAGCGATGGAACGTTTATTGCTAGAATTGGGGCAATGGAGCAAGCCTTTGCCTGAGTTAATGGCTCTACAGCCGCCTAGCCAAGAAAAAATAAACCGTTTGATGCAAGAACGCCAAGCCCTCAGCGCTGACCGGAAAGCTGAATTACTGCGACTAAACAATCAGACAGCCGAGGTTGCCCGGATTAAGCTACAAATCGCCCAGTTTAAAGAGCTGCATCAGCCCACAACACCCGAGACGGTGATTGAAGCGCGGCGTGAGCGAGATGCCTCATGGCTGGCGATCAAAACCGGTGAAATGAGCCTGGAACAAGAGGGTCAAAAATTTGAGGCGAAAATAGCCTTTGCCGACAAAGCTGCTGATAGGAGACTCGACGATGTCGAGGAAGCAACAGAACTTCAAAGTTTAAATCAACTGCTTGAACGGGAAAAGCAGAGCCTGTCAATGATTGAAGGCCAGTGTTTACACTTGGAAGAAGTCCTTCAATTGTTCGATAACCGATGGGCTCAAGAGGCGGTGAGTCTAGCTTTGGTCGACATACCTTTAGAGGATTCTGGTGCCTGGCTGCTTAAGCGCGAAAAGGCGCTGACTGCAGCTGCAGCATATCAAGATTTACAGGATGACTTTGACTCGCTTTGCCGATCTATTGCCGAGTCCAGAGCCAACCTCGTCAAGGCGTTACAAGAAACAGGCTTTTCGGTGGCTGAGACTGATAGTTTGCCTGTCCTGTGTGTGCAGGCGGAACGATATATCCAAGCGATTGATAGCGCTAAAATTCGTCACGAAGCCTTGTCGGCACAATGGCTTGCCGCGCAGACCCTTGCCACTACGTTAAAGCAAGCCACTGAGGATGCGAAAGCTGAAGAAAGCCGTTGGACTGAAGCCTGGTCAACCACGCTCGCCAAGGCGGGGTTACCCCCTGACAGTGATAGTGGCACGGTTGAAGGCGCTCTTGAACTCATTGATCAAATAGCAGAAAAATTAGAAAAGATGCGGCAAATTCAAGTCGAGCGTATCGACACCATGAATGCCGATCTGAAGGAGTTTTCTATCGAAGCTAATCGGTTGACACTGCTTATTGCACCCGAGCTTAAATCTGAATCAGCTGAGCAAATAGCACAAACGTTGGCAAATCGATTAGCTCACGCTCGCGAGTCTTATGCGGAAAGCAGCCGACTTAAGGAAGCCCTGCGTACAGCAAATAATCAGGTTATGGAAGCAAAGGAAGCGAGTCAAACAGCGACGGCCAGTTTGAAGCCCATAATGGAGCGAGCAGGGGTCGACACCACCGCTTTATTAGCCGAAGCTATCGGTCGGTCAGATGAGCAACGCCGCCTAAATGCGGAGGTGGCCGAGGCCAAGAACAATCTTCTCAATGGAGGTGATGGCCTTACTCGGATGCAAATCGAAGCGGAGATTGATACGGCTGATCTGGTTCAGCTTGCATCTGGGCTCGTACAAATCAATGATGAGCTTGCTGATACGGTGAATCGACAAACTACCCTTTCGGCTGACAACGCAAACGCCTTACGGGTTTTGTCCGAAATCGGTGGGTCAGACGCGGCAATCCAGGCGGAGGCCAAACGCCAGGAAGCACTTGCACAAATGTCGGATGTCGCGGAGCGCTATGTGAAAGTATTCACCGCCGGGCGCCTGCTCCGCTGGTCTATAGACCGCTACCGAGAAGAGAAGCAGGGGCCTCTGTTATATCGTGCCGGCTCTATCTTTTCGACATTGACTTCGGGGTCTTTTCGGAAGCTGATTGTTGATTTTGAGCGGGAACCGATGGTTTTGGAGGGGGAGCGCTCGGATGGCAAGTTGGTCGGTATTTCTGGTATGAGTGATGGAACACGGGATCAGCTTTACCTGGCGCTTCGACTGGCGGCCCTGGAAATGCACCTGGAGCAGGCCATGCCTTTGCCCTTCATCGCAGACGACTTATTTATCAACTACGATGATGCACGATCAAAAGCGGGGTTTGAAGCACTTAAGACATTGTCCGAACAGACCCAAGTCATCTTCCTTAGCCACCATGACCACTTGATTCCAACGGTTCAAGCCGTTTTTGGCGGACAGGTGAACGT
>CAYVFT010000164.1:0-5266 GCA_964450225.1 uncultured Crenothrix sp. | reverse complement strand
CTGGCTTTTAGCGCGTCACTCTCAAACACATTGTGGCTGATACTCGCGGCCATCGTAACCGTCTATATCGTGCTGGGTGTACTCTATGAGAGCTATATACATCCGGTCACGATTCTTTCGACGCTGCCTTCGGCAGGTGTCGGCGCGCTGCTTGCGCTGATGCTGTCAAACAACGATTTGGGAATTATCGCGATCATCGGCATTATTCTGCTGATTGGCATCGTCAAGAAAAATGCCATCATGATGATTGATTTCGCGCTTGATGCGGAACGCAAGCAAAGCAAATCGGCACGGGAGGCCATCTACCATGCCTGTCTGCTGCGCTTTCGCCCGATCATGATGACAACGATGACCGCATTGCTAAGCGCCCTCCCTCTTATGCTAGGCACCGGCGTGGGCTCGGAACTGCGCCATCCGTTAGGGATAACGATGGTCGGCGGGCTGCTCCTGAGCCAGTTGCTGACACTGTTCACAACCCCGGTGATCTATCTGGCTTTCGACCGGCTGGCCCAGCGTCTTGCTGGAACTCAGGATGTTATCCAGGCCAGGATTGATCCTGACAAGGACTCGCCGTGACGCTGTCGGCTTATTTCATCTACCGCCCGGTTGCGACCACGCTGCTCACACTGGCGATCACTCTGGCCGGCCTGATCGCCTTCTTCCAGTTGCCGGTCGCGCCATTGCCTCAAGTCGATTTTCCGACCATCTCTGTACAAGCTTCGCTGCCCGGAGCCAGCCCCGAAACGATGGGCACTTCGATCGCGACCCCGCTTGAGCGCGCCCTTGGACATATCGCGGGTATCACGGAAATAACCTCTGCGAGTTCTACCGGTTCCACCAGCATTATCCTGCAATTTGATCTCAGCCGCGACATCGATGGCGCCGCACGGGATGTACAGGCGGCGATCAACGCTGCAAACAACCTTCTGCCCGGCAACATGCCCAGTCGTCCCAGCTATCGCAAGGTCAATCCGGCCGACTCGCCGATCATGATTTTGGCTCTAACTTCGGAAACCATGACGCGGGGTCAGCTTTACGATGCGGCGTCGACAATTCTTGCGCAAAAATTATCGCAAATTCAGGGAATAGGACAGGTGACTGTCGGCGGCAGTTCATTACCGTCGGTCAGGATTGAGCTCAATCCTGTCGCTCTTGCCAAATATGGCATCGGTTTCGAAGAAGTGCGCACTGCGATCGATGCGACCAATGCCAATCGGCCCAAGGGCGCCCTGGAAGACGCCACGCGTCACTTGCTGATTTACGCCAATGATCAAGCCAAAACAGCAAGCGATTATCTACCGCTCATTGTCAGTTATCGTAACGGCGCCGCCGTGCGCTTGTCCGATCTCGGCCAAGCCATGGATTCCGTGGAAGACTTAAAATCCCTGGGGCTCAAGGACGGCAAACCGTCGGTTGTATTACTGCTGAACAAACAGTCCGGCGCCAACATCATCGAAACAGTCGATAAAATAAAGTTGCTTTTACCTCAACTAAAGGCATCGATCCCGAAAGCAATTGATCTCACGGTAGTCCTGGATCGATCCATAACCATCCGCGCCTCTCTTCATGAAGTTGAACGCAGCCTTTTGATTGCAGTTGCATTGGTGATTCTCGTGGTATTTCTGTTCCTGCGCAATCTGCGTTCCTCAATGATACCTATCGTTACCGTACCAATATCCCTGATAGGCACTTTCGGCGTGATGTATTTATGCCACTACAGCCTGGATAACCTTTCCCTGATGGCGCTTACGATTGCCACAGGCTTTGTCGTCGATGATGCTATCGTCGTTCTGGAAAACACGTCGCGTTATATTGAACAGGGCGTTCCACCGCGTGAAGCGGCTTTGAAAGGCGCCGGGGAGGTTGGTTTTACGGTACTGACGATGAGTCTGTCCCTTATTGCGGTGTTCATTCCCATTTTATTGATGGGCGGTATAGTCGGGCGTCTTTTCCAGGAATTTGCCGTCACGCTCTCAGCTGCCGTAATGGTTTCGCTGCTCGTCTCGCTGACCACCACACCCATGCTTTGCGCGCTATGGCTAAGGCCGGCAGTAACCCGGCCGCACAGCCGATATTATTATTTGATTGAGAAGTTTAACAGGCGCTGGGTCGCAGGCTATAAACGCTCGCTGCACTGGGCGTTACGCCACGGATCGCTAATGCTGCTGCTGCTGTTGTGTACGATAGGATTAAACATCTATCTCTATATGATCGTACCCAAAGGCTTCTTCCCGGTTCAAGATACCGGCAGACTGTCAGGAGTCATACAAGCGGATCAGAGTATTTCATCGCAGGCAATGAAGCAAAAACTGGCTGACTTTGTAAATATCATGCGCCAGGATTCCGAAATCGAGACTGTTATCGGATTTACCGGCGGGCAGCGAGGCATGAACAGCGGAATAATGTTCGCGACGCTTAAGCCACTGGAAGAACGCAAACTGACTGTCAATCAGCTTATGGCGCGTCTGCGCGGTAAACTGGAGAATGAACCGGGAGCCAGCCTGATATTGCAGCCGCCTCAGGATCTACGCATTGGAGCACGCGGTTCTTCTGCTTTGTTTGAATATGCGCTGCAAGCTGACCATTTGCCGGAGCTTCGAACCTGGATACCCCGTATCGTCAAGGCATTGTCTGAACGACCTGAGCTCGTGGATGTAAATACCAACCAGCAGGATAAAGGGCAACAAATCGCTCTGCAAGTGGATCGCAGCTCCGCCTCGCGGCTCGGAGTCAGTCAGGCACTTATTGATGCCACGCTGAACAATGCCTTCGGACAAAGGCAGGTTTCCGTGATCTACAACCCTCTTAATCAATACCATGTGATCATGGAAGTTGCGCCCGAATTTTCACAAAGCCCGGAAGCATTGAAGAATATCTATGTCAGCGTGCCGTCCGGCGGGCAAGTACCGCTTTCTGCTTTTGCGAGCTACGCTTTGACCAACACTCCTTTATCTGTCAATCATCAGAGCCAGTTTCCCGCCGGGACCATCTCTTTCAATCTTAAACCCGGCATTTCGCTGTCAACGGCCGCCCAGGTTATAGCTGAAACAATGCAGGACTTGGGCGTGCCGACCTCGATACGCGGCAGCTTTCAAGGTACGGCCAAAGCCTTTGAACAGTCTCTGAAAAATCAACCCTGGTTGATTCTGGCTGCTTTGGTCTCGATTTATACCGTTCTGGGTGTTTTATACGAGAGTTATGTCCACCCACTTACGATTCTTTCCACACTGCCTTCCGCAGGCGTTGGAGCGATCCTGGCACTGCTCGCTTTCCGGACTGAATTCAGTATCATCGCGCTGATTGGCGTAATTTTACTGATCGGCATCGTAAAAAAGAACGCAATTATGATGATAGATTTTGCTTTAAATGCAGAGCGTACACTCGACATTAGTCCGGAACAAGCGATTTACACTGCTTGTTTGATGCGTTTCCGGCCGATTATGATGACGACTTTCGCAGCCTTGCTGGCGGCGTTACCGCTTGCCCTCGGAACCGGTTACGGGGCAGAATTGCGCCGTCCTTTAGGCATAGCGATCGTCGGCGGATTGCTGTTTAGCCAAATACTCACGCTTTACACGACCCCCGTTATTTATCTTTATTTGGACCGCTTTCAGTCATGGTGCCGTCGCACTCTGCACCGTAAAGGTCCAGAGCCACTCTCAAACCGGATAGATAAGCTATGAGTCATAGACATCTACACAAGTCGTCATCTCGGCAGGGATTGCCGAGATCCAGAAGCCATGGATGGCAATTATGAGCATGTCTTTCTAACATTGTCATGTTGTTAAATCACTTATGATAACTTGCTCCTTACGATTGTTGGCCATTATTTGTCCCATAATGCTAATTGCCTGTACTGTGGGTCCGGATTATCGGCGACCGTCCAGTGCCGCTTCGACAAATTTCAAAGAGCTTAAAGGCTGGAAGCAGGCGCAGCCGCGCGATCACGAACTCCCCGGCAAATGGTGGGAAATATTCAAGGATCCTTATCTGAACGGCTTGGAAGAACAGGTCAATATTGCCAATCAAGCAATCGCCCAGGCCGAAGCCCAATTTCTACAAGCCCAGTCACTTGTACAGAGTGCAGCAGCAGCTTATTTTCCCACCGCTACCGCCGACGCATCCGTCAACCGCTTTCGTGCTGCAAGTGGTCAAAACGTGGCGGTTCGCGGTGTCAAGTACCTGTTCAGTGCCGCATTAAGCACCGCGTGGGAACCGGATTTATGGGGCAGTGTTCGCAGACAGGTCGAAGCCAGCGAAGCCAGCGCCCAGGCCAGCGCTGCCACTTTGCAGGCATTGCGTTTATCAACCCAGGCCACGCTTGCCCAAGACTACTTTCAACTGCGGGTACTTGACGCACAGATAAAACTCTTGAACGATACTGTTGAAAATTATGCAAAAACCCTGAAGATCACTCAAAACCGTTACGCAGCGGGCATAGCCGCCAAATCGGAAATCGTCCAAGCCGAAACCCAACTCGAATCAGCGCAGGCACAGGCTATCAATCTTGGCGTGCAACGGGCGCAACTTGAGCACGCCATTGCGATATTAATAGGCAAGGCCCCGGCTGAATTCAGCATCGCGATCGCTCCGCTGAATACATTGCTGCCGCCAATTCCGGTCAGCATTCCGTCACAACTTTTAGAGAGACGGCCGGATATCGCCGCTGCTGAGCGTCAGGCTGCCGCTGCCAATGCCCAAATAGGCGTTGCCAAAGCCGCCTATTTTCCTACTCTAAGCCTCGCCGCTAACAATGGCACTCAAGCCAATCAGTTTTCAGATTTGCTCTCTTCGGCTGCGCGTTATTGGGCACTGGGGCCGGCCGCAATCACCCTCCCCCTGTTTGATGGTGGCGCTCGAGGCGCACAAATGCAGCAAGCCATTGATGCCTATGATGCCAGCGTGGCGGCCTATCGTCAGGCGATTCTGGTCAGCTTTCAGGAAGTTGAAGATAATCTGGCTGCATTACAAATCCTGGAACAGGAAATGCGGGTTCAGAACAAGGCGGTAGAATCCGCGCATAAGGCCGTTCAATTAACGACCAACCAATACAAGGCGGGAACAGTCAGTTATCTGAATGTCATGATTGATCAGGCGGCCGCTCTCACGAATGAGAAAGCGGCTGTCGATCTTCAGGGACAACGTTTGAGCGCTGCTGTTCTTCTCGTCAAAGCGCTGGGCGGTGGCTGGAACACATCATCACTACCGAGCCAGGATGAAGTCGGTGGCGAAGTCAAGTGGTCCCAGTTCCTTCCTATTCCGGTAA
>CAYVFT010000163.1:0-5351 GCA_964450225.1 uncultured Crenothrix sp. | reverse complement strand
TATAATATCCCATTTTCAGCTTGCAGCCTCTTCAATCACCTAAAAATCATGGCGATATTATTATTTTCCCTACGCGGAGTACCCGAAGATGAAGCGGACGAAGTACGCGAATTACTTACTGAACAGAACATCGATTTTTATGAAACATCAGCAGGTAACTGGGGGATGTCCATGCCTGCATTGTGGCTAAGGAATGATGCCGAGTTGGAAAAAGCCCGGTATGTGATCAACAAGTATCAACAACAGCGATTTCTCACTGCGCGGGAGAATTATTTGCAACGTAAAAAAACGGGTCAGCAGCAGGCCATGCTTAAAGCGTTTATAGAAAAGCCGTTGCTGTACTGTGCTTATATTTTTGTGATGTTGCTTGTTGTTTATGTGTCGATTAGATTGCTGTTTGAATTGGGTTTGTAGTAGTGGCGGGTCAGAACAACTTTGATTATTATTTAATAATGGCGAATATTACAGCGCTAGGCGGACGATTAAAGACGGTGATATTGAGACAGTGCAATCAATTAGGGTTAGAATATTGGCACAACATCACGGGTTTGTGCACGACTGCCGGGTGAGTGAACTAACTATAACAAAAGGACAGCTGAATGACTGATTTTACTGAAGTACCGAGTCCTTTTTGCGGTATTGGCACGGATGATCTGACCATCAGGGTTGATGGTGTATCGCTGAAAGTAATTGAGAATGGCTGTGCGGTTAATACGCCTGCGTTTGAGCAGGCGATTACCGATACCAGCCCCAGAGTTGATGGCAAAGAAGTTAGTCTGGATGTTGCCATAGCCGCAGCGGCGGTTTTATTAAAAGACACCAGGCTACCGGTGATTGGCGGCTGCGCAACCGATGTTAACGGTATGCGGGCATTACTGGCATTAGCGGATCGCTGCGGCGCTGTCGTCGATAACATGAATTTCACTGGAGCGCGTAATAACTTTCTGGCGCTGCAGGATTCCGGCTGGATGAATACCACGCTGGCCGAAATTAAAAATCGCTGTGATCTATTATTGGTGGTCGGCACTGATCTGGAAGCATTTGCACCACGCTTTTTTGAACATTATCTATGGAACAAGGAATCGATGTTTCTGGATGATACAGGTAATCGTCAGATTATTTATCTAGGGAAAGCGCCAACAGGTACTGCTTCGACTTCGCCTAATGGCCAAAAAGCGCAGATTTTAGAATGCGCGTCTGAAGATTTACCCGAAGTGATTGCAGTATTGAGAGCCCTGGTTAAAAATCATCCAATACGTGCCACCTCGGTCGGCGGCATTGCCGTTGCTGATTTACAAACTATTGCGAATCAATTGGAAGCGGCAAAATACAGCGTAGTCACCTGGGCTGCGGGCGCGCTGGCATACCGTCAGGCGGAATTGACCGTACAGACGCTATCGGAAATGATCAAGGATATTAATGATAAAAATACCCGCTGCTCCGGCTTGCCGTTGGGTGGTAAAGAAGGCGATCAAACAGCTAACCAGGTGTGCGGTTGGACAACAGGTTATCCTGCGCGCACCCGCTTTTCCAGGGGTTATCCCGAATACGATCCTTACTTGAACGATACTGCATTTTTGCTGTCCACTGGCGAGGCAGATGCTTTGGTTTGGGTGCAGGCGTTTAATGTTAATGCTGTACCCCCTGTAACCGATTTACCCACAATTGTGGTTGGCCGTTCAGGAATGACTTTCACAAAAGAACCGGCGGTTTTTATTCCAGTGGGTACACCGGGTATTGATCATACCGGTCATGCCTATCGCATGGATAACGTGGTTGCCATTCGCTTGAAAAAGTTACGCGATTCCGGTTTGCCCGGTACGGCTGAAGTACTGAACGCCATAGAACAAGCGCTGTAGGTTGGGTTAGGCGTTAGCCGTAACCCAACGTATCGAGGCCGCAATGTTGGGTTACGCTATCGCTAACCCAACCTAGTGTGCCATAGAACAAGCTTTAAATAAGGAAACAACATGTTAATCAAACTAACTGGTGGAACAATCTATGATCCTGCAAGCGGAGTCGATGGCCAGCAGCAAGATATTTATATTCAAGACGGGCGTATCGTTAAAAAACCGGCTGAAGCTGTTCAAGTTGATAAAGAATACGATTTAAAAGGCAAGGTCGTGATGTCCGGCGCGATTGATATGCACACGCATATTGGTGGCGGTAAAGGTAACATTGCCAGGACTCTGTTGCCGGAAGATCATCGGAAAGATCCTGTGCACCGAAGCGACATTACCCGTTCCGGCTGTGGTCATGCTATGCCCAGTACCTTTGTAACGGGCTACCGTTATGCGGAGATGGGCTATACCGCCGGTTTTGAACCTGCCTTGCTGCCGATTAACGCACGCCAGGCGCACATGGAAATGGCCGATATTCCTATTCTGGATAAGGGCGGTTACGTCATGTTGGGCAGTGATGATTATTTACTGCGACTGTTGACGGCTAACAAAGATCAGAAAGCCATTAATGATTACGTTGCCTGGACGATGCAATCGGCCAAAGCCATCGGGGTTAAAGTTGTCAATCCCGGCGGTATTAATGCTTTCAAATTCAACCAGCGCAAACTGGATTTGGATGAGCAAAACGCACATTACGGCGTGACTCCGCGTGATATTTTGAAAGTCCTGGCAACGGCTGTAAAAGAAATCGGCATTTCGCATCCGCTGCATGTCCACGGTTGTAATCTGGGCGTTCCGGGAAATATGCAAACTACGCTGGATACCATTCAGGGTATCGGTGGCTTGCCCCTGCACTTAACACATATTCAGTTCCATAGTTACGGCACGGAAGGCGATTTCAAGTTTTCTTCTGGCGCGGCGCAGATTGCCGAAGCTGTCAACAAAAACAAAAATATCACTATTGATGTCGGACAGATTTTGTTTGGTCAAACTGTCACGGCATCCGGCGACAACATGCGTCAGCATGCCAATCATAAACATGCCAGCCCCAATAAATGGGTGACGATGGATATTGAATGTGATGCGGGCTGTGGCATTGTACCGTTCAAATACAAAGATAAAAACTTTGTCAATGCCTTGCAATGGGCGATAGGTCTGGAAACTTTCCTGCTGGTTGATGACCCGTGGCGCATTTTCCTGACCACCGATCATCCCAATGGCGCACCGTTTACTTGTTACCCGCATTTGATTCGCTTGTTGATGGACAGAAGTTTCCGTAATGAGGTGTTATCAACTATTCACCCCGAAGCCCAAAAAATGACGACCTTGGCATCCATTGAGCGTGAATACACGCTACAGGAAATCGCCATTATGACCCGAGCCGGCGCGGCTAAATTGATCGGTTTAAAAGATCGGGGCGGTTTAAGTGCGGGCAACTGGGCGGACATTACCGTTTACACTGACAATACTGACCGCCAGCTTATGTTTGAAAAACCCGATTATGTGTTTAAGGACGGTCAATTGGTTGTGGTTGACGGCAAAGTGGTCTCTACAAAGTGGGGAACAACCCACACTGTTAAACCCGATTTTGATCTGTCAGTAGAAAAAGGCCTAAAAGATTATTTTGACCGGTACCTGACCATGAAGCTGGGTAATTTTAAAATAAGTGATGATGAAATTACTGAAGATGGACGGGGCAGCATTACTGTGCATCCACTGCAAGGAGAACTGGCATGATTATTAACGGCGTAACCATAGACGCTACGTTTGCCGAAGCCTTCCCAATGAAAGCCACCCGTGCCATTATCACCGCGCAAAATGAAAAATGGGCGATGATTTCAGCGCAGGCCATGACCGGTTTTGCGACTTCTGTGATCGCCTGCGGCTGTGAAGCGGGAATCGAACGTACCTTAAACCCTGACGAAACCCCTGATGGTCGCCCTGGCGTATCCATCATGATATTTGCCATGGGCGGCAAAGGCTTGGCTAAACAACTGGAAACCAGGGCTGGGCAGTGTGTGTTAACCTCGCCGACTTCAGCCTTGTTTGCCGGAATTGACAGCGATATTAAAATCCCGCTTGGCAAAAATCTGCGCTACTTTGGCGACGGCTTTCAAATCGCCAAAGTCATAGCCGGAAAACGATATTGGCGTGTACCTGTGATGGACGGCGAATTTTTAGCAGAGGCTACCACCGGACAAGTCAACGCCATCGGCGGCGGTAACTTTTTAGTGCTGGCCGAGTCGCAACCGCAAGCCTTGGCCGCCTGTGAAGCCGCAATTGAAGAAATGCGTAAAATCGCCAATGTGATTATGCCCTTTCCCGGCGGTGTTGTCCGTTCCGGTTCAAAAGTCGGTTCAAAATACAAAAGCCTGAACGCATCGACCAATGATGCTTTTTGCCCCACGTTAAAAGGTATGACCAAAACCGATTTATCGCCCGAAATTGAGTCAGTGATGGAAATTGTTATTGACGGTTTAAGCAAGGAAGATATCGCTAAAGCCATGCGGGTGGGTATTCAAGCCGTCTGTAATTTGGGTGCGGATAAAGGCATCAAACGCATTAGCGCGGGTAATTATGGTGGCAAGCTTGGGCCATTCCACTTTCACTTACAGGAGATTATGGCATGAGCGCTTTAACATTTACGCTAAAATATTCACCCGATCAACGGGTCGATATGTCGCCGCTGGTGTGCCACCACTTAAAGGATTTGGCATTGGCCGACATTGCCGGATTAACCTTGCAATGCGGAAAATGCAAGCTGCGTGTTGATGAGTTATTTACTATTGACGGCTCTGATACACAAAACATCGTTATTAAAAACAGTGTAGATAAGCTCGATTTTATTGGTAAAGAACTCGAAGGCGGCTGTGTAAACGTAGAGGGTGATGCCGGCGCTTATTTGGGTTTTGGCATGAAATTAGGTGAGATCAAAGTATCGGGTAATGTCGGACTTTATGCCGCTTGTGAAATGAAAAAAGGCTACCTGGAGGTGTCCGGCAATGCGGGAGATTTTTTAGGCGCGGCACTGCCAGGCAATAAGATGGGCATGAAAGGCGGAACAATCCTGGTTAAAGGTGATGTCGGTGAACGGGCTGGTGATCACATGCGCAGGGGTAATATCCTGATTGAAGGCAATGCCGGAGATTATTGCGGGTCACGCATGGCCGCCGGAACAATTGCAGTTATGGGGCAAACGGGCAGGTATCTTGGTTACGCCATGCGCCGGGGTACGCTGTTGTTATGGAATCAGCCTCAGCTATCGGCCAGTTTTAATGATTGCGGCGCCCACACTTTGGCGTTTTTACCCATTTTATTTACTTCGTTTAAATCGTTAAACTCCAGATTTGCCGATGCATCAATCGCATTCAACCGTGTCCGGCGCTATGCGGGGGATATGTCAGAAATGGGACGTGGTGAGGTGTTGGTTAGGCTTTAATCGCTCTGGAT
>CAYVFT010000162.1:0-5690 GCA_964450225.1 uncultured Crenothrix sp. | reverse complement strand
ACCCTTAATGGCTACTTTTTTTTCGGCTTTCAAACGCTCAACGGCGGTCTGTTCCTCGTCCGTCAGGTCTTGCAGCGTTTGCGTATCTAATAAACAACCTTCAATGTAAGTGATTTCTGGTGGCGTCTGCACCAGCCCTGTACCTGAAATGATCGGCTTACCGATAAAATCCAGCCTCTCGGGACTGAATACCGCGCCATCTATAACAGATCTCACCAACGCCGATCCGCTGCTTGATAATGCTATAAACCCGAACCCGTTTAGCCATAACCGATCAAACAAAACTGCGCCATAGCGTGGTATATCAGCAGCATTGGCTACCGGGATATAAATATGGAAGCCTTTATCTGTTCTCGGCGGCTCACCTGTTTTGTGAACGACCGCCGATACTGAACCGCGCACTATGTGCGCAGCTTGATCGATCTCGGGGTGAATGTCTACCAATGCCGCAACAAGCTGGTCTGGGCTCATAGTCTGCCCGTACTCACTTGGATCATGGTCCAGCATCAACACGCCAGGGCTATTGTGGTACTCGTAAAACTTATGGGTACGGGAAATAATGTTTTGGGAGGGGGCTTCTTTACCGGTTACAACAATGTTCACCGTGTTTGGATAATCGAATGAGTGTATTCCGTAGCCGAAGGCCTGCTTCTCTGTTGCATTTGATAATGCCTGTGGGAATTTTGCAAACGGAATGGTGATTCGCTCCGCTGTGCCGGCAGTCATGGTTGAGCTGGTTTGTTTCCGGATTAGCCCACCGTCTAGCCAATAACGTTTAGATAGCGGCGTGGAGCTTTTGTAGCGAGTAAATGTGACTTTGATATGTGATTCTGAACTTTTCATTTTAGCAATTTCCATTATTCCGATGAGTAATCCTACGCTGCTAACGAGCCAAATCAAGGTTTTTCAATCAGTTCATTCTTCAACACAGCAAACGCGTTGAACGCAATAGCCAGGCTGAGTTTCAAGTTGATGATGCTGGCGATCATGGTGCTGGTGAAAATACAGATCATGATAGCGATTTGGTATTTCACAGCTAGCCAAGGTTCGCTGCCGCCCAGAATTTGACCCGTCATCATGCCGGGCAGTGATACCAGTCCCATGGTGGCCATGCTGGCGATGGTCGAATTGATAGCGGCTTTGACGGCTTCACGAAAGTAAGAACGCACGGCCTCCCAGCGTGTTGCTACCAGCATTAGAACGGTCATGTATTCGTTCTCGTTCTTGCGTAGTGACGAATAGAAGCGTTCCAACGCGATGACGTTGCCTTGCAAGCAATTGCCGAGGATTGTAACGGGATTATTCCAAATGGTTCCCAAGACTTTGCGGCGAGGCCTGATGGAGTTGGAGCTGAGTGAAGTCCCGGCGCCGAGCCGGGGCAGAAAAAAAAAGAGCGGGACGTAAATGCGCAAGTGAGCAAAAGCCGTTGTTGGAAGAAAATTTCCTCAAGCTGCTCGCAGAGTTTACAGCGGGCGACCCGATGCGGGAAGGTGTGTTATGGACTAATCTATCACGGCGTGAGATCACTCTCCGTTAGCCGAATTGGGCTCCTCGGCGAGTCGGCATACGGTTCGCAAGCAATCTTTTTTTCACAGCTTTGTCACCAGGGTAAAGTAGAACCGTCGTATTTTAAAAAGCTGCCGCTCTGTACAGGAGTGAACCTGGCAATTACCTCGCGCATACCGATAATGCTTTCCTGAGTGCTGATCAGCGCATTGGGGCCACCCATGTCGGTTTTAACCCAGCCCGGATGCAAAACGAGAACACCGATTCCCTGGTCTTCAAGATCAATTGCAAGACTTTTCATCGCAGCATTCAAAGCCGCTTTGCTGGTGCGGTACAAGAGACTGCCACCACTACCGTTATCGGTGATACTGCCCATTTGACTCGAGATCGATACCAGCAGTTTTTTATTGCCGAGTTTAAGCTGCGGTAAAAACGCTTCTGCCATTTTTACTGGCGCTTGTGTATTAATCGTAAATGTTTGCATCCAGGCTGCGTAATCCAGTTGTCCGAAACCATGCTTGTCGCTATCGCCGTAAATGCCGGTGTTGTTAATCAGAACATCGATGGCTGTATCCTGCAACTGTGTCGCAAGCTTGTCGATTTGCGCAAAATCAGAGACATCAAGCGAGAAAACACGCACATTAGAAATGTTGGCCAATTTGCCGGCCGTTTCAGGTTTTCTGCAACAGGCAAGGACTTGCCAGCCTTCAGTTGCATATTGCTGGCAAAACTCTAACCCTAAACCCCGGCTCGCACCGGTAATCAATACTGTGGCCATTTTTTCTCTCGCTTAATATTCTTCCAGGCAATAACGCCCGGGAAGTTTTATCTTAAAAAGGTTTGCACTGTAAAGTGTTTGCCTTGAAATCGCAATGGATTGGGAATTTTTCTGTTGCCGCATTATCGCTCTAATGAGTTAGTTCGGTATTCACGCACTGGTTAGGAAAGCGCATATTCACACATCCTAAAGCTGACACAGGAGGCTTAACTACAAGGATATGGTTGAATATTCAACGACTAACACGATACTCCAGGTTTTTTCTCTAAAATGCTTACTATTTCACGGATAATGGTTTCATGATCAAGATAATCGACGGATACCGGGAATAAATGGCTATCATGCTCCAGAACCAGTGATGGGTAAGAAATCACCCTCAATGTTCTGGCAGTACTGATTTCATTTTGTAATTCCTCTTCAATTTCATCACTGGTAAGGTCATTTTTAAATCTATCTGCGTTCAATCCGGCTTCTAATGCACATTCCAGTAAAATTGATTGTAGAGAAGGGTTTTTAGCTTTTTGATAATAAGCGGTTTGAATTGCAGCAATCATTTTATCTTCAAAGTCAGCCCCCTGATGCCTCGCCGCTAAAATGGCTCTACAGGCGGGATAAGTTGATCGGACGGGTGTGTTAATGCTCCAGAAATCATAATTAAACTGTATGTTTGGGACGGTTTGTTCAATTCGCCGCCATGTCTGTTGTATCTTTTGCCGCAATTCAACAGGCATGGGATTTGTTGTATCGGGAGCTAATCCACCGATTATTTTTTTTATGCTAATAAAGTCAGGCAATTCTTTTTGTAACGCAGTTAAACTGGAGTTAAAGGCGTAACACCAGCTACACATTGGATCATGAAAATAAAATAAAGTAGTGGCCATTTGACGCTAAGTGGTTACGCAAAAGTTATTTGGAATTTTTCACCGACATTACCCAGGGTTTCCAGCACCCACTTCTTCAAGTTGCCGTAAGTTTGATAGGCATCCAACAGCAACCATTCGGTACTTAACTTTACGCCAGAGCATTTCGATTAGATTTAGTTCGGGATTATAAGACGGAAGAAAATGTAAGCAAACGCCGCGTTGTTGCCAGTCCGCCAGCTTTTCCTTGAATACGCCGCTACGATCAATGGAACAACACTAGGTGTTGTGCTGAAACCGGATTCGTCAAAGTAGTAAAGCATTACTTGCCCATCCTCCTCTTGCTGTTTCAAGGCCTTCAGGTATTACTTGTCACGCTGTTACCATTTCACAGCTTACCCTTTTATTCAGGTATCGTTAATTTAATCTGATTTTAAATGTACAATTTGCTGATAGAGTCCCTATGAAACAAATGTAAAAGAAGCATTTATGAGTTGAATTAACGATATTTATATGCAAAATTATAACGGCAAAGTCACTGCCATTACTTTATCAGCGTAATCATCAAGATGGTAAATGAGTTTGCAACCGATGTTAATAGCTTTTGTTTCGTAACTGGTTCCTGCAATTGTTGAGGTCGAGGCTAAAGAGCCGCAACCAATTCATGGCGGTTTTTTGGTCAGCAACACATTCGAAGCGTTAAATGCCATTTCTGTTCCATTGCATCATAGACCATCACAAACAAACCAACATGAAAGCATTATTAGCATTGATAGTCCTCGCATTGCTGACCGGATGTAGTAGCCTCAATCTTGCGCTAAAGTCTGTGCAAGAATTCTATTCTGATTTGACAAAATCAAAGGTTGTCAAAATGGTCTCGGGTGATAAGGTCAATGCTTCTAAACTACAAACTTCGGCGCATGTGAATATGTTGCCACCACCGTCGGCGACTGACCTCTCCGAGCGCACAAGCACTCCGTCAGCAACTTCAACAGTCGCTACGCCGCCGCCGGGTCCGGGGCCGTTTTCCCCGTCCAAGATTCTTAAAGTTGGCTCACGAGGCGAGGAGGTGCTGACTCTACAGAAGCGGCTTACCGAGCTTCGTTATGAGGTTGGCGCTATCGACGGTTTTTACGGTCAACAGACCTGGCAGGGCGTCGTGGCGTTTCAGAAGCACGCCAGATTGAAGCGCACCGGCACGTACACGCTGGAAACCCAGAAAGCCTTGCACGCGGCAACGCTTCCTGAGGGGCTTTATCCCGAGTTGGGATTTCCTCGTATTGAGATAGATCTAACGCGTCAGGTGCTACTGTTTTTCGATGAGCAAGGACTCAACCGCGTTATCGCGGTGTCAACGGGCTCGAATCGCAAGTATTGCGAAATCTCGAAAAAATCGGGAGAACAGGTTTGCGGTGTGGCTCGCACGCCGCGAGGTAAGTTTCGAATTCAAAGGAGAATTTCCGGTTGGCGCGAAAGTGATCTTGGCAAGCTTTATAACCCGTTGTATTTCGAAGGCGGATACGCAATTCATGGTTCGCCGTTCGTTCCGGCCTACAACGTGTCCCATGGTTGCGTCCGAATATCTATGGATACATCAATATGGTTTTACGACACCATTAAAAACGGTACGCCAGTCATCGTGTTTGGTTGAACATCAGTTACTAAAATTGCACAATTATCATTTAAACTGACAAACTTCGAGGCAGAACTTTATAGAAAACCGGCCAAGCGTCGCCGCATGTCTTCCATGTGCGGCCCTTCCCAGTAGATGCGCTGGCAATCGACACAATGATGGAATAGCTCATAGTAGAGTAGGGTTTTTGGTTTGAGACGATCCAAAATATCCGCCTTGGCGACCGGCACCAGCGCGCCGTTGCAAATCGGGCACCGAACAAAAGCGTGAATTAAGCTGTGTAGTTCGAAACGGTGCAGGACCTCAACAACCTGGCTTTCGACGTCAACTGCTCGTACCCAATAGCCATAATTGATGTGTTTGGCATACAAGAGTCGACGGTCACGGGTCAGCACGATGCGGTGTTCATTTACCGCGATATTAACCACTTCCTTATCTTGAAAGTCGTTGCGATAGAGACAGTCGAAACCCAACAAACGCATGAGTTTGGCAAGTTTGCCGAGATTAACGTCCAGGACGAAGCGGGGATTGGGCAATACTTTTTCGCGCAGCCTGAGCAATAACTTGTTGTCCAAGCTTTTGAAAACTGGATAGACTGCGACACGATCGCCAGCTTGTAACTGATAATCAAACCCCACGGAGTCACTATTTACCATGATTAGCTCTACTTCAGTGTGGGGCACACCGAAAACTTCGATGGGATCTTTGATTCCCGGATGACCGCTAAAACGATAGAGGATTGTCTGCTTGCGCTGCAAGCGTGGGAGAAAATCGTTTAGTTCCGCGTAGAAACGAAACTCAGCTATATATTCCGGTTTCATGCCACACACCTCTCGATGCGCCATTTTGCGATCAAGTGAAAATGTAACTCCATACGTCAATTCTGGTTCTGTCGCAAAGTTTGTCAGTTTAA
>CAYVFT010000161.1:0-5818 GCA_964450225.1 uncultured Crenothrix sp. | reverse complement strand
GGCGGCGGCAGGTGGCATATTCCTCCGTACCCGGCTTCGCACCCCAACGAATTTCAGCGCAGTCGTTGGGATTATAAGCCATTTCATAGGCTGGCTTCCGTGCCTGCCAGCACCTCGGCCACCGAAAGCTCCCAGGAACTGCCGCCCGTACGCGTATAGCGGATGCTGCGTTCCTGGATGCGCCTTGATGAGTCCCTAACGAGTGGAAAAGTCCGAGTCCCCTTCCGGCAAATTCCAGATGCAATGCAAATGATCCGGCAAGATGACCACCGCATTAATCTTGAACGGATGTTCATGTTTCACATCGATAAACGCTGCCCTCAACGCATTGACACGATCGGTCAATAGCCGATTGCCACGACGCTCGGCCAAATTGACCGTAAAAAACCAAGTGGCGCCAGGATGTTGAAAGCGGCGATATTCTGTCATGGTTTACCGTTGTTCATTCGCGTTTCTCGAACGATGCGGTTCGTTCCTCACCGCATCCTACCGCGCTAAGTTGATAAACCCAGCTATCGTAAGAAATTGCTGGGGTTCGTTACTCACCAGATTTATGGACCGCCAACGAGGTACCAGCCTTTATACAATTCAATTCTGAAAGCAAGATGCCCACATGAAGCAGCACGGGATGCGGGAGAGTTTATATCACGATTCCCGACCCTTCGAGACGACCGGAGCCACGAAGCTCCGGATTCCGCAAGCTCCATTCAGTCCACTTGCTGCAGTTAATGATAGATTTCCGGGGGCGGACTCTGAATCACCGGCTCTGCGGCGTCGAGAATTTCCCTGCGGTTACGAGTCTGCGGCGGGTAGATTCGCTGACAGTTAATCAGCTGCTTGGTCTTCTTCGCCATCTCGCCCTTCGTGACGACATGCCGGTCCCACCCCTCTGTATATACTGCCCCCCAAGATCCTAAATCCAGGACGGTTACATACCAGTCAATACGCAGTGGCAGCATCGGTAAGCTCAGGAGATCACAGACGACGTTGTGTCCGGCGAATCTCCCCATTGGCCGGCCGTGCTGGCAGGACATAACCGATGCATGATGGTTGTCCATCATGCCGCAAGCCACATCACCGGCAGCGAAGACATTGTCAATTCCTTTGACTCGCATGAACTCATCGACGGGGATCCGGCCAAAGCGGTCTGGCTCAACGGGGAATAGTCGAGTGAGTGGGTTGGCCCGCATACCGGCGCACCAGACCACTGTGGACGCAGGAATCTCCTCACCGGACTCGAGAGTGATACAAGCCGGACTGATCGAGACGACATTGATACCTAGCCGCCTCTCGATTCCCAGTGCATCCAGGGCTTCATCGATGACCGGCCGGGCAGACTCTCCCAAGTCCGAACCGACTAATGGGTTGTGATCTGCCAGGATGATGCGGAAGGGTCGGTTCATTCTGGCCCGCGCCAATATCTCTCGCAGTCTCTTCGGCATTTCGGCAGCTGTCTCGATGCCGGTCAAACCAGCACCAACGACAATGACCGTAAACTGTCCCGGAGATTCGGGACGGGTAACCAACAACTGAAGATGGTTATTGAGCTTTACCGCTCCGTTGTACGTGTCCACGTCAAAGGCGAATTCGGTCAAGCCAACAATGTTAGGTCGAATGAGCTGGCTACCGAGGGCGAAAATGACGCGGTCATAGATAAGCGTTTGTTGTCCGTTAGTTGTTTGCACACTCACGGTTTGTTCATTCAGGTCAATGCCGGAGACCTCCCCTTCTATGCGTCGGACGCCGATAGGACCCAGTACGTCATCAAGGGGAACCCTGATCGAGGATAAATCCGATTCGTAGTTGCGTACGCGGATACTGTGGAAGGCATCGCGGTTTACCAGGGTCACTTCCACCGCATCCAGACGATTTTGACCGAGTTCATCGAGCTTGCGGGCAGCGCCGACCGTGCTCCAGAGCCCGGCAAAGCCACCTCCCAATACCAGGATTCGCTTTATATTCATGCTTGATACTCCCGAAAAGCAACTCCAAATTTGAGCATGACGCTACCCTTATACATCCTACGAGCACTTTGGTTGAGCGCCATGTTAGGTGCCCTTGGCGAGCACACCACCTGCAGAGCCTCGAAAGTCGGTTGGTTCGGGTTCCCCTCTCTTCTGCGCCTGCTCCCGGGCAATCTCATGATTCATGTCTGCCGGAATGAAGGTAACGGTCTTTCCGGCCCGATTTGCTGCAAGCATCTCGTCTCTGGCGACGTCGCCTCCGCCAATGGCGACGAACGACGCGCTGATTTCAACTATCGCCGCCGATGTCGGTGAGAGATGTTTGGTTCCAGGTACTTGACCACCCCAAGTACTGTCTTTGATATAAAAGACGTAGTCAACGCACTTTGAAAGTTCGACGTGCTCGTCGCGAGCGAGTGTGGAGACAATACCCAACGTTGTAAAGCCCTTTTGCTTTGCGGCGTCGTAGACAGCGCCGATTCCCTCAGCTGTGGCGCCAATATTAATCAATGTTCTTGCCGGGTTTTGTCCATCGAGGATGCGTGAAGCCTTGTCCATCATTGCCCTTGGATCCTGGTATTGAGCACCGGAGTAGCCAGCGAAAGTCAGCACTGTCATCCGTTTGCTGTGGATAAACGCCTGGATCGAAGCAAGGGTAGCTTCGCGCGCGTCGCGCGGACCGTCACAGGTCTTGGCTGCAACCGGGATGACGGTCAAACAGCATGCGATTAGCACTGCTAGGCGGAACATGAAAGCGTGGCAAGGCATGACAATTTATCCTGGGTACTTAACGTTTAGTTAGAACTTGCTCCGATAGCGAGTGGATTTGGGGTGGGTTCTGCAATCTTGGTTAAGATGTTTTTGTCTGTGTGATGAAATAATTCATCTTGGCCTAGTATTTTTAAGATGGTGTCTTCTTCATAAGTCCAAGTCCCATCAAAATTAAAGGTAACACTAATTTTGAATTCTACTGTTTTAAAAGCGTGATTCAAAAAAGGGGTGGAGCATATTCCCCAAGTGTCTAGACCTTCGGTTGCAACCACCTCAAATTTTGTTGTGTCTGAAGTTGTCTGACCAGCTGCCATTGCTACTAAACCACGTGGAATAGTTAAAGTATGAATGACCGTTCCTGTTGCTTTTTCCCACAACCAGTAACCGACTTGTTCGTGATATGTTTTAATTTGATCTGGCTTTGTTATGTGAGTGTGGTATCTCAATCCATAAAGAAGTTGAGGCCCATTAGTTACAGGATCGATGGGCTGCAATTCTATTTTTTCAACGAAGGTTTGTTTTTTGGGGCCTTCTTGTTTTGGCTTTACATCTAAACCACGATGTCCAGTCCATATTCCAGCCATTCTTGTAAGTGGCCCTAAATTATTCAATGTGTTGACATCAAAATCTTTCGGCTCATTGTAAATGTCATTACGAAATTGACTCATGGTTTATCGCGCGGCTAATGAATTGAGCTGAGATTGTATGTTAAACGATATTTATCGGGCAATACTATTTAATTTAAAAAACTGTATTGTTCTAATGTTCAACTTAACCGGTCGACTTTGCAGCCCAGCGGAAAAGTCGATCCGAGTTGAAGTTGTTGTTAAGTAGCAGCTTCATTCATACTTCATTTGACGCGAACTGATGTCAGTCTGGCGTTAAGGCGCGCGATGCGGCTGACGTCAACAAAAGGCAATCGGGGTGTCCCTGGTCCAGTTGAAGCTTCCTCGGTATCCTCGGTCGTTCCGGGAATTGGATAGTACTTCGCGTAATAAGACGGGTGAAAAACCCCATAAAACTTACAAGGTTTTTCGCACAGATATGCCGTTCTATCAAATAGCTTTTCCCCAGTTTCCTGAAGCGCTGTGTGATCCGTCAGCCAAATCAAGCGCGGTAGGATGCGGTGAGGAACGAACCGCATCGTTCGAGTCATTCACCTGCCGTTACGTCCGGCAAATCGATGCCGTTACCCCAGTTTTCGGCATAAACCCCTGATGTCACATACCGATGAAAGCTTGAATGCGGCCACTCTTTAACGCATCGCACCCAACCATGCTTGACTGGATTACAATGAATGTAATCTACATGTTGCCGATAATCCGTTTCGTCGCGAATCAGGTGTTCCCAAAATCTCCGTTGCCATAATCCGCGTTCTCCCCGCTTTTCACGACTTTTGGAGAATCTTTCGCCTTTTGCAATTTGCCGAGAAAAATGCGCCTTGATGAGTCCCCAACGAGTGGAAAAGTCCGAGTCCCCTTCCGGCAAGGTCCAGATGCAATGCAAATGATCCGGCAAGATGACCACCGCATTAATCTTGAACGGATGTTCATGTTTCACATCGATAAACGCTGCCCTCAACGCATTGACACGATCGGTCAATAGCCGATTGCCACGACGCTCGGCCAAATTGACCGTAAAAAACCAAGTGGCGCCAGGATGTTGAAAGCGGCGATATTCTGTCATGGTTTACCGTTGTTCATTCGCGCTTCTCGAACGATGCGGTTCGTTCCTCACCGCATCCTACCGCGCTAAGCCGACCGCCGGAGCGTAGCGGAAGCGGGTCGGCTTGAGCGATATGTTATGTGTTACTAATTTATTAAAGGCCATAATATTTTTTTGCAGCCTCTGTCAAAACTTCGGTTGCTACGCTAATACCTATTTTCCAAGTACCTTCGGCTGCTTTTTTCAAATTTGATGCTAACCATGATGCCGCTTTTTTTCCAAATGGTTCCTCTTTACTTGAAGGTTCCTCTGTTTTCATTATTTCTACTAACTCAGTTGCATCATTAACAGGTAAGCCAGAGTTAACAAGATATTCTATAAATGAATCTTTATCTCTCTCATTAATAGCCAGATTAATGTTAGAACCATGCCCACCAGCAATGGCCGTGGTAACATTGCCATAGATTATTTGTTGTGAAATCTGTTGGACTTTTTCAGGGTTTTTACCTTCGTTCCCTGGCGCTCCAAATGTCACTAGCGCAGCCGCAGGAATAGCTTTTTCTAATTCGAGAGTAAGCTCTAGGATTCTACTTCTTACGGCTTGGCGAATTTCAGCAAGTGAAGTACGAGAAATAGTTGCACTTATATCATTACAAGCGGGGTAGTTCGGGTATATTTTTCCTTGAAGCAAAAGAATTAAGTTTGATGCATTTATACCAAGGCTGCCTCCATCTGCGCTGCTTTTTATGAGATCATCAACTGCTGAGATGCTTTCCCTTATTTTATGATTTACCCAGTGTTGGCCAGCATACTGCTGAATTAAATAAGGAGGTATGGGTGCGTCTTGAATTCCTGAGCCAAATGGGCCGGAAAATGTTCCTTTATAACTGACTCCAACAATCCGATAAGAAGGCACGTCAACTTCATTTGGATATCCTTCTGATTCATGCTTTACCCACTCTTCCAACATATCACTACCCAGACGAGAGGCCAGCAATCTTAGCCTTAAAAGTACAGAACCGAGATCACAACCTTCTTGGACTACCGATTCTTGAATTTGATGAAGTAATGACAAGCTGTACCCCTAAATAAATTGGTCAATTACACATAACAATTAATTATCCGGATATGGATATCTTTCGTTCTTTCAAATCTCAGTAGCCAAAGAATAGCCTTCAATGGCCAGAAGACCACGTTTTCTAAACGGGATATCATGCAATTTCACATGATAGACAGCTTCCGGATAACATCTGATAATTACCTTAGCGCCAGCAGATTGAACATCCTGGTCAAGACCTGTAGGCAGGATAGGCAACGCGCATCCGGTAAATCCGGTGGATGCGCGGTTTAGTTTGGCAACTTAATCCGAACGCTAAAACATGGCGTCGAGAAAACTCATTCCGCATGTTTTCTTCTGT
>CAYVFT010000160.1:0-5836 GCA_964450225.1 uncultured Crenothrix sp. | reverse complement strand
TCACCTATTGACCAAGGATAAACTGATGGCACCGCATATCCAGAATACAAAAGCAACGATTATCCCCTGTCTGCGCTACCGCAATGCATCGGCAGCCATTGAATGGTTATGCCATGCATTCGGATTCGAGGAACAGGCAGTCTACCCGAATGAGGATGGCACGATCGCCTATGCCCAACTGACTCACGGCAATGGCATGATTATGCTCGGGTCGGTGCTCGCAAATGAAAGCCAGTGGGGGCAGTTGATAAAGCAGCCCGACGAAATCGGCAGTGCTGAAACACAATCGGCTTATGTGGTCGTAGACGATGCCGATGCCTTTTATGCCCGGGCCAAAGCGGCAGGCGCAAAAATCGTTATCGAGATCAAGGACGAAGACTATGGCGGCCGGGGTTTCGGTTGTTACGACCTGGAAAGTCATCTCTGGAACTTCGGTACCTACGATCCGTGGTGATTCTGAACTTACAAAAAAAATATCTTCAAGATGTCGATTTATGGAGTTTCATTCGACTAGTAAGCAGATGGCGGGGAAAATCGCGTCTAGTCGCCCAAAACTTCATCCCATAAACTGAAACACACAGGAGAACACCATGAACACGCAACTTGAAAAGCCAATGGCTAAAACAAGCACCATCCAGCTTCACCGTGTACTTCGTGCGCCACAGGAAAGGATTTATCGCGCTTTCCTCTATGCCGATGCAATGGTCAAATGGTTGCCGCCGAACGGATTCACAGGAAAGGTTCACTTGTTGGATGCCAAAGTTGGCGGCAGCTACAAGATGTCATTCACCAATTTTTCCACAGGCCACAGTCACGCTTTTGGCGGCGAATACCTTGAACTTGTACCCTATGAACGCATTTGCTACACGGATAAGTTCGATGACCCGAATTTACCTGGAGAAATGCAGACGACCATCTCCTTGAAGCCGGTGTCTTGCGGAACCGAGTTAAACGTAGTGCAGGAGGGTATTCCCGAAGCCATTCCGCCGGAAGCCTGTTATCTCGGCTGGCAAGAATCACTCGTACTGCTTGCGAAACTTGTTGAAGCCGAGATTCCAGACTAACAGTAAAACCTTGAAATTGCTTACAAGCAGGTACTGAATTGAAACCCAAACTAAAACCGAAGGAGAAATTACCATGAACACGCAACAAGAAAAGCCACAAACCAAATTGATGCACACCGTAACACCTCATATCGTTTGCGCCGGTGTCGCCGAAGCCATTGAGTTCTATAAAAAAGCATTCAATGCCGTTGAACTGTTACGGCTGCCGGGGCCGGACGGTAAACTCATCCATGCCTGCATCCAAATTGGCGATTCGGCGGTCATGTTGGCCGATGAAATGCCGGACTGGGGTTCACTTGGCCCGAAATCGCTTAAAGGAACGCCGGTCACCATCCACTTACAGGTTGACGATGTCGATGCGGCTTTTGCACAGGCTGTCGGTGCCGGGGCAACGATTAAAATGCCGGTCGCGGATATGTTCTGGGGTGACCGTTACGGCATACTTGAAGACCCGTTTGGTCACCAATGGTCGGTTGCCACGCATATCCGCGATGTGGGCCTGGAAGAGTTGCAAGCGGCAGCGCTGAAAGGCTGCGGCTAAATGCCAACTTACTTAGTTCCATTTTACATAGAAGAACACCATGTTGAAAATTATCTTTATTATCATTGCAGTATTGATAGCCGCCGTTCTGATTTATGCGGCAACCAAGCCAGATACTTTTCGTATTGCGCGCTCAACTAGCATCAAAGCCCCGCCGGAGAAAATTTTTCCGCTGATAAGCGATTTGCATAACTGGAATATTTGGAATCCATTTGCAAAAAAAGACCTCAACGCGAAAGGCACTTATAGCGGCTCTGAAAGTGGAGTTGGCAGTGCCTATGCGTGGGAAGGCAACAAAAACGTAGGCAAGGGCAGTATGGAAGTTGCCCAACTTACCCCTCCGAGTGAAGTAGTTTATAAGCTGGATTTTATTTCGCCGTTTGAAGCCCACAACACCGCCACGTTCACGTTGGAGCCCCAAGGCTACAGCACACAGGTCACTTGGGCGATGAGTGGCCCTCAACCTTTTATGGCAAAGCTAATGGGTGTTTTTATGGATTGCGAAAAAATGGTCGGCCCGGATTTTGAGGCTGGGCTAGCCGATTTGAAAGCGCTTGCCGAGAAATAGAAAGTAGACAACTGACAATTGGCAATAGGTTAAAACTTCAGGAGGTAAAGGAGAAAATCATGCGTTACTTACAACTGACATTAAGCACCCTTTGTATTGCGCTGTTTGCAACCCTTGCTATCGCAAAGGAAAAACCGGCGCATAAGCACATAGATCCGCAGGCCATGATGGAACTCTATACGAAGCTGGCCACATCCGGCGAACCCCATAAACTGTTCGCCACACTGGCGGGAAGCTGGACCACCCAAACCAAGGAATGGCTGGAACCCAGTAAACCGCCCGTGGAATCGACCGGTTCAGCAGAAATGAAAATGTTGCTGGACGGGCGTTATCTTCAGCAAGAATTTACCGGCTACATGATGGGCAAGCCCTATTCAGGAATAGGCATCGATGCCTATGACAATGTGCGTAAGCTGTATGTTGCAACGTGGATGGACATCATGAGTACCGGCATCTTCATCATGGAAGGCACGGCGAGCGCGGATGGCAAAACGATTACATTGAAAGGCCAGCACGCCGAGCCGGGCGGCGGGCACATGACCCATCGCGCCGTCTGGAAGATTGTCGATGAAAATACCCAGACCTTTGAAATGTATGGCGCTCATCATGGCGGTAAGGAAATGAAGATGATGGAGATTGTTTACACCAGAAAGCCGTAGGAGATAACGATGAGCAAGTTACGCGTAGCAAGTTTTTCGATGTCCATCGATGGATTCAGTGCGGGGCCGGACCAAAGCCTGGAAAATCCGCTCGGCATTGGAGGATTGGCGCTACATGAATGGGCTTTTCCTACCGCCACGTTTCAGCGGATGCATGGAAATGGAGCTGGGACAACTGGTATTGATAACGACTTTGCGGCGCGAGGCTTCAGCAACATTGGTGCATGGATTCTGGGTCGAAATATGTTTGGGCCGATTCGTGGCCCGTGGCCAGACGACCGTTGGAAAGGATGGTGGGGCGATAACCCTCCGTATCACACGCATGTGTTCGTGCTGACTCATCACGCGCGTGAGACCATCACAATGGAAGGCGGCACTACATTTCACTTTATCACAGATGGAATCTATACTGCGCTAGACCGTGCTAAAGAAGCGGCAAACGGATTGGATGTCCGGCTTGGTGGCGGGGTCGCTACAATCCAGCAATACTTGCGAGCAAGACTGATAGACGAGCTACACATCGCTATTACGCCGATTGTGCTTGGTTCAGGCGAAAAGTTGTTCTCCGATATCAATCTACTTGCGCTTGGCTACCAGTGCGTGGAGCACGTTGCCACGAACAAGGCGACTCACGTTGTCCTCAAGAAAACCTGAGTACCTAGATGTGCCGAAGAACGAGGCGCATCAGTAGCGAACGATGCGCTTTCCTTCGCTTAACGCATCCTACGTGCTACGAAACTATACCCTTCCCTAAAGGAGAAATGACCATGAGAAAAGCCTTCGCAATCAACTCCGTGACGCACGATGGCGTCATGCAATTACTCGGAGCATTCCAATGACCCCCACCATCACCGCCTTTGAACGGTCGCCCGATCGCGGCAAGGGACTGGCGCGTGACATGCGCGTTCGCTGGGCGCTTGAAGAAGTGGGTCAGCCTTACGGCGTTCGTCTTCTTTCGTTCAGCGAGATGAAGGAACCCGCGCATCTTGCGCTTCATCCATTCGGGCAGATTCCGACTTATGAAGAGGGCGATCTCGCCCTCTTCGAGTCGGGGGCGATCGTGTTCCATATCGCGCAGCGCCATGCGGGCCTGCTGCCGGACGATGCGAATGCACGGGCGCGCGCGATCACCTGGATGTTTGCCGCGCTCAACACGGTGGAGTCGCCGCTCGTTGATCTCGGAATCGCCGCGTTCTTCGAGCGCGACAAGCCCTGGTACGAGCAGCGCCTGCCTGTTGTCATGGATCGCGCCCGTAAACCGCTGGGCGAACTTTCCCGTCGCCTTGGCGATGCCGACTGGCTCGATGGTGCGTTCAGCGCGGGCGACCTTCTGATGGTGGCGGTGCTGTTCAGGTCGAAGGGATCGGGAATACTGGACGAATATCCGAACCTCTCCGCCTATGTCGCCCGCGGCGAAGCGCGCCCCGCCTTCAAGCGCGCTTTTGCCGCTCAATTGGCGGTTTTCACTGGCAGTCAACTGCGGGGGAGTAAACGGCACAAGCATCCCTGCTCCGCTGATCACAATGACGCCTAATTTAAACGCTAGGCCGTCAGGTCGAAGCACAGTAAAGCTGTGCCGGAATGGTACGATTTTCAACTCAATGGAGAAGTGACATGACAACACCAGCAAAAAATACTGTTTGCCTTTGGTACGATGGCGACGCTGAAGATGCGGCACGGTTTTACGCCGATACCTTCCCAGACTCATCCGTTGGCGCTGTGCACCGCGCGCCGGGAGACTTTCCGTCGGGAAAGAAAGGGGACGTTTTGACGGTCGAGTTTACCGTAATGGGCATTCCCTGCCTCGGGCTCAATGGCGGACCCGACATCAAGCACAACTTGGCATTCTCGTTTCAGGTCGCAACCGCCGACCAGGCCGAAACGGATCGTTACTGGAACGCGATCGTCGGCAACGACGGTCAGGAGAGTGCGTGCGGCTGGTGTAAGGATAAATGGGGGTTGTCCTGGCAGATAACGCCGATCGCCCTGACGAAGGCGATCACCGCACCCGATCTCGCTGCTGCCAAGCGCGTGTTCGATGCGATGATGCAGATGAGAAAAATCGACATCACTGCAATCGAGGCAGCGCGTCGCGGTTAAGATGCGGGCAGTCTAACTCAGACGTTAAACCATACGGAGAACATATCATGCCCAATAAGCAAGCAGTTGTACCAGACAACACAGCAGTGCGGACCGCGCTTTGGCGTGCGCTGCACGTAGAACTAGATTCTCCTCCTCACGTGCTCGAAGACATCGTCGGCTTGAAACTGGTGGCTCCTGATGACGGTTGGCGCAATCGTCCGGACATGAGTCCGTTCACGCGGCCTTTTCGCGCCACCATCGTGGCTCGCGCCCGCTTCGTCGAAGATCTCGTTGCAGAACAAGCCAGGCGCGGCATTTCGCAATACGTCATTCTGGGCGCGGGGCTGGACACCTTTGCACAGCGAAAGCCGGAGCTTGCCTCGGGCATGCATGTGTTCGAGATTGACCAGCCTGCCACGCAGGAATGGAAGTGCCAGCGCCTCATTAATCTCGGCTTCGGTATTCCACCCTTCTTGCATCTCGTACCGGTGAATTTCGAGGCGGGAGACGATTGGTGGGAACGGCTGAGTGCGGCGGGTTTCGATATCAAAAAACCAGCTGTGTTCGCTTCTACTGGTGTCAGCATGTATTTGACCAAAGAGGCGATCTTGGCGACGCTGCGACAGGCCGCAACACTCGCGCAGAGTTCGACATTCGTCATGTCGTTTATGTTGCCTATTGAGCTTAATGATCCCGAAATACGCCCCGGCGTCGAACGTGCGGCAGCAGGTGCGAAGGCAAATGGCACACCTTGGCTCAGTTTTTTTACGCCGGGCGAAATGTTGGCGCTGGCGCGCGATGCGGGCTTCGGTAAAGTTGAGCACATGCCAGCGGCGACGCTCGCCGAACGCTATTTTTCGGACAGGAAGGACGGTTTGCGTCCGCCGAGGAATTCGGAAGAATTGTTAGTAGCGACTACGTA
>CAYVFT010000159.1:4337-5900 GCA_964450225.1 uncultured Crenothrix sp. | reverse complement strand
GCCGAGGCGGTTAGTGTGGAGTGGTTTTGTTCCCTTCTGCATTACCGGCTGAATGTGTTCCCTGTCGAGTTGCCGGCGTTACGGCAACGGGTGACCGATAGCCATGGCTGGCACGATTTTTCTTGACCAAATATGCCAAAAAATTCGGTAAACACTTTGATGAATTTATAGGCACAGCCTTAGTAAAGGCCTGAACCCTCAGCTACTATGTGGTAATTTCTTGCGCGTCATACCCCGTTGAGTTAGACTCCAAACATACCAAATAACTTGAATTACCATAAAGCTGCCAGTTGATTGGGAAGCTTATGTTTCATACAAGAGTCGATATGTAACTTGCGATTTTTCCGATGAGGACGCCGGAATAGGGTTCTGTTTCTCAGGACTTATAGACCAATAGAAATTTGGAGTACATTAATAGACTCCCTGGGTTAACTTGCAGGTGCTATGAAGCGAACTACGAGGAAGTTGTAACTTTTCGGTTTTAGCTCCGACTCAATCCCGGAACGACAAACGGCTTATAAGCCGGTTTCCTCCCGGGTGGAAAGTTGCCTGTTGACGGAGCAACTTTGGGGAGACATTTATGAATTGGGAAAAAGCTTTTCAAATCTTTACTCAGCCATTTGCCACACTCGGCAAGACACCCGTCACCATCGCCACCGTGGTGCAGTTTGTCGTCATGCTGGTGGTGGTCGTGCTGGCGGCGCGACTGATCCGGCGGTTGTTGCGCGACCGGCTACTGGTGCGCACCAAGCTGGATGTTGGTCTGCAAGACGCCATCGCACGCATTACCGGCTATGTAGTGTTGGCCCTTGGGATCATGATGAGCCTGCAAACGCTAGGCATTGAGATGAGCTCGCTCAATGTGCTGGCCGGGGCGCTGGGCGTTGGACTCGGCTTTGGCTTGCGAAATGTTGTGGAGAACTTTGTCAGCGGCCTCATCATCCTCGGGGAGCGACCGATCCAGATAGGCGATCGCATCGAGGTCGGTAACAGCGCGGGGAGAGTGACCGCCATCGGCGCTCGCAGCACTACCATCCACACCAATGAAGAAATCGCGATCATCATCCCCAACTCCGAATTTATCAAAGAAAAAGTGATCAACTGGAGCCATGGCAGCTACAGACGGCGTTTCAGCATCCCGGTCGGCGTTGCGTACGACAGCGACGCACGGCAGGTCGAGAAGCTATTACTGGAAATCGGCACAAACGCCGAAGGTGTGCTGGAAACGCCAGCACCCAGTGTTCGACTGATGCAGTTCGGCGAAAGTTCGATCGATTTTGAGTTGCGCGTGTGGACCTCCGTCTTCCTGCACAATCCGGCCACACTCAAAAGCCAGATCAACTTCACAATCTGGGAGAAGTTCAAGGAACATCGGATCGAAATCCCCTATGCGCAGCGCGATCTGCATTTCCGCGAGCGACTGCAAGTGGAAATGAAGAGCGGCCACGACCGTACTACGGAGGGTAAATTGTAGACTGGGTTCGCGCCAGCAATCCGCCCTGCTGGTTTGTTGCAGAGAACTAATAAAGATAATCGAGCCGGCGTTAAAAAATCTTTGCAATC
>CAYVFT010000159.1:0-4237 GCA_964450225.1 uncultured Crenothrix sp. | reverse complement strand
AAAAATTCACCAACGCCAGGAATAGAGCAGCATAGAAAACCAAGTGAAACAGAAGAGGACGACAAGGATGCGCGCCAATTGGTTACGCTTAGTCTGGCATCGCTCGGTGTTGTATATGGCGACATCGGCACTAGTCCTCTTTATGCGTTTCGCCAGGCTCTCTATGGCGTTACACAGATTCCTGTCACAGCGGTCAATGTGCTCGGTGTGTTATCGCTGATCTTTTGGGCATTGGTTGTCGTTATTTCGATTAAATACCTGCTGGTCCTGCTACGCGCGGATAATGACGGCGAAGGGGGCATCCTTGTGCTTTTGGCCTTATTGAGACCCTGGCGCGATACCTCGCTCAGAAGCCGCAAGATACTGATTGCTCTCGGTTTGTTCGGTGCGGCCCTGCTTTACAGCGATGGTATGATTACCCCGGCGATTTCGGTATTAAGCGCGATTGAAGGGGTCGGGATAGCGACTCCCGCTTTAAAGCCCTACGTGGTTCCTCTCACCGTCCTGGTGCTGGTATTGCTTTTCTTGTTTCAAAAAAAAGGAACCACCAGCGTCGGAATGGTCTTCGGCCCGGTAATGCTCATCTGGTTTCTGACCTTGGCTCTGCTTGGCGTGGTGAGCATCTTGCGCCAGCCGGAAGTTCTTGCCGCTGTGAGTCCTGTCTACGCGATTAAATTCTTTTTACATAATGGCTGGACGGCATTCCTGATTCTCGGTGCAGTGTTCCTGGCCGTGACCGGCGGAGAGGTTATTTATGCGGATATGGGGCATTTCGGCCGTCTTCCGATAAGATTAACCTGGTTTTCATTAGTCATGCCGGCGTTACTCTTGAACTATTTTGGACAGGGCGCCTTGATATTGGGAAATCCGGATGGAATCACGGAACCCTTTTATCAGCTGGCGCCAAGCTGGGCGATTTACCCGCTCGTATCGCTCGCCACGCTTGCTACGGTGATCGCCTCACAGGCCGTAATTTCCGGCGCATTCTCCTTAAGCCGGCAGGCAGTCCAGCTGGGGGAATTTCCTCGCCTTAGGATTATCCAGACTTCTCCGGAAACGATTGGTCAGGTTTACGTTCCCGGCATCAACTGGATGCTGATGATCTCGACTGTGGCGCTGGTGTTGGGCTTTGGTTCCTCCGTCAGGCTGGCGGGTGCATACGGTGTAGCGATCACTTCGACTATGGCGATTACGACTGTGTTAGCCTTTTTTGTCATGCACAGACGTCAGCAATGGCGTCTTATTGCCGCGGGAACGGTATTTGGTTCCTTTCTTATCGTGGATCTTGCCTTTCTAGGCGCTAATCTGCCAAAAATCCAGCATAGAGGATGGATTCCGCTACTGGTTGCAGGAGTCGTCTTTATCCTGATGTCGACTTGGCGTCGAGGCCGGACGATCCTTGAATACCGGCTCCGGGACACGACTATGTCGCTGGATAAGCTCCTGGCTCGAATCGACCAGGATCTTCCGCTGCGGGTATCCGGAACAGCGATTTTCATGACTGGACGCAGTGCTGAAACACCACCGATGTTGCTTCATCATCTTGAACACAATCAAGTGCTGCATGAGAAGGTTGTATTACTTACCGTCGTCACCAACGATGTTCCACGAGTCCCGGCAGCCGAACGGTTAGAGGTGAGCCAATTGAGACGAGGAATCTATCGCGTATTCGCCTACTACGGTTTCATGCAAAGCCCGAACGTGCCGGTGGCGTTAAGAGAATGCGAGCGCTACGGGTTAAACGTCGATCTGGATAAAACGACTTATTATCTCGGCTGGGAGACGTTAATCCCTTCGCGGGAAATTCCCGGTATGTCCTTCTGGCGCAAGGCTGTATTCGCTTTCATGTCGCGTAACGCCGCCCGGGCTACTGCGTTCTATGTGATTCCACCGGAGCGCGTGGTTGAAATTGGCATCCACGTCGAGCTCTAGCTCATAAATCGCTTTGTCCGGTCATTCTGGCCAGACCAAAGGCGCCAACAATGTCACGACCAGCGCAGCGAGAATCGTCATTGGCGTGCCGACCCGTAGGAAGTCGGCAAACCGGTAACGTCCGACGCCGTAGACCAAAAGGTTTCCGTGATGGCCTATCGGCGTGAAGCAGGCAGTCACAGAAGCCATCGCCACCGTGATCACATAGGCTTCAGGTGCATGGCCCATGGACTGTGCAAGAACGACTGCGACCGGCGCGAACAGTGCGGTACTCGCAGCATCCGACAAAAACTGCGTCACCACGGCCACAATCGCAAAGATCGTCAGCAGGATCAGCATGGCACTCCACCCCCCCATGACGTTTTGCAGCCAATGGGCCAGAAGATCGGCAGTACCGCTCTTCTGCATGGCTGCTCCGAGCGGGATTGCGCCGGCGATGAACACATAAATGCGGGCATCGATCGCCCGGTAAGCCTGGCGCGCGGTAATACAGCCTGACAGTATCATTGCCACTGCGCCCGCCAGCATAACGATTTCCAGACGGATGATTTTGAAAGCTGCGACCACAATGGTTGCCAGCATGATCCCCGCTGCCAGGCTGGCCTTACGGCGCAGCTGCAATTCACCGTGAAAGGGAACCACCATCAGGAAGGCGCGATCCTGTGCAACGCGGGACAGCGATTCCTCGTCCCCCAGCAGCACCAGGACATCCCCTGCTTCCAGCCTGATGCTGGCCAGTTCCTGCCGTAAAAATGCCTCGCGGCGCCATAGGCCTACCACAATGGCGCCGTAGCGCCACAGGAAATCAATATCGCGGATGCTGCTGCCTATGATTTCTGACGAGGGCGCCACTACCGCCTGCACCAATTGCTCTGTCACATCTTTTTCTTCTCCCCCGGAATCGGCAGTATCAACGCCATACTGCGCGACCGGATGCAGTTCTATGCCGCGTTCTTCCCGAAAGGCGACCACATCCTCGGGCGTGGTATTGACAAGCAGCACGTCGCCTTCTTTCAATTGGCGGGGACTAAACAGGCCGTGCAGTTTACGTCCGGAGCGGATCCAGCCGACCACGGTAAAGTGATAATGATCGTCCTTCGTGATTTCATCCACAGTCTTTCCTATGAATGGCGAATCCGGCAGGATTTTAATTTCGGTAAAGTAATTATCGAGGCGGAAACGGTTGGCCGGTTCTTCAGCCCCTTCCCGCGCGGGAAGCAGAAAACGGCCGATGAGCAGCATGAACAGCACGCCTGTTACCGAAAGGCTCAGTCCTATCGGTGTAATGGAGAAAATGCCCAGTGCCGGCCGCCCGGCCCGATGCAACGCATCGCTGGCAATGAGAAATGCCGGAGCGGTGATGATGGTGATGCAGGTGCCGAACGAGGCTGCAAACGACATCGGCATCAGCAACTTGGAAGCCGGAATGTTGCGCTCGCGGGAGAGATCGAGTGTGACCGGCAGCATAACGGCCGTCGTCGTCACGTGATGATTGAAAGCGGACAAAAGCGCCACCGAAGACATGATTACCGCCAGTATCCTGCTGTAGCTGCTGCCAGCCAGACGGCCGATCCAGACGCCGATCTTTTCTGCAAGACCTGTTTGATGGAATGCGCCGCTAATAACGAAGATGCTGGCGACGATAATTGCCGGTTCGCTGCTAAACCCGGAAAGCGCCTCTGACGGGCTCAAAACACCGGTTACAGCCAAGGCCAGGACAATCAGCATGGCGACAATATCGTTCCGGATCCGCTCCGTGACCAGCAGTCCGAAGGCGAGCACAAGAATCACGAGAAAACTCAGTTGGTTTGCATTGAGGTTTTCAATCATATTAGTCGCCTCTATGATGAAATTGCAGGTTTAGCCAGCAGTGCCTGGCAGACTTTTACCCGGTTAGCGGTACAATTTTTTCAGAAAAAAACTGATACAAAATTAAATTTTTTATTTGACAAGGTTTTTTGCCAAGTTTTGGGGAAAAGAAGACATAACTTATTTATTTTTGGATCTCCCTAAGAACAGTGTTCTAACAACTCAGCTGTCATCTTTCCCAATCTGTATCAATTCAGCGCTCCTCGCAGTTGCGAATTTATTCGTACCAGCATTGTTGCTCCTCATTGTTAGAATATTGTGTTTCATTGTGAATGACTGGATAATTACCCAATCATTCAAAAAAATTTTCTGAAAAGGGCTCCGACCCAAGGTATTCCCATAAATTAATTCACTCTCCCTCCAATAAATCGAAGTCGTCTACTAAACAAGCCTGCGCCTGCTCCAATTCAGCAATGAAATCCCGATTGTGAATCCG
>CAYVFT010000158.1:0-6009 GCA_964450225.1 uncultured Crenothrix sp. | reverse complement strand
TGTTTTGAAATTCCATGAGCTTTAAGCCCCCAGGCCATAAGTGATTCAAGCCTATCGACCCCACTTGTCATTCGTGTGACCATGGTTTCAAACAAGTGCTTCATGAAAAAATATCCCTGATCGGTAATCGCTGTAACCGTAGCAGTTCGTAAACGCGCCTCAAACAACGCAATCTCTCCGAAAAAATCACCTTCTTCCAGGTCGTTGACACCTGCCTGGATGTTTCGACGTTCTCCCACTGCTACGTGAATTGTCACGCGTACATTACCCTCTTCAATAAAGAAAAAAGACTTTCCTAATTCGCCTTTATTAACAATGATTTCATTGGCATGAAATTGGCGATGTTTCCAGACCATACCTTCCAAAATCTCTGGATCGCTGATTATGTTTTCCATTATCAACAATACACCAAGCAAGCTCAGGCTATATCGTAATACCATTCCAAAAGTTCTTCTCCTCCCCAGTTTTCAGCATCGGCGGGGATAGTTTCAGCCGTTTCATATAGCGTCATTTGTCCTGGTTTTGGTGAAGTCACCAATAGACTTTCTGCATAGGCAATTGAACAGCCTTGTTTACCTGTTTCATCTTTTAACCATTGCGCTGCCATAGAAATGGCTTCTTGTCTGGTTTCACCAAATCCGTAAACGGCATAATCATGTTGCACATATAAAATTGTCATTGCTGCTCCAAGCTCATTAAATTTGCTTCATGGTAATATCCAGGGTCATTATGCGATAAGCAATTTGCCTTGGCGTCATATTAAGCAGGCGTGCGGCTTTGGCCTGCACCCAGCCGCTCTGTTCCAGCGCTGCAATCACGCGCTCACGGTCGTCCATGTTTTCATCGTTAAAATCAATCGCAAGCGTCTTTTGGGGTTTAAGATTGAGCCCGGCTTGCGTCACCATATCTTCAAGCCCCGTACTGACCATGACATCGCGATCGATAATGCCGTTTGGACTCATGATTGCCGCTCGTTCCAGGCGGTTTGCCAGTTCGCGGACATTACCGGGCCAGTCGTGCTTCATCAATATCCGAATGGCGCTTTCCTTGATCTCCAGAGATCGCCCGCCTTGCTGAGTAGAAATTCTGCCAAGCAGAAATTCAGATAATTCGGGAATATCTTCTGTTCTATCGCGTAATGGTGGCATCTGAATTGGCATCACATTGAGCCGGTAATACAAATCTTCCCGGAACTTACCTTCAGTGACTTCTTCTTCAAGATTACGATTGGTTGCTGCAATAATACGCACATTCACTCTAATAGTATGCGTTCCGCCCACTCGCTCAAATTCACCTTCTTGCAAAACGCGCAGCAGTTTGGCCTGGAATGATGCAGAAATTTCACCGATTTCATCGAGGAATAAGGTACCGTTATCGGCTAATTCAAAACGCCCTTTACGCTGACTAATAGCGCCACTAAATGCTCCTTTTTCATGACCAAACAATTCAGATTCCAATAAAGTATCGGGTAGCGCCGCACAATTCAGTTTTAGAAATGGCCCACTGGCGCAGCCTGAATTAAAGTGGATTGCATTGGCGACGACTTCTTTACCGGTGCCTGATTCGCCTCGAATCAATACTGTCGTATTCCATTTTGCAACCTGACGGATCAGATCAAACACCTTTAACATGGGCGGCGAATGCCCGATGATATTTTCAAAACTGTAGTTTTTGATTAACGCCTGTTTGAGTTGATCCCGTTCATTTTGCAGGTTTCGTTGGTTGCGTTCTATTACCCGCAACATTTTGACACTTTGTGCTATCAAGTTGGCAATCATCTCCATAAACCGGGCTCGCTCACCCAGAAACAGACTGTTATCAGGCTGGGCTGCCAGTACACCGATGGTGTCGCCTTCTTCTATATAAATAGGTGAGCCAATAAAAGGCAATTCGGGGTCATATAAGCCTAAACGACCCAAAAAGCGCGGTTCTTCAGACAACTTTTCAACGACTATGGTACTGCCTTCATCAAGTATGGCTCCCATCAATCCTTCACCAGGGCTATACCTGACTGGTTGATCAAGTTTACCGGCACCATCAGAGTGAACAACGCTGACAATCATGCTGTTATTTTCTATTTCCCTTATTGTTATCATTCCTGATCGCATGCCTGATCTTTTATGGAGTATCTCCAAAACCGCTTGTAGTTTTGCATGCAAATCATGTGTGCTGTTTAATACCTGACTGATTAGGTACAAAGTATCAAGTTCGGCTTCGATGAGTTGGGTACGCTCAGACATTATGCAAACCTCCTGGACTCCTGTCTGTGCCGGGGAAAACTTATTTTAAATCTGCAGCCTGCTTCATAAGCTGGATCTATATCAATAATGCCCTTATGCTGGTTAACAATCTCCTTTGCCATAACCAGACCCATACCCGCTTGATCCCCTCCCATGGGACGCGTGGTATAAAAAGGTTCAAATACTTTCGTACGTTTTTCAGCAGGAATACCCGGTCCGCTATCTTCAATGCTGACATAAATCAAATCGGCGTCAGCATCCGTAGTAACCTTGATACGCTGTTCTCCACTGGCTGATTCGCTTACAGCATCAATTGCATTGTCTATCAATTGCTTAAATAATATACGCAGACGATTTTCGGAGCCCAGCATATGCGGCAGCTCGGACAGCGGCTGCCAATGCACATCAATACCTTTACTAAAGATACGTTGGTTACTAAGTAATAGCACTTCATGCAAAATTTGATTGAGATTAACCGGAATAACAGCAGTTTGCAGAATCTCGGGGATACATTTTTGCATGGTCGTAATGGCATCTTCACCGGATTGCTGAATCTGCTGCAAAATCTGCAACAGGCTGGTATGCTGCTCATCCCGTTTGTGCCTTAAAATCTGCTCGGCTGCCCTGATTTGGTTCATTGGCATTTGAATTTGGTGCATTGCACCCAGCAAGGTTTCTCTTATGCTACGCACCCGTTCATCCTCAGACATGGTGGTTTTTAATGTCTGAATATGTAACTCTTCCATCTGCCGGCGTTGGCGGCTGATATCTGTTATTGTCAGTATCAGATACCGTTTTGAAGCATTATCAAAAAAAGTATCCGCATTAATTTCATTCTCCATAAACCAGTTTCCAGCACAGGAAAACCAGCGAGCTCTCCGGCTTCCTTTGCCTTCTACTCTAAATTCACGGTTAGTAAAGCCTTGTTCATTACTCTGTGCATGCTGCCATAAATCTCCCATTTCATTACGCAATAACTGTAAAAAAAAAGTTGCCGGTTCACCTTTGTCAAGATCACTTACCAGGGCTTTATACATATGATTATCTAAAATCACCCGATCCTGATCATCGATAACCACCATGGCAATAGGCGATGAATTAATGACCGATTCAATCAATAACTTTTGATTAATAACCTTTTTTTCAGCTTCATGGGTCTGGGTAATATCTCTATGCATGCCTATAAAATGAGTAACAGTCCCCTGCTCATTTAACATGGGAGCTATAGTCAAATCAGCGAGATAGCGATGACCGAATTTGTGTCGATTACACAATGTCCCACGCCATATTTTCTTGCTGCTAATGGTATGCCACAAATCGTAGTAAACAGTTCGAGGTGTCGATTTATCGGATAATTTCGATTCGTTTTCCCCCAGAATATCAGTCGATTGGTAACCGGTAACCTTGGAAAACGCTTCATTAACGTAAAGTATGTTGGCTTTTTTATCGGTAATAGAAATGGCAATTGGCGCCTGTTCAACCGCCTCAACAAACAAGCTGTAAGGCATCCTGTCTTCTTTACCATTTATGTATCCCTCCCCTAAGAAATTGGGCGCAAGCTCATCAATGACGCTTTCCAGATTGGTATGCATACGTAGATACTGCAATGACGATTTTTTCATAGCTTATAACCGGGGCTCGAGATGGACTTTAAAACAAAATAAGCAATTATTGTACCCATTTCAATGCTTAAGTGAAGCGTAGATTCGATCATTCTGGTTACAACCTTGCCTGCAAGGTAAAATCCTGAATCAGGAAAGGTTATATAACATCCATTTTTGTAAGGTTTACTACACAATCATTATTCAACAGTGCGTGTATGTATAACTTGTAACAGTTTTCATGCACTGATTTTGTCATTCTTTACACGGGATTCGTTCGGCAAACTTGCCAAATCTGCATAGTTATCTAATTGGCATAATTGATGCTTTAACAAATCACAAACAGTCCCCAAACAGCGTGGAAAAAACAGTGAGTGAATATCTATTACTTTTATTAGGCACGGCTCTGGTCAATAACGTAGTTCTGGTGAAGTTTCTGGGGTTATGCCCATTTATGGGTGTGTCAAAAAAACTGGATTCCGCGTTAAGCATGGGTTTGGCGACAACTTTCGTGCTGACCCTGGCAGCAATGACCAGCTGGATACTGGAGCATTTTATTCTCGCTCCTTTCAACATCCAGTTTTTACGCATTCTCGCCTTTATTCTGGTGATTGCCGCTGTAGTGCAGTTTACCGAAATGGTGGTGCATAAAACCAGTCCGGTACTCTATCAAATACTGGGCATTTTCCTGCCACTGATTACCACCAATTGCGCAGTACTGGGCGTGGCGTTATTGAACGTGCAGGAACAATACGGTTTTATGCAAAGCATGATTTTTGGTTTTGGTTCAGCTCTGGGCTTTACCCTGGTGATGGTACTTTTTGCGGGTTTGCGTGAACGTTTGGCGCTGATGGCAGTCCCGGCGCTATTTGCCGGAACACCGATTGCATTTATTACCGCGGGTATTTTATCGCTGGCATTTATGGGCTTCGCAGGGCTTAATACAAAAGTGTGACAGGAAAGCAGCCATGTATGTTTTATCCGCGATCGTCAGTTTAACCCTGTTAGGGCTGGTTTTAGGCTTTTTGCTGAGTATAGCCGGGAAATACTTAAAAGTTGAAAGCAGCCCGATAGTCGATGATCTGGAATCCTTGTTGCCAGGTTCACAATGCGGCCAGTGCGGTTTTCCCGGTTGCAGACCAGCCGCGGAAGCTTTGGCCGAGGGTAATGCACCCGCTACGATCTGCCCTCCCGGTGGTAGCGCCCTGGCGGAACAAATCGCCGCTTTATTGGGGTTGGATCTGGATTTAAGTGATGTAAAAGAACCTGAATTGCTGGTTGCCAGAGTTAGCGAAGACACCTGCACCGGCTGTACCCGCTGTTTTAAAGTTTGTCCCACCGATGCGATTGTCGGCGCACCCAAACAAATTCACGCAGTGGTTGCAGATGCCTGCATAGGCTGTAAAAAATGTGTGGAGGTTTGTCCCACCGAATGTCTGCAAATGCACCCGATTGAAGTCACGTTACGTAACTGGCGATGGACTAAACCGGCTTTACCTGAAACAAGTGGTGCTGTATGTTAAGTTTTTTCTCAAAACCGCGTATTCGGGGTGGCGTCCATGCGCAAGACCACAAAGCTGCAACTGCTACTCAAGCTATAGTGAATAACTTCCCGTTGCCGAAAAAGCTGTATATACCCTTGCAACAACATGTCGGCAAGCCCGCCGAACCACTGATCAGAGTCGGTGATAAAGTGCTTAAGGGCCAGTTATTGGCCTACAGTCAAGGCATGATTTCCGCGCCTGTGCACGCACCCAGTTCGGGCATCATTCTCGATGTCAATGATTATCCTGCGCCACACCCGTCCGCACTCCCCATTCGTATGATCGTGCTGGAAACGGATGGTAAGGACGAATGGATAGTAACGTCACCACCTGTCGATCCTTTCCAGTTAGCTCCTGAAGATATTAGTTTGCGCGTTGGTGCCGCGGGTATTGTCGGCTTGGGCGGCGCAACTTTTCCTACAGCGGTTAAACTCAATATGGGACGCGAGAACCACATTGATACCCTCATTATTAATGGAGCGGAATGTGAGCCCTATTTAAGCTGTGATGACCGGTTAATGCAGGAGCGTGCCGAACAGATTATCGACGGCGTTCGCCTGATGCTGCATGGCATGACAAATTCGCCGGGAGCGAATTTGCATTCACCCGAAGGGGACCTGGCAG
>CAYVFT010000157.1:0-6053 GCA_964450225.1 uncultured Crenothrix sp. | reverse complement strand
GCTATTAAGAACCAATAAATACCCTTTTACCAAAAAAGAATAACCGCTCGAATTATTTAAATAATGCCAAGAACATCTCAAAAACAAATTAATAGAGAAAACCTTTTAAGCCAAGGCGTAACTTTGCTCATGCAACAGGGTTATCACGGCACTGGGTTGAAAGAAATTTTGGATGCCGTAAGAATTCCAAAAGGCTCTTTCTACAATTATTTTGGCAGCAAAGAAAACTTTGCCGCAGAAGTCATTCAGCACTATATAAATCCCTTCATAGATCAATTAAGCAGTCATTTACAAAATCCAGACCACGATGCCCTAAGTGCATTACAGCGTTATTTCAATGAACTGATTACAGAATTAGAAAAAGCAGAATTTCAAGGCGGTTGTTTATTAGGCAATTTGATGGGTGAAATTGGTGATACAAGCGATATTTGTCAAAAATCCTTACAATCGGCGGTCCTTCGTTATCGAAATTTATTGAAAACAGGCCTGGTCAGGGCACAACAAGAAGGTACCGTAAGAACCGACAAATCATCAGAAGAAATGGCTGATCTATTGGTTAATATGTGGCAGGGCGCCTTATTAAGAATGAAAATTGAAAAATCTTCCATTCCTCTGAAACAATGTTGCGAGAATTTATTAGGTGATTTTTTTAAAGCCTAGTGTTATTATTTTTTTTCAAGACGACCAGTCGTTTTTAACATCAACCAGGAGACATTACCATGCCAAAATATATTATTGAACGCGAAATTCCCGGCGCAGGCTCATTAACAGCTCAGGATCTGCAAGGTATATCGCAAAAATCTTGCGGTGTTCTTACTGATATGGGACCAAAAATTCAGTGGGTAGAAAGTTATGTAACTGACGATAAGGTCTACTGCGTCTATATCGCGCCCGATGAAGCGACGGTAAGAGCACATGCAGAAAAGGGTGGATTTCCAGCCAATCGTATCTCCCAAATTAGAACCATGATTGATCCCACTACTGCCGAAACCTAAAAAACTCTTACCAGTGGTCCGAGCGCTGACAAAGCATTCGTGAACCCAAATAATTATAATTAGAGAGGAAATGAGGATGAAAATAACTAACAAAAAAAGCAAGCAGCTGAATCACTTAATGACCGCTTGTGCATTTGCCGCATCAGCACTTTCGCTTGCGGGCATCGGCATCACCTCCGCAGCTGCCGATGAAACTTGCCAATCCCCCTATATGGCTAAAATTGTCGGACAAGAAGATTTTGTCTATGTCTGGACTCTGGGCGTAGAAGGCGTGGGCGATGAACAGGATAAACTGGTCACTGTCGATGTTAATCCCAAGTCGTCCAATTACGGCAAGATCGTCAACAGTCTTTCAGTCGGCGGACGCAATGAAGCCCATCACTCCGGCTATACCGATGATCGCCAGTATTTATGGGCGGGCTCGCTGGATACCAGCAAGCTGTTTATTTTTGATGTTCATACTGATCCCGCCAAACCCAAACTGACCAAGACTATCACCGATTTTGTCGCAAAAAGCGGTGGCGTAGTCGGTCCGCACACTACTTACGCCTTACCCGGCCGCATGATTATTACCGGACTGTCTAATAATAAAGATCACGGCGGCCGCACCGCCGTCGTTGAATACACCAATGATGGCGAATACATAGCCACACACTGGACACCCACCGACAGCAACCTTGAAGGCGCAATCAAAACCGGCAAATATGCCGATGGCTACGGCTATGATCTGCGTGTTCTGCCCAGACGCAATCTAATGCTGACCTCATCATTTACGGGCTGGTCCAACTATATGATGGATTTTGGTAAAATGCTCGCCGACCCTGAAGCCATGAAACGTTTTGGCAATACGGTAGTGCAATGGAATTTACACACCAAGCAGCCAAAAAAAGTTTTTGATGTACCCGGTGCGCCGCTGGAAATACGTTGTGCGTGGGGCGAGAATCATAACTATTGTTTTACCAGCACCGCCCTCACCTCAAAAATCTGGCTAATCTACGAAGATCAAGAAGGTGCATGGCAAGCCAAAGAAGTTGCCGACGTTGGCGATCCCAGCAAAATACCTTTACCTGTGGACATCTCCATCCAAAGCGATGACAAAATGCTCTGGGTTAATACCTTTATGGACGGCAAAACCCGCGCCTTTGATATTTCCGACCCATTCAAACCGAAACAAGTGTTTGAACAAAAAATCGGCGCGCAGGTCAATATGGTGTCTTCCAGTTGGGATGGCAAACGTCTTTATTACACCTCATCACTACTGGCGAACTGGGATAAAAAAGGCGCTGACAATGAGCAGTTTTTAAAAGCCTATGGCTGGGATGGCAAGCAATTGAAAGAAGAATTTGCGATAGACTTTACCAAAGAAAAAATGGGCCGAGCGCATCAAATGGTCCTGAACGCGTATTCGCTTTATAGTGCAAATAAACCAGCGGCATCGGAAAACCTGCTGTCGAAAGCGGATTTGAAATAGTTCGTTGGAATGTTGAGATAAAGTTTTAATAATTATTTAGATTCTTTCTGTAGTAAGGTCTTTGGGTGTAATCATCGTATCTAAAGACCTTCCCTTAAAGATTAATATATTGACACTTACAAATCACATATAGCGTTTCAGTAAACCATAAACATCATTAGTACAACAAAAACTCCGAACGTTCTTCTTCCCACGCCTGTTCATCCATACGCGCAATGACCTCCAGGTCTTCCGGCATGGCGTGAGCATCGTCCACCCATACGCGTAACAGGGGCGAGCCATTGATTACATCGATAGCCAGGCGGTCGAGTTCGTATTCATAAGGAAAATCACGCCACAACGGATAATCCTGCTGCTGCAAGCGCAACGCCTTGAAAGCCAGCGCCTGCAAGCGCCATGGTCGGAAGGCGAAATGATCGTAAGCCGCATCTTCCACATGGATTTGCACTCCTGCACAAAGTTTGCCTGCATGCTTGTGAAAAGTCGGTTCAAACCAGCACTCACGCAAGCGGCAACCCGCCAGCCATTGTGGAGCAATGTCGTGCATCACTTTAATGAGAGCGCGGGCATCCATATCCGGCGCACCAAATAGTTCCAGAGGACGGGTTGTGCCGCGACCTTCAGAAAGGGATGTGCCTTCCAGCAGCACTGTCCCGGCATAACAGCGGGTCATCCACAGGTTCGGTGCGTTCGGGCTGGGGTTGATCCAGATGCGTTCACCCAGCGGCCAGCCGAAACCGGGTGCAGCCTCCGGTTGCCAACCTTGCATCGTGATAACCTGACAATCCACATCCAGCGCCAGCATATTAATGAACCATTGCGCTAGTTCGCCCATCGTCAAACCATGGCGCATCGGCATAGCACCTGCACCAACAAAGCTTTCCCAACCTTGGCGTAGCGTCAAGCCTTCCACCGGGCGGCCTGCCGGATTGGGGCGATCCAGTATCCACACCTGTTTTTGGTGCGCTGCCGCCGCTTCCAGCACATAACGCAAGGTAGTGATAAAGGTGTAGATGCGGCAACCGAGATCCTGCAAATCGACCAGCAGCACATCGAAAGTATCCATCATCGCGTCTGTGGGGCGGCGCACTTCCCCATAGAGACTAAACACAGGAATGCCAAGCACCGGATCGATGAAGTCGGAGGATTCCATCATATTGTCTTGCTTGTCCCCGCGCAGGCCATGCTGTGGGCCAAACGCAGCGCTGAGCTTGACATCCGGCAAACCGGCCAAGGCATCCAGCGTATGCGTCAAATCCTCAGTAACCGAAGCAGGATGCGCCAGCAATGCCACGCGTTTTCCTACCAGCGGTCCGCGCAAAGCCGCATCTTCAAGTAAACGGTCAATACCAAATTTCATAGTTTTTATGTGCGTAAAGTCTGATTTAAGGACAAAATAAATCCTGCCCGATCGTGAAAGTCGGGACGGACTGAGCGATGATGCAGCGCCCAATAAGAGTGACTACCATCGTTCGCCTCGATCACTGCTGTCAGACCCAATTGGAACAGCTTGCCAGAAATATTCAGAGGTAAATCAGCAGCAGCGATAACCGCTTCCAGCAGCAAATATCCATTGCTCTGAGCACACCTGATAGCCGGCGTTTGGCTGACCGTCCACGCGCTCCGCACCCGATAGTCGCTGAAAGCATACGCTGCCCACTGGCCAGATGGTGAAAAATTGAACTCATGATACCCCGCCTCACCCTCCACGGCGACGAACACCTCGAAACAGGTGTGTTCCCACAAACCGTCTACAGCAGCAGGTGTTTGCTGTGCAGGTATGCGTAATTGCGCCAAATCGCCGGTCAAATCATAGCTAAGGTGTAGATCACCTTGAGGCTGTGACTCAACCTTAACGTGCATGGTCTGCACAGCACTACACACTGTGCCGAAATGGCAATTCAGATTTTTGCTGATCATTAATTTTTCCTTACTAAATTCGAATCCAATCGATTCCTCATTTTTATATAATAAGAGCCAATGTTGATTAATACTGAGATAAATATCCCCTGAATTATTCTACGGTTCGCTGTTCAGCCAGAAAGGTGCGCTTGGCAATCAAAATAGCTAACATCGGTAGTGCCAGACTGAGCAACATGACGATGATCAGTAGCCCACCCAATTCGCTGTAATCGGCTGAAACAGTTACCGTGCCGGATGCGTCCCTGACTTCCCGAGTGATCACAAACCACTGATTGAGTGCCTTGGTCAAGAGCTGCGAAAGCGATAGGGCCAGATTTACAAAAGCCGCCATCACCGCAAAATAAGTTGCCTTGAGCCGTTGCGGCGCTGAGTTGGCAATCCAGGCCAGCATTGGAATCATGGCGATCTGGCCCAGAGGCGATTCCAATGCCGTATCGACCAGCGCGATAAAGCGGGCGTCCACGACACCGCCGGTATGCGCCTGGGTCCATTCGTGAACTCCATAAAACAGGGCAATATTCGGCAGGTAAAGCACAGCCAGGGCGATAGTTAGAACGGCAACAATATAAGTTATAGGACGCTCGGCCATGAAACGTCGAAACAGGAACATCCCGAACAAGGTCAGCGCGCTGGTAATCAAGGATAATTGCGACAGAAACTGCTGATCGAAAGCAAGAACGTCAATCATCCACCAGGTCTCGCCTGCCCCCGTCGTTGGTACCGCGCGAAACGCAAAGATCACCAATGCCGTGCCGAATAACTGATTTCTTTCACGGGTTGCAAGCTCTTTAGTCAATTGCCACATCAGGAACAATACGATGGCAAGAGAGCCGGCAAACACTATCTCCTCGTTGTTCCGTACATCGGTCAGGCCCATGATGGCCGCAAACAAGGTAAAGCCAAGCCCTCCGCCCAATAACCACCAGTTGATCTCGGGCAGCTCTGTTTCTGGCCGCCCCAACAGGCGCTCTATGTCTGCAAACTCATAGCCAAGCGCTGCAAGCCGCCATTCCTCCTGAGAGCGTAACCAGGAAGACAGCAAAACACCGAGGACAGAGATGGCTGGAATCAGCAATGCCCAGTGATAAACAGTAATATACACTGACGTTTTTTCCCCGGCACTCATAGTTTCTACGCCGCTGAACAAATAGACATTGGCTGCGGCGACTAGCAGAGTACCGCTGATAATAGCCACCCGCCCCAAGGTCTGCATCGTGGTATGCCCAAGCAGAATATGCTCCTGTGGAATGGGCTTCCCCTGTTCATCGAAACGCGCCACCGCCTCCACGGTCATGGCATCGGCGACAATATCCTGCATGACATAACCGATCGGGGCCAACAGTGATGCCAAAATATACCAGTTTTCCGCGGGCATCAGATGGGTCATATAGTCAAGATCCGCCAGCAAGTTTGTCATAATCAGCAAACTTGCAGCGATCAGCCCCGCGCCCAGATAGATCAAGCCGGCCTTATACCGCCATAACAAGTCCACCAGATGACCGAGCGGCATTTTCAGCGCCCATGGCAGCATGACCCAAAAGCTCAGAGCAGCCAGAAATTCGGCCGATAAACCGAGATATTCCTTGACGAAAAAAGTGCCAACGATACCGGTTAAACCGGACACCCCAGCCGCCAGATAAACCATTAGCGGCGGCACATAACTC
>CAYVFT010000156.1:0-6073 GCA_964450225.1 uncultured Crenothrix sp. | reverse complement strand
GTCAGTCAAATTCTGTTATTTTATTAGGCAAAAGGTCAGGAATTGGTTTTAATACTCAAAAATACAGGGTAGCTGGTGTTAAGACGTAACCAACTTGGCTGCATGATCTGAATCGAAATGTAATAGTGAGGATAATATGATATACAGAGTCGAAGGTGACATTCTATTGAGCAAGGCGCAAGCGATTGCTCATGGGGTAGGGCTTAACGATCCTATGGATAAAGGTTTGTCGCTGGAGTTGCACAATAAATATCCCGCCATGCACAAGGATTTTCATCGCTGGTGTCATCAGCATAATACCAAGGCGGGGGAAGCATGGATGTGGGGTGGGCCGGATAATGTCCGGATTGTGAATCTGATTACCAATGAAGGTATGGATAGCCATGATCATCGCCATGGCAAAGCGACCCTAAGCAATGTCAGGCACGCCTTAAGTGCATTGGTGAAAATTATAGCCGCCGAGAAACTCGCTTCACTCGCGTTACCTCGCTTAGCGACCGGTGTAGGCGATTTGGATTGGGACGATGTGTGGCCGATAATTGAAAATAGTCTAGGCGGTCTTGCTATTCCGGTTTATCTGTATGTAGTTTATCATCCTGGCCAACAGGCTGATGAACCAGGCATTTAATTGTTTTCCAATTTGGTTTTGGCAGCGTCCATATCGTTCTTGATCTTGTCAAACACTGAACGAAGTCGGCTCTGCTGATCATTAGCGGTTTTTGAGATAAGCGCACTGTCTGCATTGGCCTCTTTAATCACACACTCGTTGAAGGCATGTGCTTTCGTCTGCCAATCATTGATCGCTTTGATACTTCTGTTATAGGCATCAATGCTGGACAGCTCAATAGCCGGCGCTACCGGCTCAGGGCCGCAGCCACTGGCAGACCAGATCCCATTTGTGATTGTACCGGCGGTACCAACAGAGACCGCTGCGAGCAGGATAGCCATAGTAAAAAACGTTCGCTGTGTCATATTGCGGTCTAATAATACTTTATGTTTTTAACGTTATTCGGGAATATTTTGGTAGTCTAATTCCAGTGTATCTTGTCTTTACTTATTTCGCAATTAGCAGCCTCTTCCAATAATAAATGAGTCTGAAGAAGACCCGTATTTTTAACGGAAAATGAGTCTGATAAACGCTTGAGTCTCGTTCATGATAAGAGAATGAAACCTATCATGAATATAAACGGCCTAAACACCATAGAACAATTGGAACAGTTTTTAACCGGCGGTCAGGCCGTCGCCTTTCTGGATCCCAGTAGTAAAAGAGAATCTTTTGTAAGTTATTGAATTTTTGTTATAGGCAGCTGATCTTTGGAGTTATTGTGTTTTGCCGTGCCATAATAGTTATCCTGCCCCCTTGCGCGCTCGCCCGGTCTACATTATCTTCGCAGCATGTATATGCGTCGCACCCACAATTCCACTGGCGGTGAGCGCTGGGTCGCTTGCAAGCCGGGCTTCTTTTTGGATAAAGCGCCTTATAAACTAGTGCATGTAAATCTTTAAAAAATTAAATACTTCACTTATAAGCAATGGTTTTATACAAACCTAGCCTCAACCATCTCATTCAGTTTTTTCTTTCTCAATTGCCAATCCTTCATAGCAGAACCAAGCAACCGATAAAACGCCTGGCTGTGATTGCGTTCTTTCAGGTGACATAGCTCATGGGTAATCACATAATCAATGCAGTCCTTGGGAGCAGCAATCAGTTCAGGGTTCAGAATGATATGGCCCTGACTGGTACAGCTTCCCCAGCGTTTGGACATAAAACGAAGCTGGAAGCCCTGGTGGTGGTTTATATCTAACTTGGCGACTAGTCCGACACAGCAATTATAACGCTCTGCAAAGATGGCCTTTGCTCTCAAGCGATACCAGTCTTGCAGCAGTTTTTTAACTTTCTCTGTACTCTCAGGATCGGCTGTCTCAACAACCAGACGACCCTGCGCGAGCTTAACCTTATCATCTGTTCCTTGAATGACTTGCAAGCGGTATTGTCTGCCTAAATACCGATGCGTCTCGCCGGATACATATTGCCTTTGGGGTAATGCCGGTGGATAGGCTGCAAACAGCGTTTGCTGTTTGAAAATCCAGGAAGCCCGTTTCTTAACCTTTTCGGCAATGGCTTCATTACTGGCATCCATCGGGGCATCGACCACCACTTGCCCATCGGGGTAGACGTGAATTGCCAAGGTCTTGCGATCACTGGCATTCACACGATAAGCGATTTCCGTTTGGCCGAATAAAACGGATTGCTGACGCTGAACCGCCATCACAGCATCCCTATTTTCATGCTAACGATCCCTGCGTTCGGCAATAGCCAGCACTTGATTAGTGATCCGCTCGATGAGTTCCAAGTCCATGGCGAGGTCGTAGCGGCCCTTCAAACTATACAGATAATCCTCGACTTCGTTCAGCATCAGGTTTTTAATGTCATGATTTCGCGTCCAGTCACGGATTTTATGCTCGCGGATAATATGCTCCAGCCGCACGGCGGTTTCCGCGGCAAACGTTTCCGGCGAATAGCCCGGTACAGAATAGCCTGCCATAGGCTCTTGAATCACACCGTAATAGGCTTTGGCTTCATCTCGATGAGTCAAAATATCCGGCAAATCAGAACTCGTTTTGCCGCGCAGTTCATCTAACGTTTCCCGAATCCGTTTGAGATATTCCAGGTCGGAAAGTCGTTTTGCACGATGCTCAGCAATTGCCTCGTCAATCAGCTCGGATAGGCGTTTATACAAAGCCGGGTCTTCTTCCATCTTTTCGGTGATGGTTTTCTTCACCCTGGAAGCAATGGCATCGGCTTTCGCGGCATCGCCTTCAATAGATTCAATCTCCTTTTCAAATTCATCAATGGCAAACACATTGACCGGAGCAATCAACTGTTTCACCGCATCCGCACCGATGTATTTATTCACCATATTGCGGATTTGGGTTTCATAGGCTGAATAGTCCACCGCTTCTCCAAAGCGTTGTTTCACGGCCTGACGCAGATTCAGAAAGTATTTCAGATCTTCCTTGTAGCGAGCGATTTTCTTCTCCGGCGTTTCATCCTGAAACTTGGCATTCGCCAACGCCAATTGCAAAGTCTTGGCGAACAAAGACAACACCTCGTAAAAACGTTGTCGCCGATCTTCCGGCTCCAGATGCCGTTGCATCGCCTCCAAGTCTTTTTGATTGCCGACTTCCTTGAACACCTCCCAAACATTGGTATGGCGTTGCGGTAACAGCTTGATCTCTTCGCTAATGTCGGTCAGCGTGCCTTCCACATCTTCCGGATCAAAGCCGTCGTTTTCCAAAGCCGCATAGGTATCGATGGCTTCGTTCAACTCGCCGAAAATGCCTCGGTAGTCGATAATCAAGCCGTAGTCTTTACCTTCAAACAAACGATTCACACGGGCAATGGCTTGCAGGATATTGTGTTCCTTCAGGCGTTTGTCCAGATACAGCACGCTGTTTCTAGGGGCGTCGAAACCGGTGAGCAGTTTGTCCACCACGATCAGGATTTCCGGATCGTCGGAGTATTTAAAGGCATTGATGATGCTCTCTTGATATTTCTCATCATTACCGTACTTCGCCATCATCGCTTTCCAGAAGACTTGCACGTCTTCCAACGCATCTTCATCGACGGATTTATTGCCTTCGCGGGTATCGGGCGGCGAAATCACCACTTCCGTCGTTACATCGCCAAACTCATCGAAGTATTTCTTATAACGTAAGGCCATGGCTTTGCTGGACACGGCAAACTGGCCTTTCTTGCCGGTGCCTCGGTAGTTGTCCTTAAAGTGCTGACCAATGTCATAGGCAATCTCGGCTAAACGTTGGTCAGACTTGCTTAGCTCTTCTTCGCGGCGGAATTTCTTCTTTAAATCGGCTTTTTGTTCGGTGGTCAGGTCTTTGGTGATGCGTTCAAACCATTTGTCGATTTGCGCCTTGTCGCCATGCAACTCGCTCATGCGGCCTTCATAGAGCAGCGGCGTGACGGCACCATCGGCAACGGCCTGGTTCATGGTGTATTTATGGATAAAGCCGCCAAACTTGGCGGCCGTGGTCTTTTCCTTTTTCAGTAGCGGTGTGCCGGTAAAGCCGATATAGCAGGCATTGGGAAACACATTCTGCATCTTGGCGTGCGACACCCCGTATTGAGAGCGATGCGATTCATCGACCAGGACAAAGATATTGCTGCTGGCGTCGCTGATCTTGCGTTTGCGCCTGGCAGACTCGAACTTGTCGATAATCGTGGTGATGATGCTGGCCTTGTTATGGGCGATCAGTTCGATCAGATGCTCGCCGGTTTTAGCCTGTACCACCGGCTTGCCGCAGGCATGGAAGGTTTTATAGATTTGGTCATCCAAATCGATGCGGTCGGTGACCAACACAATCTTGGGATTAGGGATGTCCGGCGCTAACACCATGGCTTTCGCCAACATCACCATGGTCAAGGATTTACCGGAACCCGTGGTATGCCAGATTACGCCACCCGGTCGCTGGCTATCGCCTTTGCGCTGCGTGACCCGATCCAGGGTGGCGCCGACGGCAAAATATTGTTGGTAACGGCAAATCTTCTTTTCCTTGTTGTCGAAGACGATGTATTGATAAATCAACTCCAGCAATCGCTCCGGCCGCAACAAGCTGTGAATAGCCTTGTCTTGGGGTGAAGGTAAACGCTCACCTGCTTGCCAAGCGATTTCCATGCTGCGCCGTTGATATTCATCGCGTTCCGCAAACAGTCGCGATTTAAGGTCTTCACTCAGTACTTGATTAACTAACCCATGCAGATACTTTTCCTGGCCGTTTTGATCTTCCTCCTTCCATATCGCCCAAAACTTAGCCGGTGTGCCGGTCGTACCATACAGGGCTTTGTTCTGGCTGACCGCTACTAAAATCTGCGCGTAGGTAAAAAGCTCCGGAATCTCATCGGTTCGTTGATTACGCAAATGTTGGCTAATGCCTTCTTCCGCTGCATCTTTCAGGTCGGGCCGTTTGCATTCGATCACCGCCAACGGGATGCCATTCACAAACAATACAATATCCGGCCGGCGGGTTTGCTTGCTGTGGCGACGCTCCAACACGAATTCATCGCAAACGTGATAGACGTTGTTTTCTGGATGCTGCCAGTCGATGTAATGCAGGGAAAAGCTCTTGGTGTAACCGTCGATGGTTTGCTCCAGGCTTTTGCCCAAGGTCAGCAAGTCGTACACCTGCTCGCTGGTATTCATCAGGCTATCGAACGGAATATCGGCCAAGGCCTGCACGGCTTTTTGGATATTGCTGTCGCTAAAGGCGTATTGTTGGCCTTTGAAAGTGATCGAATTGAATTTCTGGAGCTGTTCTTTTAGTACGCTTTCCAAGATCAGCTTGGATGTTCTGCTGCCACGTAAGTCCAAGTTCTCCGACGGCGTCAGATACCGATAGCCTAACTGGTTGAGCAAGCCGACGGCAGGCAACAACGAGGACAAATCTTCCAGATACTCATGCGCGGCCATGCTTACCCCAATAAAGACAATACGGTGTCAAAGGCTTTGATTTCCGCTGCCAGTGTTAGCTGTAGGAAATCTTGATAATCGTTTTGGGTATGGGCTTTATCCAAGGCTTCGTAATACGCTAAACGTTCAGAGGCCAGGAAGATCACTGGTAAAAAGCCTGACTTCATTAAATCGAAATTCATCAGCAACCTAGCTGTGCGGCCATTGCCATCCACAAATGGATGGATTTTGACGAAGTCCACCTGCAAGTGGGCGGCGCGTTCGATGGGGTGACCGGTAAAGGCGTGGTAGGACTGCACCAAATCGGCCATCTGCTCGGAGACGTGCAGAAAATCCGGTGGCCGGTGTTCGGCGCCGGCAATCAAGACGTTTTCGTGGCGATAGACGCCCGCGTTCGGGCTGTCGATGTTTTTCAACACCAATTGATGGATGGCTTTAATCAAGCGTTCGGAAAACGCTTCGTCACCGGCAATCACCGCCTCGACATAGTCGATGGCTTCCTTGTGATTGATGACCTCGAAATGCTCGCGCATCGACTTGCCGCCGATGGTGATGCCTTCCAGCACCACCTTGGTTTCTTTCAGCGT
>CAYVFT010000155.1:0-6118 GCA_964450225.1 uncultured Crenothrix sp. | reverse complement strand
GAAATACCTGCTCCCGCCGATTTATCAACATCTGCCAACGATTCAGATGTCAGTTCCTGACCAGCCATAGACGAGGCAATAGCAGGAATTGAACTGACATCAGTACTTCCGGGAATGCTGTTTCCGGAAGGCTGATAAGAAACCAGCAGTTTCTGCAATTCAGCTTCTCCGGGCAGGCCAAAGTCGTGCTGGAAAACACCTGCCAGCACTGCTTTGTCCAGACCCGCCAAGGGCGATGATAAACCCGGTGCTGCGGTCGGAGCCGGATTGCCGAAAACCGGCCCCGTATCAATACTGTCCGGAACGTTCTCTAAAGACGGCTTGCGCGGCGCGGACAAGTGCCGCAGCTCAGCCTCTCCTGGTAATCCCAAACCTTGAGGTACAATTCCGACCACCCTGGATTTATCAAGGCCAACCAAGGGCGAAGCAAATCCGCCCGGTACGGCAGAGGCGGCAATGCCGATTCTCGAACCGTCGCAGGGCAGAGCTGTAAACAGCTCATTGGCAAGTCTTGTCAGTTCAGCTACATCAGGCAGCGCTGCCGTGTGATCCAAATTTTCCGTAAAAGCTTGTTGCGCTAGACTGGATTTATCAAACTCACTTGTATTCATGGTATTTGCCCACTTCGACATTCTCGAGAACCCCGAGCGCATCATCAGTCAACACCGCCAGCGAGCAATACAGCGAGATGAGATAAGAGGCGATCGCTTTGTGATTGATGCCCATAAAACGGACTGAAAGGCCCATGCTCAATTCGCCGGTCAGGTTAGGCTGGTACAGACCTACCACACCTTGACGAGCTTCGCCGGTGCGTAACAGCAAAATTTTGCTTTTACCATCAACAATTCTGACCTTGTCAGATGGGATCAAAGGTAATCCGCGCCAGGTCAAAAACTGCGAACCGAACAGAGTGACTATAGCAGGTGGAACGCCACGATAGGTGCATTCACGTCCGAAGGCGGCAATGGTCTTGGGATGAGCCAGGAAAAACCCGGGCTCTTTCCAGACGCGAGAAATCAATTCATCCAGATCATCGGGCGTGGGTGCGCCGGTGCCACCGGCAACCGGTTGCACTACCTGTGCTGGCGCGACATTATTGATCAAGCCATATTCGGCATTGTTAATCAGTTCGCTTTCCTGGCGTTCTTTAATGGTTTCGATAGTTAAACGAAGCTGTTCATGGATTTGGTTATGTGGGCTGCTATACAAATCGGAAATGCGGGTATGTATATCAAGCACGGTATTAACGGCATTCAAGCGGTATTCACGGCCCCATTCTTCGTAATCGACAAACGTTTGCGGCAGTTCTTTTTCATCGAGACTGGAACAATCAACATGGAGTTCTTTTTCATTCTTTACCTTGTTGACTCGATAAATACCTGCTTCAAGAGGTGTCCATTGCAAAAGATGAACCAACCACCGGGGAGTGATGGTTGATAACATAGGGACGGTTTTGGTGGCATTCGCCAGGGTACGCGCGGCAACATCGCCTAACGCAGTATGGGTTTGCCCTTCATGTATATCTGTCATGACTTTTTCCTTTCGTGTTTAATGTAATGAATTTTAGTTTTCCGATCTCCAGATCGGAAATTAAGAGTTTGGAAGCTCCGTCTTCCGGTGCATGGAAGCTGGAGCTTCCGGTTTATAAACTCTTCAGGCAAAAGCCCTGAGAGGAAGAAATCTTTATATTCCGGCCCCTCCATGGAACAATTCGCTCCGTACATGAGCCTGAGTAATGTTGCTGTCAGGGGGTACGCTATGGGTAAGCCAGACGTTGCCGCCGATGGTCGAGCCGCGGCCAATCGTGATGCGGCCCAGGATCGTGGCGCCCGCATAGATCACGACATCATCTTGAACGATAGGATGCCGTATATTCCCTTTAACCAGAACCCCGTCCTCATCTTTCAGGAAACGTTTGGCGCCCAGGGTAACGGCTTGATACAAGCGGACACGACGCCCGATAACGGCCGTTTCCCCGATGACCACACCGGTGCCATGGTCGATAAAAAAACCCTCTCCGATTTGCGCGCCCGGATGAATATCTATTCCCGTGGCGGAGTGAGCAAGCTCGGAGATAATACGGGCAACCAGTGGCGCACCTAACTGATAAAGAATATGTGCAAGCCGATGATGAATGATGGCGTTAATGCCCGGATAACAAACCAGTACTTCGTCCGGGCTTCTTGCTGCAGGGTCACCTTCGTATGCGGCTTGAATATCGCTATCAAGCAACTTTCTTACTGTAGGCAACTGCGCCCCAAACTGGCGGGCAATGAGAATAGCTTGCTCATGGTCTGCTTTATCTAAACCTTGATGCCCGGAAATAAAATGAAGTTCGCGGCTGATTTGCTTATAAAGCTTGCGCAGCAAGGTTTCGAGGGTATGACCCACAAAGTAATCGATACCTTCGTCATTCAGATCGGGCAGCCCCAGACGATTTGGAAACAATACTGCACCCAGGCCGTCCAATATAACTTGTAGTTCTTTTCGTGATGGCAGTTTGGGTGGCTTCTCACGCCGGCTTCGCGTTTCCAGCGATTCCACGCGCAGCTCACGCAATTGGGCAACAACCGTATCGATACCCCAATCATACTTGCCGTTTAGATAGGTAGTATCGTTCATGCCGCAAAACCACTGGCATTGAAAAAGCCTTCGAACAGAGGTGAACTTAAATAACGTTCACCGGAATCCGGCAACACAACGACAATGGTTTTGCCGGCATTTTCGGCTCGTTTGGCAACCCGTACAGTCACAGCAACCGCTGCGCCACAGGAAATACCGGACAGTATGCCTTCTTCCCTGGCAAGACGGCGCGCGTAATCGATGGCTTCTTCATTACTGACTTGCTCGATTTCATCAATCAAGTCGAGATCGAGCACAGCCGGGATAAATCCTGCGCCTATGCCCTGAATTTTATGCGGTCCCGGCTTTAGCGGTTCGCCAGCGCGATGCTGGGTCAATACCGGACTCGCAGACGGTTCTACAGCAATTGCAACAATAGCTTTGCCTTGTCTGTGTTTGATATAACGGGAAACGCCGGTAATCGTGCCGCCGGTACCGACACCTGAGACCAATATATCAATCGCGCCGTCGGTATCGTTCCAGATTTCGGGCCCTGTTGTCTGTTCATGAATAGCAGGGTTGGCCGGATTTTTAAACTGCTGCAGCAATACATAACGATCAGGATCGGATGCGGCAATTTCTTCGGCTTTGGCAATCGCGCCGCTCATGCCTTTGGTGCCTTCGGTCAATACCAGTTTGGCGCCATAAGCGATCAATAACTTACGACGTTCCAGACTCATGGTTTCCGGCATTGTTAACGTCAATGGCGTGCCTCGCGCCGCCGCAACAAAGGCAAGGGCAATACCGGTGTTGCCGCTGGTGGGCTCAACGAGTTCCTTGCCGGGACGGAGCAAGCCACGTTGCTCGGCATCCCAGATCATGGCTGCACCAATCCGGCATTTAACAGAATAAGCGGGATTACGCCCTTCAATTTTTGCCAGCACCGTGGCAGGTGCTCCATCAGTGATACGATTGAGTCGCACCAGTGGCGTTTTTCCTATGGAGTGAGAATTGTCTTCGTACCAATGTGACATAACAGTCTCCTGTGATTTGATTGCTAAACTGATTGATTTAGCCAAATTTTGGCCAAAAAAAAGCCAGTGGCCCTTTCGGGCTCACTGGCTTCCGGTTGTCCGGTCAGCTTGCAATATTTAATTAATCTACTCTACACGTATTGTTTTGTCAAACATGTAAAGCGGCTTATGTTAGCAACAACATGTAAAGCGGTTTATCGATTCTGCTTAAGTCCTTATTACTAAGTCTTAGCGTTTTATCGATTTTGTTCAGCAGTCATAAAATCAAATTACCCGGACGGACAGCACGCCGTCAATAGCGCGTATGCGTTCCAAAATTTCCGGGGGAGCATCATCTTGAATATCTACCAGTGTATACGCATAATCGCCACGCGACTTGTTCAGCAGATCCAGTATATTGAGACCGGCTTCACCCAAAGCAGATGAAATATGGCCAACTACACCGGGCACATTGTGGTTAGCGATGCCAAGGCGTGCACCCTCCCCGTTGCGGGGAACAACTACTTCCGGGAAATTAACCGAGTTACGAATGGAGCCATTTTCCAAAAAATCACGAATCTGATCCGCCACCATTGAAGCACAATTGTCTTCGGCTTCTTCCGTGGATGCTCCCAGGTGAGGAAGCACGATTGCCCGGGGGTGATTTATCAGGGCAGGGGTCGGGAAATCACAGACATAGGCATGTAAAGCGCCGGAGTCCAGAGCCGCCAGGACTGCCGCTTCATCAACTATACCCGCCCGAGAGAAGTTGAGCAATGTCGATCCTTTCTTTATGCGGTCTATATGGTCTTTGCTGAATAAATTCCTGGTTTTATCATTCAGCGGAATATGCAGACTGATAAAATCCGCATGAGCAACCAGATCATCTATACCGGTGGCGGGTACTGTGGATGAGTTAAGTTTCCAGGCACTCTGCAGAGACATAAACGGATCAAAGCCGATTGTATTCAATCCCAAAGCGGCAGCGGAATTGGCTACTTTTACCCCAATCGCGCCCAATCCCAACACACCCAAGGTCTTGCCGGATACCTCAAAACCGGCAAAATGTTTTTTGTTCTTTTCGATTTGACTGTTGATAGTTTCCTCATCTCCCTCCAGACCACTGACAAAATTTAACGCCGCAGGAATATTCCGTGAGGCCAGCAGCATTCCTGCTATAGCCAGTTCTGCCACCGCATTCGAATTGGCGCCCGGTGCATTGAATACCGGAATACCACGCTTGGTATATTCCTCAACGGGAATATTGTTGACGCCCGCTCCTGCCCGACCGACAGCCTTGACCGATTCGGGAATCGGCTGGCCGTGCAGGTTGAAAGAGCGCAGCAAAATAGCATCGGGATTATCGATTTGCGCGGCAACTTGGTAATGCTCGCTCGGAAGTCTCTCTAGCCCAGCCTGAGATATATTGTTATAGGTCAAAATTTTAAACATTTGTTTATCCTTGTGTTCGTTCAAATTCACGCATAAATGCAACTAAAGTATCTACGCCTTCTTCTGTCATTGCGTTATATATGCTGGCACGCAGTCCACCAACCGAACGATGCCCCTCCAGATTCACTAAACCATGCAATTTCGCCTGAGCTAAAAAGGTTTTTTCAAGATCAGTATTTGCCAGAAGAAATGGTACATTCATACGTGATCGAACGGATGGAACGACCGGGTTTGAATAAAACGGTGACGCATCAATCGCAGCATACAGCTTGGCGGCCTTTCGGCTATTGCGTGCTTCAATCGCTGCAACGCCGCCCTGTGCTTTTACCCATTCCAGCACTAGCCCGAGCAGATACCAGTTGTAGGTGGGCGGCGTGTTGAGCATGGAGCCATTATCTGCCTGTAATTTGTAATTCAGAATGGAAGGTGTAAATGGATGAGCATCCCCAATAAGATCTTCGCGTACGATTGCTATCGTGATGCCGGCGGGCCCCAGATTCTTTTGTGCACCGGCATAAATTACCCCGAACCGACTCACATCCACGGGACGCGAAAGAATATTGGATGACATATCAGAAACCAGTGTCAGATTTCCAACCTCAGGCACACTTTGAAATTCGACCCCGCCAATCGTTTCGTTTGCTGTGTAATGCAAATATGCCACGTCAGGATCGATGTTCCAGTCTGATCTGGAGGGGATAGTGGTGTATCCCTGTTCTTTTGAACTTGCCACGATTTGAACTTCGCCATAGCGCTTTGCTTCAGAAATGGCTTTTTCAGACCACAAGCCGGTACTTAAATAGGCGAATTTGGCTTTGTCGCGCCCCAGATTCAAAGGTACTGCCGCAAACTGTCCGGTAGCCCCACCTTGCAAGAACAGCACCCGATATGACGATGATATCTCCAATAGTTCTCGGAGAGTAGCCTCCGCTTGCTCGGCGATAGCGACAAAATCCTTGCCGCGGTGACTCAACTCGATGACCGACATGCCACTGGCATGCCATTCCGGCAAGTCCTCCCGTGCTTGATTCAAAACCGATTCCGGCACCGTTGCCGGGCCGGGGCCAAAATTATAAACCCTACTCATCATG
>CAYVFT010000154.1:0-6242 GCA_964450225.1 uncultured Crenothrix sp. | reverse complement strand
TTTATTGATGATATAAAGCCAAAACCTGTTTTACATAATTTTGTGTTTCAGGGTAAGGCGGAATAGAGTTGTTATATCGTATAACTGCATTTTCACCGGCATTATAGGCGGCAACTGCAAGATCTAGATTGGGATTGAACATGTTGATTAAATGTTTTAAATAGCGTGTACCGCCATCAACATTCTGATCAGGATCATTCCGGTCGCTAACACCAAATCGTCTTGCTGTGTCTGGCATCAACTGCATTAAACCCACAGCACCCTTTGGCGATTGTGCAGATGAGTTGTAAGCCGATTCCGTTTGAATAACGGCATGGACCAATTTTGCATCAACCTGATATCTATTGGCAGCCTGTTCAATAAGGCCTGCAAATCTTTTTTTGTTAGCGCCTGAAAAAGCATGAACTTTACCTGTGTATTTACTCAAGTAATTGTGCGGATAATGGAGGGTTACTTTTGATTTAATAATACGCTTATACAAGCTATGTCGAGGTTCATCGGTATAGTAGACACGACCGTCAGTATCAGTAAACTTATAGATATCGGCCATCACCTCAGTTGAGATGAATAAAGTCAATAAAATAATTACTATTCTCATCATCTTTTACCTATAGTACAGGTTTAACCACTACCAAACTTGCGGCTTTTACCGCTTTATGCCTAGCCTCATCGACGCTTTCAGCGGTTGCCAAAGCAACGCCCATACGCCTGTTTACAAATGCTTCAGGTTTGCCGAACAATCTGACTTCGCTATCAGCTACGGCAAGGGCTTGAGCCAGCCCTTCGTAAACAACGCCTTTAGCATTAATACCGCCTAAAATAACAGCACTGGCCCCTACACTTTGCAAACCAGTATTCACAGGCAAGCCTAAAATGGCTCTTGCGTGCAATTCAAATTCATTTTGTTTTTGTGTGACCATGGTCACCATGCCGGTATCGTGAGGTCTGGGACTGACTTCGCTAAACCATACCTTATCGCCCTTAATAAATAACTCAACACCAAACAAACCGAGCCCGCCGATTTCATCGGTTACTTTATAAGCAATGTCCTGGGATAATTTTAATGCAGCTACACTCATTGCTTGCGGTTGCCAGCTTTCCCGGTAATCGCCATTTTCCTGCACATGACCTATGGGTTCGCAAAAATAAGTCTGGACTGCGCCGCTTTCATTCAATGCGCGGACGGTCAGTAAGGTGATTTCAAAATCAAAATCAATCTTGGCTTCAACAATGACTTTACCGGTATCAACCCGCCCGCTGGATTTAGCATATTCCCATGCCTGTTTAAGCTGGTCAGGACTTTTAACTATGGACTGGCCTTTGCCAGACGATGACATCGTTGGTTTGATAAAACACGGATAACCAATTCCATTTCCAACCGCGGCTTGCAACTCCTCAAAACTTTGTGCAAAAGCATATTTTGAGGTTGGTATTTTAAGCTTTTCAGCAACGAGAGTTCTGATCCCTTCTCTATTCATGGTCAACTGAATAGCTCTGGCATTGGGCACGACTGTACATTGTCCCGCTGCTTCAATATCAGCAAGCGCCGAAGTCGCAATCGCTTCAATTTCAGGAATTATAAAATTAGGCTGTTCCAGAGCAATCAGCTTTTTCAATGTCTCGCTATCGGTCATATCAATAACATAACTTCGATGAGCGACCTGATGTGCCGGAGCATTCTGATATCGATCAACAGCAATGACTTCTACGCCATACCGTTGCAATGAAATAGTCAATTCCTTGCCCAGCTCACCACTGCCTAACAGCAAAGCACGCGTTGTATTGCAAGTTAATACTGTGCCTATTTTCATTTTTCATCCGCCAAATAGTTGTCTATGTCTTCTTTTGAAAAACCGATTTTTTTAGCCACTCGATCAGCATGACTCACGCGAGAAATACCCGTAATCAATTTATAGGTTGGCGCATCATTGGCAAACTCAACCTGCCTTGGCAGGCCCATGCCCTGACGAACAAAATTATCGACCAATTGATGATTGTGGGTGATTAAAATGGTACTGTTGCCTTTACGATAAAAACCATTCAGTACGTTTGATGAAGATTCCATTTTTTCTTCAAATGTTGTACCTTCGGATAATTCATCCAGCACCACTAAACTTTTAGAGGTTGTCGCCAAAAAGATGTCCTTGGTTCTTTTTAATTCCGTACCAAAACGTCCTTCGCCGTCATCAAGGTGACTGATTTCAGGTGCTTGATAAAAAATTCTGTCGGCTACGGTGAGCGTTGCAGATTGTGCAGGCACATAACAACCTATTTGCGACAGCAATTGAATCTGAGTCACAGTTTTACAAAAAGCCGTTTTACCGCCGCTGTTAGGGCCGGTAACCAGTACCAGCTTGTCATCCTCTAAAACAAAGTCGTTGCCGATGTAGGCGTAATTTTGTTTGCCTAATACGGGATTTTTGGCATCGGCCAGATTAATTCGATGATGCTCTCCTTCAATCAGGATCGGTAACACTACATCGCTACCAAATGCGTCAGCAAATTTAATAAATGACAGCAATTCGTCCAGCTGACCTAACGCATCCAATGTTTCTGCAACATCCGGTGAATTTTTAAATTCATTTCTTAACGGGATGATGCAACTGTCACGATCAAAGCTCCCAACGACAGGATAATAGACTAGTAACATAGGTACAAAAAAAATGGTCGCAGTTGGGATAGCTTCAACGGAAACGTTAAACATATCAGCTGGAAAAAAATGTGCTAATGCCCAAATAACTCCAAAACACATTGCTATTAACAACGGCTTAAACAGTCGTGGCCTGAAAATAATAGCGGGTGAAAATGAAGCCTTTCTTTCCTGCTTGGATTGAACCCCACTTTCAGTGATATAAACAGGGCCCTCCATTAAAGAATAGGCACGCGTATCTGCGAAACCTTTGATTTTGTCAAACAGTGTTTTTAAATAAACACTTTGTGGCGCATCGACAGCTTGAATCCGGTCTACCAGTTCAAGCATAAACTGAATGCCTCTTTTGTATTGCTGATAACCATAACCTTCAATTTCATGCTCTTCTCTGGCTGTGCCGAAGGTTCCCAGAAATTCACCAAACAAGAGTAAATAAAAGTTTTTTTCATGACTGGCAGCAGTTTCCAGGATGTTTTCCAGAGCTTCTTTTAGGGCAGGATTAGTACGTAACTCCTGAACAGCTTCCTGTTTTTTCTTAATTTCATCAAGTGCATCCAGCGGTTGTGTTAAAGAACGAAACAGCACTGCTTGCCCTATCGTCGTTGATGCATGATTAACAGCATCAAATACTTTATCAACTTCAATGGTATTAAAGGCGCTCTCGTCTATGACACCAGTACCGGTAGCCAACGGCTTACTGGATTTAACAGTTGGCCAAGCGTCTTGCCAACCTTGCAATATTGTTTCTTTCATTGCTTTAACTCTTTAAATTAATAGAGCACGCCAAAAACCATACCTTAAATAACTATAGCCACTTAAATTTTTTGTTCAAGCAAATTAACGATAGCGCTAACGTGGGCTTTTGAATCATTAAGAGCCGGGATATACCTATAGCTAGTTCCACCGGCGTTCATAAATATTGATTTATTCTCCATTGCTATTTCTTCCAGCGTCTCCAGACAATCAACAGCAAACCCTGGACATACAACATCAACTGTTTTGATACCCTGGACAGGAAGATTTTGCAATGTATCTACACAATAAGGTTTTAGCCATTCTGCCTTGCCAAACCGTGATTGAAAGACAATCATCCATTCATTTTCAGTAAGGCCCAGTTTTTCAGCAATCAAAGCTGCTGTTTTATGGCACTGATGAAAATAGGGATCGCCCCATTTAGTGAGTTGCTCGGGTAAGCCATGAAAAGACATTAATAACAGTTCATTTTTACCCTGCTCGAGCCACGCCTGCTCAATAGATTCAGCTACCGCAGCAATATAATGTTTATCCTGATGATAATCGCTGATAAATTGAATATTGGGCAGATGCCGCCATTTATTAAGTTCTTTGACCATATGATCATATATGGATGCTGTCGTGGTCGAAGAATACTGAGGGTATAAAGGCAATATGATCAAATCAGTTATGCCTGCTTTTTTAAAAGCTCTTAATTGGTTTGCTATGGAAGGTTCGCCATAGCGCATCACAAAATCTGTTGTAATGCCTTTAGCGCTGAGCTGTTCAGCTGTTTTCTCGGTTAACTCCCTGGTCAGGTAAGTTAAAGGTGAACCTTTTTCATGCCAAACTTTACGATAAGATTTTGCAGATCGAGCGGGTCGAAATGGCAACACAAATAAATGTAGTATCACCCACCATAGAGGGCGAGGCAGATTAACGACGCGAGGATCCCACAAAAAATCCTTAAGAAATCGTCGAACGGCTCGAGTTGTAGGCGCTGTCGGTGAACCCAGATTAGCCAGCAATACTCCAATCTTTTGGGTCGCCATGATCAGCCTATCTGTTTATCAGATTTAGAAACTCTGAACGTGTACTGATATCTTTACGGAAAATGCCCGTCATTACAGAAGTCGTCATCACCGAATTTTGTTTTTCAACGCCCCGCATCATCATGCATAAATGTTTGGCTTCAATTACAACAGCCACACCTCTGGCATTAATTGAAAGCTCAATCGCATCTGCTATTTGTTTGGTAAGTTTTTCCTGAATTTGCAAACGTCGTGCATACATATCAATGATACGAGCTATTTTAGACAAACCCAGCACCTTACCGTGCGGTAAATAACCTACATGACATTTGCCAATAAACGGCAACAAATGATGTTCACATAATGAATATAATTCAATATCCTTAACGATGACCATGTCTTCTGTATCGGCGGTAAAAATAGCGTTATTAAGCACTTCTTCCAGTGTTTTCTCATAACCGTTGTTGAGAAATTTGAATGCCTTGGCTGCGCGCTTCGGCGTATCAATCAGGCCTTCACGTTCTAAATTTTCACCGACCCCTTCAATAATTCCGGCGAAATGCTCTTCCATGGTTTTAAGTTTCACTTATCAGTCTCACTTATAAAAAAGGAGTCGAAAGTATAGCATTACCCTTTACGTTGCTGCTACATTTTGAACAGATATCTAATTCTTACACGGTACATGACAAAAGAGTTTTAACCTTCATCTCTTGTACCTTGTTGAGTAGTAAACTTTAAAGCCTCCAGTATTACCTTTTCGTCCGCTCCCGCTTTACTGACATTTTCACTGATATATCTGCGCCAACCCTTGGCTCCAGGTTCACCATGAAAAAGACCTAAAATATGTCTTGATACACTGTTTAGTCTTACTTCGGTTTTCAGTTGCTCCTGAATATAAGGTATTAATAAAGCCATTATCGTTTGACGGGTATGAGGATCGCTAACCGCACCAAAAAAACGCCTATCAACATCTGCCAATATATAAGGATTGTGGTACACCTCTCTGCCCATCATGACACCATCAACATTTTGTAGCATTTCTTCAGCCTGATCCAATGATGTAATCCCGCCATTCACGATAATCTCCAACTGTGGAAAATCTTTTTTCAGTTGATAGACCAGATCGTAGCGTAACGGCGGGACTTCGCGGTTTTGCTTCGGAGATAAACCACTTAACCAGGCTTTTCTGGCATGAACAATAAACGTTTTGCATCCTGCATTGGCGACTGTTGTCGTAAAATGCACCAGCTCCTGGTATGAATCGCGTTCATCAATACCAATTCTTGATTTAACGGTAACAGGAATTGCAACCGCCCGTGACATCGCAGCAACACATTCGGCAACCAGTTCCGGTTCAGCCATCAAACAAGCGCCAAAACGACCATTCTGAACCCGGTCACTGGGACAGCCGACATTCAAATTCACTTCATTATAACCATAGTCTTCAACCATCTTGGCACATATAGCCAACTCGGTTGGATTACTGCCTCCCAATTGAAAAGCAAGAGGCTTTTCAGCGGCATTAAATTGTAAAAATCGATGGTGATCACCGTGAATCAACGCCCCAGTCGTAACCATCTCCGTATACAACAATGCGTGTTGTGAAATCAGCCGATGAAAAAAACGACAGTGCCTATCTGTCCAATCGAGCATGGGTGCAACAGAGAATGAATGCAGACTATTGTTTTTACTGTGTTTTATTAATTTTTTATGATTTTGCAACATTGTTTCATTTTAATACAATCTTGGATCTTTCCAGAAGATTTATGGGCAGGGCCAGCAATTCCCAATTTAAAACCCTGCTAAAATAAAGCCTTTCTCAACGCTCC
>CAYVFT010000153.1:0-6260 GCA_964450225.1 uncultured Crenothrix sp. | reverse complement strand
ATATGGCTATATTATAACATATCAATTGCTGCGTTTTGACACAGTCTGGGCCGGCAGTTGTCGATCGTTGCATGAATTTGTTCTGACAAAATATTTTAATATTGCAAGATCAAATGCGAACTTTTACAAATTATTATTTTGTGATTTCCCCATCCAGTCCACTTTCCTGCAAAGCTCGCGTTCCTCTTTGATCTGGTCGTCATCCCAAGCAAGTGCTTTTGCTGCAATCTCGGCGAGGCTTTGCAATTCTAAAGGTGTCAATTTCGACAATATCAACAAAGGCAGCCGGCGGCGCAACAAATCTTCCAGATGCACCACCATTTCATATTGAGCGCAAAAAACGAGATCGGCAATTATAAACGGTAGTGCAGGCGTTATTCGTTTAGCCAATTGCCCATCCTGTTTAATCAACTCGAAAATACCACTTACTCTGTTGCCATGACGGCGTAACAGCCAGTGTGCGCTCTCATTGTCGATGCTTAAATCCACAGCCTCCTTCAATGCCGCTTCCGTCCAGTTCTGATAATCCCCAACGGGCAACCAGGGAAAAGGCTTGCCGAAAGTTTTACAGGATTGATTAACACCTAAATTTTTGCATAGGGCATCGACAATGCAAGCCGCATCTTCTCTGGCGGAAGTGAATTTCCCACCGATTGAGGAAAGCAGACCGTTTTTTGAAATCTTTAATTCCCACTCACGGCTAATGCGGGAAGGTAAGGCGTCAGCGCTTGGCTTTAACACGCGTAAACCGGCGTAACATCCGATAATGTCCTGTTCGGTCCAGTTAGTTGTTTTGAGTACACGATTGGCTTCACTTAGCAGGTAATTGACTTCTTGTGCTTCCACCGTCAGGTGATCAATATCACCATCATAATTGGTATCCGTTGTCCCTATCAGTGTCAGTCCATACCAGGGGATGATAAAAAATACGCGTCCGTCCCTTTTAGCGGTTAGCAACAAGGCTTCAGCGTCAAGAATTTGGGGTAGGATCAAGTGAATGCCTTTTGTTAGTCTATAGCCATGCTGTTCATTTTGCAGACCCGCCGACCATTGGCCCGTAGCATTAACAAATTGAGTAGCGTGGACTAAGGCTGTTTCGCCGGTAACCTGATCCTGGATTTCAGCGTCACACAGCTGGTCATTGTTTTCTATCAAACGGGTGACTTTGCAATAATTAACACAAACCGCTCCCAAGGCTTGAGCGCCGTCTATCAATTCGAGTACAAAGCGGGCATCGTCTGTCTGTGCGTCCAGATAGGTGAAGCCTGCTTTTAATCCTGTGCTGTCAAGACAGGGAAAGCGTTCAGAAAAGTCATTACGAGGATAACGACGATAGTGCTGATCCTTTGGAATGCTGCCGGCAAGAAAATCATACAGTGATAAACCGATGTTAAGCGAGAAAGAGCCGAGACGACTACCTTTGTAAACCGGAATCCCGAAACGGAGAGGCCAGACCCGGTGCGGAGCTGCTTCAAGCAACATCTGGCGTTCAGCAAGGGTTTTGCGAACCAGTTTAAAATCCAGTGATTCCAGATAGCGCAGGCCTCCATGAATCAGCTTGCTGGAGGCGGAAGATGTGGCACATGCCCAGTCGCCCTGGTCGACTATAGCGACTTTCAGTCCGCGCAGGGCTGCATCGTAGGCAGTCCATGCGCCATAAATGCCGCCGCCGCAGATTAGCACATCAAAATACTGGTCTTTTATTTGTGAAAAATCCCTGTGCATAATTTTGGTCCTTATTTGATATACAACGTTTGGTAATGTGACAACATGACAGTACTTATCGAGGCAAATGGTCTTGATTTATAAATTTCTGCTCAGTATCGGATGATAATACGATAAACTGAACAACAGTATTTGCATTAGTTCAAATCCCAATGAGTGACATCGATACAAGTCCGGAATTACCACCCTCACTAGAAGTTGTCAGGCAAGATGACGGGCATTTGTGTGTCAGGTTATCAGGTAGCTGGAATCTTCGTTATCTGACGACAGTCACTGATCTGCAACAAAAAATCCGCCACAATGCCGGTAATAAAACCACAGAATGGGACATTCGCGGGGTTGATGTGCTCGATAGCGCGGCTGCCTTGATCATTTGGCAAGCCTGGGGCGAACAGATGCCGGACTTGTTACAGATCAATACGGAACATCAGTGGATATTCGATCGCTGGCAGGCTCAGAGTGTGCCTGCTGCTGAACCCACAGTTTCGCGGTTCAGTTTGTTTTTTGATTACTTTCATCAACTGATTTGGGGCTTTTGGGCGCAATTTTTGGACATGGCAATTTTGTTAGGTCAACTTGCTTTGGATTTAGGCTATTTGCTACGTCATCCGTTTGAAATTCCCAGGTCGGAGATTTCCATCACGATATATGATGCAGGTGTCAGAGCTTTAGGTATCACCGCACTGGTGGGTTTTTTGATCGGCATAGTGCTCAGTTATCTGTCAGCCTTGCAATTAAAAACTTTCGGAGCGGAAATTTATATTATTGATATTCTGGGGTTGAGTATTATTCGTGAATTGGGGCCATTGTTGGCGGCTATTCTGGTCGCGGGTCGTTCCGGTTCATCAATGACGGCCCAAATAGGTATCATGCGAGTCACCGAGGAACTGGATGCGTTATCTGCGATGGGCATTTCCCATTCCTTGCGTTTGATTCTGCCAAAAGTGACGGCACTGACGATAGTCTTGCCTCTGTTAAGCGCATGGACAAGTGCTGCGGCGCTTATAGGCGGGATGTTTTCGGCGCAAACTACATTGGACATCAGCTACCAACAATTTTTCCTTAGATTGCCTGATGCGGTGCCGCTCGTTAATGTTTTTATTGGCTTGGGTAAAAGTGCAGTATTTGGTCTTTTCATTGCGCTAATTGCCTGTCATTTTGGTTTCAGAATCAAACCGAATACCGAAAGCCTGGGGAGTGAGACAACTAATTCCGTGGTCGCATCTATTACCGTGGTGATTATGAACGATGCGGTGTTTGCTATTTTGTTTATGGGTGTGGGTATGCCATGACAGATCCCTATGTGATACGTTTTGAGCATGTCTACACAAGCTTTGGCGAAAAAGTGGTTCATCGGGATATTAATCTGAGCCTGGAACACGGCGAGATTTTGGGCGTGGTAGGCTCATCCGGTTGTGGTAAAACAACCTTGCTGCGCGAAATTATCGGCTTGCAAGCGCCCAGTCAGGGTGAAGTCTTCGTTATGGGGCAGTCCCTGAAAAATATGACAGCCGAACTCGGACAACGGCTGCGTAGTAACTGCGGGGTATTGTTTCAGAAAGGCGCTTTATTCAGCGTGTTGAATGTTTTTGATAATATCGCTTTCCCGCTGCGGGAAATCGGGGTTAAGGACGAAGAATTAATAAAACGGATCGTGTTTATGAAGCTGTCAATGGTGGGTTTGTCTGATCAGGATGCCTGGTTAAAGCCAGCCAATCTTTCCGGTGGCATGATCAAGCGGGTTGCGCTCGCACGCACGATGGTTCTGGAGCCGGGTCTGTTATTGCTCGATGAACCGACATCCGGTCTGGATCCAATTTTAAGCGAGGATTTTGTCAGTTTGTTATCCGAACTGCATCGGGCTCTTAATTTTACAGTGTTTATGGTGACCCATGATCTGGATATTTTGAGAGATATATGTACCAAGGTCGCTGTACTGGCGGATAATCAATTAATCGCTTTTGGGTCACTTGCGCAGGTCCTGAACTGCAAGCATCCGTTTATTGAACAATTCTTTTACAATAAGCGCGCGCAAAGGGTATTTCACTATCAAGAGGCTACGCATGGGTAGAGATAAGCACGCACTGATCACAGGCCTTTTTTTGATAGTTTTTGTGGCCGCAGTGACGGCAATTATTTACTGGATAGGGCATTTTGAACGAGAGCGGGATATTTATGTTATCTCAACCCGGCAATCGGTTTCCGGTCTTAATCCTGAATCAACAGTTTTTTACCGGGGCATTGCCGTAGGCAAAGTGATCAAGATCATGTTTGACCCGAATGACTCGGGAATCATTCTTGTGCCTATTGAAGTCGATAAAAACATCATGTTCACCAAGGGGGTTTATGCAACCTTACGATTGAAGGGGGTGACCGGTTTAACCCAGATTCAATTAGAGGATTCCGGCACTATATCCGCTGTGTTGCCACCTGGAAATAATCCCTTGACCCGCATTCCGCTGGTGCCGTCATTGACCGACAAGCTGATGAATGCAGGTGAAGAAATTTTACGGAAAGCTGACATTTTTATGGTGCGGCTAAGTTCGTTATTAAATGACGAAAATACCAAAAATATTGGCGATATTCTTGGTAACCTGAAAGCCTTGACCGGCAAACTGATTGATTTGCAAAAGAGCTTTGATAAGGCGCTGTCCGGTATTCCAGCATTGACTTCAGACTCCCAGAAGACGTTAGCTCATTTTAATGCACTGACCGCTGATTCCCAAAAAACCCTGGCTCATATCAATTCACTTACTATCGATTTGCAAGGGGTAGCCAGGGATGTACAAATTCTCAGCAAAAAAACCGTCAATCTTGTCGATACCGGGGAAACTGCCGGTGATTTATTGATACAAAAGACGCTGCCGAATTTAAATAAATTGCTCAATGAGCTCCACTCGACAGCGCAGCAGGTAAAAAGAACTGCGACGATGCTGGATAATAATCCACAATCATTATTGCTGGGGCCGGATCAACACAATTCAGGACCTGGTGAACCGGGCTATGAGGAACCAAAGTGAAGTATTTATTAATGGGTTTTCTATTGTTTTTCGTGCAATTGTCCGCTACTAGTTGCAGTGTTTCAGCCAAGCAACCCGCGCTCCATGATTTTGGCTCACCAGTTTCAATTTTGGCTGCTAAGAGCACGCGGGGTAATAAGCCGGCAATTACCGTGGATGCCCCGACATGGCTATGGGATGACCGAATTCGTTACCGGCTTCTTTATGCTTCTCCGACTCGAGTGGGATTTTATACCTTGGACCACTGGGTTGCCCCACCACCCGAATTGTTTGAGCAGCTTTTGATTTCCAGCGGAAAGATTCAGAATTACTCTTTAGTTATTTGGCTACATGATTTTGAACAGCAATTTGATGCACCCGATCGGGCGCGTGTAATGTTGCGTTTCTCTGTGGAAGCTTATTCCGGGATCCCTAATAAGAAAGTATATACACAAGAATTTTATCTGGATCAGCCTACTGCAACGCCAGACGCATCAGGTGCAGTAAGCGGTTTTGCCAGTTTAACCCGGCAAGCGGTTGACAGGATTCAAGTCTGGGTAGCTGAATTATCAGATAAATAATGTAGTCCTTGGTTAATCGGCTTTAGTGGTACTCTCTGGCTAGTGTACAATAAAATCTTTTAAACTTGATGGAATCAGTAATGGAAGCTTACCCCGAAAAAACCTGTTCAATAGACCGTTTGGTCACTCATCCTAAACTTGTTGCTGCAACAAAAGCCGGCATCAAAACCCAGCAGCGTCGTGATGGTATCTACGGTTACCCTGGAGAAACCTTTGAACTGGAAGGCATGGCTTTTGTTGTTACCAGCTTAGAACGTCAACGTTTAGGTGATATGACCGATGCACATGCGCAGGCAGAAGGCTATCCCAATCTTGAAATGTATAAGGATATCATTCTAAAAATGCATGCAGGGATGACCTGGAATCCTGACAGCCTGGTATGGGTTCATACTTTTGCGGCTAAGGTCGACAGTTAGTCTGATTGCATTTTCTGTTTAAACCGTTTCATGGCATCAAAGTTTTAAGCTCAAATTAAAAAGGCCGGGAGCATTTGAAGCCCCAGCCTTGTATGCATATCTAACTCTGCTGGTAATCGATTTGGCATACGTTCGCCCCGCTTCTTTGTCTTCCTAAAGTGCATTATCGTTTTGCATGAGGCTGTCTTCAATTGATCTTTCAAGGTCAGATAGGATGAGGACGAAAGCCAACGGAACAGAAAAGGTGACACCAGGCTAAATGGAGTTTTGATCACAATGGCTTTAATAAAAACCTCAGTTGAATCTCAACTGAGGTTTTTAGGATTGCGGATTTTTTAGCTATTATTCGCACCCGCTGGCAATGATTTTTTGTCTTGAGAACATACGGAAAGCAGTAAAAATATACGTGAATGACCAATGAATTAAATAAAACTAAATAAATTAATTGATTTTTAATACTAGTAAGTTATTATATGCGGCTCGTGGAGAGGTGGCTGAGCGGTCGAAAGCGGCGGTCTTGAAAACCGTTGAGGGTTGAT
>CAYVFT010000152.1:0-6461 GCA_964450225.1 uncultured Crenothrix sp. | reverse complement strand
CTGCACTTCGCTGGACAATAAAAAACCCGCCAAGCCTTACGACTTCCGGGTTTTTGTATTTCGCTGAATTTGTCTGAATACACCAGTGGAGGCTGCGGCCGGAATCGAACCGGCGTAGATGGCTTTGCAGGCCACTGCATAACCATTTTGCTACGCAGCCTTAAAGGTAAAATAAAAAAGCCGCGATAGTTCGCGGCTTTTTCTTTATTTGTTGGAGCGGGAAACGAGATTCGAACTCGCGACCCCAACCTTGGCAAGGTTGTGCTCTACCACTGAGCTATTCCCGCACTAAAAAGTGATCTGTGTATTATAGATTTTTTTAAATCCCTGTCAAACATTATTTTTATTGAACATCAATTGCTAAAGCCCAAGCCTCGTTGCCTTTACATTCTCCCTCTTCGATTCTGACTTTGGCATATGCTTTTTGCTTTCCATAAGCATCCGAGAAATCCAGGACAGTAACAGGGGTTCCAAGAGGCATATGCTGACAAGCTCCACTTCTATCTGCCTCTTCGGTATCATCATAAGCCGCTATAGCACCGGGTGTCGATACCAAACGAACTGTTGCTGATGGATCATAAGCATTAGCGGGCTTTAAAATGTAGCGCTGACCTACCGCGAGATCTTTAAGAGCCGGTCCAGATATTGCCGGTTTTGAATCCTCACCGCCCATTGTCATCATTAAAACAAGCAGAAGAGCTATCCCTCCAATAACCCCAAAAAAAACTTTTGGGTTTTTTTCTTTTAAACTCAAAAATGAAGAAACCAGATTGCCGACAGTATTTTTTGCCGTATCTACAGTCTGCTTAATATTTTCTTCTTGCTGAACGTTTTCGTCTTGTTTGGCGTTTTCTTCATTACTCATTTCTCATCCTCATATTGGTGTAATTTTATTTATTATATTGATGAATTATTACTCAATCTATTATCAAGTCTAGCTAGGCAACAATTAAGTCATCTTAAGTTATCAAACCATATTTACTCACAAGTAGGTAAATCACCAACGTGCGCCTACTTAATGAGCAAACTTACCACGATCAAAAAACTTTTCAAGTGCTTTATAAATGTCGTCTATCAGACTCGACACTATACTTTAAGATTATATGAAGTCGTAGCCTTTTTTGGCTTGGCTCTGTTTTCTAAGTTCTACCCCCTCTAACCATTCAAAGCGCCGGTAATTTAACCCGACATTTCTCTTTTTCGATGCAACTGGAAAGTTTTCAATATTCATAACCAATCGAATGATATAAATCTCACCTTACCCAATTACATTATAAATCACACCTTATTAAGCAGGTCATTCTCTGCAGCATAAGTTTTAATTGAGCTTGTTTCGGACATCCATAATAAAATTGATCTTGAAAAATTCTGATTTTCGTAATGGCTTGAAATAAGCAGTTAAAAAGGGCCTTAATTGCCTGAATTTTTTCGGTTAGTAATTTCCTCACACTTAAAGAATCAATCAACTCATTAAGCACTTCCTTTTCTCATCATCATTCCTTTTGATGGATTATAGCCAATGATTGACGCTGTCATAAAAACCAGGAAAGCAACCAACGTATAGATGAACGCCTGCTGATTAAACTGTCCGTACAGTGCGAAGCGGATTAATTCAACAGCTTGCGAAAACGGATTATATTGCGCCAGGTTGCTAAGCAGCACACTGGATTCTTTCATTTTCCACAAAGGGTAGAGTGCCGTTGACATAAAAAACATCGGAAAAATGACAAAATTCATGACCCCTGCAAAATTTTCCAGTTGTTTGATGAATGATGACAGCAATAATCCCAATGCGCCCAGCATTAAACCGGACAGCATCAGTGTCGGCAATATCCACAAATATCCCTGCCACGGTGCATGGATACCGTAAAACCAGGCAATGATTAAAAACACATAGACTTGCAGGATAGATACTCCCGTTCCAGCCAGCAATTTACTGAGTAATAAAAACCAGCGCGGTAACGGACATACCATCAGTATCCGCATACTGCCCATTTCACGGTCATAAACCATGGATAAGGAACTCTGCATGCCATTAAATAATTGAATCATGCCGATCAGGCCCGGCGTAATATAAACTTCATAAAGTATGTAGGTTTCATAAGGCGGCGTGATGGCAAGCCCTAAAGCGGCTCTAAATCCGGCCGCAAAAACAAATAACCAGACCAAAGGTCTGACCAGCGCGGAAATAAAACGCTCACGCTGGGTAACAAAACGCCATAATTCACGCCCGATAATCCCCCACATTGCCCGCCAGTAATGAAGTATGTTCATGGAGGGCTGTCCTGACCCGCGCTCTTCGGGTAAATGCAAATTCGTTCCCGGCTGATTAGTCACGCCAGCTCTCCTTGCGTTAAAGTGTAAAAAGCATCTTTTACCATGGCGGTATTCGTTATTTTGAGGACGTCATCTACCGGGCCATTGGCTTTAATCCGGCCTTTATGCAGCACGATTAAATGATCGTCCGGATAAACTTCATCGATTAAATGGCTAGCCCACAAAACCGCCAGTTTTTCTTCGGCGGCTAACTGATGCACATGCTCAACAATGGCTAACCGGCTAGGCACATCCAGACCGACAGTGGGCTCATCCAATAACAGCAAAGCCGGTTTATGCAATAATGCCCTGGCTATCTCTACACGCCGACGATGTCCGCCATTAAGCTGGCGTATTCTCTCAAAACGTCGATCAAACATGTTCAGGCGTTCAAGCTCTTGCTGAATTCGTAGCATAGCCTGTTTACGACCCATACCGTGCAAGGCGGTGTGATAGCGTAAATTCTGCATGACCGACAAATCCATATCCAGGGTAGTTTGCTGAAAAACCACGCCCAATCTTGCCAGGGCCTTGCGCGTTTGCTGCTTGATATCGAAACCACACAACTCAATACGACCCTCGCGGGTATCATACAAACGGGTAATCAAAGAAAACAAGGTGCTCTTGCCAGCGCCGTTAGGCCCTAAGAGTAGCGTACATTCACCTGAGCGTATCTTGAAACCAACCTGATCGAGTGCTTTTTTGCTGCCATAGGAGAAACTCAAATCCTCAACGGACAATGCTATGGGTTGCTTCATGGCTTTACTGCAACGCCCCAGGGATAATTCCCTACACCGATGGATTTGGTCACCGTTTGACTATCGAGATCAATAATGGAAATATCGTTACTGGTACCGTTAGTGGTGTAAAGACGTTTTTGATCAGGAGAAAATGCCAGATTCCACACCCGTTGACCGACCAACAGCACTTTTTCCACTTCAAACGTTTTTGCATTAATCACCGCCACACGATTTGCAGGCCCCAGAGCCACATAGCCCCTACCCCTATCTTTATCAATGACAACGCCTACCGGCTGAATTTTATCGGCAGTGACACCTGAAACCTCAAATTTGACAGTTTTGATGATTTGTTTAGTCTTGGCATCCAGAATCATTAAGGTTCCCGCCATTTCTGAAGTTACCCACGCTTGCTGACTGTCCGCAGTAAAGCTAACCGCACGCGGACGTGGATCAACCAAAGTATTTTCTACAATAGTGTTAGTTTTGGTGTCAATCCAGTGCACCATATTGGTCGTTTCAGAAGCACTGATAAGCCAGCGATTATCCGGGCTAACTGTAATCCCTTCGGGCTCTACGCCTACCTTGATTTGCTTGATGGCTTTTTTCTTGGCAATATCAATAGCAGTCACCATGCTATCGTCCTCGTTTGATACATAAAGCCGATCACCTTTGGGATTTAATGCAAAGGTCTCTGGATCATCGCCCGATGGTAATTTTCCGAGTTCTTTCAATGTTTCGGCATCAAAAATCTTTATGGCATTGTCGTCACTGGTTGCAATATACAAAAACTTATTATCCGGACTGATGGCTATGCCTCTGGGGCGCTGGCCTACCGGTACAGTTTTGATTAACTTGCCCTCGATCGGATCAACCACAGCCAGTGCGTTATCCTTTTCCAACGTAACAAAAACCGTTTCAGCCTGGACTGTTCCTGCCAATAAAAGTAATAAAAACAAACGTAAGCCATTTTTTTTCATAATTATTTTTCCCATTTACATTGCGTTTCAGGTTGATCATAACCTAACGTATCCAGTTCGGTTTTTGGATGCAGAAACCCTTCAATTGGGGCTACAGCCACTAATGACCTGGGGGCTGCCAGCAACACAGGCTGCCGCAACTGCCCATCCCAGGATCGAAAGGACAAAGGATTGCCTTTGTACCCCTGTAATGCAAATACATCACTCAACAGATAATCTTTAACCCGCTTTGAATCATTGGATTGGGTACGTGTAGCCGCCTCACCAATAGCTCTAGCGGCTAAATAAGCCGCATAATCCTGCTCCTCCATCCAGCGTCCTGCTTTTTCCTTGAAGCGATTTTGAATCTGCACCGCACCCCATTGCTCATGAGTTCTATGCCATGCCGTTGCAATCAGACCCTGAGTGCCTATCACGGGTCGTGGAATCCAGGTTCGATAGTCAAGATATTCGCCAAACTGGCCTTGCTCATCAGCAACCACCAATACATCATAGTCATCAACCTGGGTAAAGACTGCCACATCTGACTGCGCCGTACGCCTGGCATCATAGGTATGCTCCCAGGTTTTTTCCGCCACTATGTCCATGCCGAAACGCTTGGCGGCCCGCTTGATGGCATCGGCAAATAAACGATCTTCCTGAGCAGGCCCAATGACCAGGAACCACTTCGTCCAGCGTTTGTTCATCATATATTGCGCCAAAGCATCAGCCCGCATAGCTCTGCTCGGTAAAATATGTAAAACATTACTGCGGCACTGCTCATTGCGTAATGCATCATCCACTGTTGCCACATCGAATAACAGCATTTGCTTTGCAGCAGGTAAATCAGCGAGCATGTTTACCTGATCAGCAGGCAAGTTAACCACAACATATTGAAATTTATTGACAAGTTTTTTATTGAACGTATCGGCAACATTACCATCCAACGGCACAATAAATTTTTTCAAATTAAATTGCTGCCCGGTAAATTCACCGGTGGTATTGTTATCTTCGATACCCAGCTCTGCTCCTATTATCCCCTTGTTTTTAATAAAAGCATCCAAATTGGATAACGGAGGCGGTACGTTTTGCTCTTGTGTCAAATAAGCAATATTAATGGCCTGTTTAGCTTTCGCATAAACAAAACTCACGCTAAATAACTGAATAATTAATAAAACATTAACAATTATCCGAACAGCCAGGTTAATTGATTGCATCATTTCCTAACAATAAAAAATTTGAAATTCTTCAATTCTAACGGATTCACGAATTTTTTTTTAGTTTTCGTAACAGTTAACTGAATCTGACACTTGAACTAACGCTTGATACCTGAGTTCAATTCACTCAAACTTTAATTATCATCATTTTTCCCAGTCCAACTTTTCGGAGCTTAGGCTGGAATTTAAGGGCCTAAGTAAAATGACACAAAGCACTTTAAGCACAATAACCCTCTATCCGGTAAAATCACTGGCCGGAATCACTGTAACCAGCTGGCCGGTTACTAAAACAGGGCTTCAGTACGACAGAAAATGGATGCTAATTGACAATGCCGGGCAATTCCTGAGCCAGCGTAAGTTACCGCAAATGGCTTTGATCAAAACAGCACTGACCGACCGTCACTTAATCCTTTCTGCATCAGGAATGGATGACCTGTCTCTATCCTTAACGCCGACCGATGGCGACATTATTAATAGCACGATATGGAACGACCAGTGCGAAGCGCGTAGCGTATCACTCGAGGCAGATCAATGGCTGAGCAGTTTTTTAAACCAGAACTGCCGGCTGGTTTATCAACCCGACGAAATGATTCGGCACGTTGATCCCGATTATGGCCGCCACACTGATAACGTGGCGTTTTCTGACGGTTTTCCATTTCTGATTATTTCAGAAAATTCACTTGCTTCGTTAAATCGTGAAATGCAGCTAAATTTACTGATGACTCGTTTCAGACCCAACCTGGTTATATCCGGTTGCCCCAGTTACGCCGAAGATAGCTGGAGAGAAATCAGTATCGGAGGTATTGATTTCAGACTACCCAAGCCTTGCGCTCGCTGCGCCATTCCAACTATAGACCCGAGTACTGCTCAAACCGGCAAAGAACCCCTTAGGACGCTTAACCGTATCAGAAAATGGCAAAATAACGTGTATTTTGGACAAAATGCCCTGCATAATCAGTGCGGCAAATTAACCGTGGGCGATATTGTGAAGGTTAAAGTGATAGGCGCAAAACAACCACCGATCTAACAAAAGGATAACCAATGCTACCTCATCATCACGAAACTCACCGGACTCATCGTATCGGCTGGCTGCGCGCCGCTGTTTTAGGCGCAAACGATGGTATCGTGTCGACGGCCAGTTTAATCGTGGGCATTGCCGCCTCTCATGCCGCGCATAACGAAATAGTATTGGCCGGTATCGCAGGACTCGTTGCCGGTGCCATGTCGATGGC
>CAYVFT010000151.1:0-6604 GCA_964450225.1 uncultured Crenothrix sp. | reverse complement strand
GTTTGGCGTTTCTGCCGCCTGGGCGATAGCCCGGTTCGACTTTCGCGGTAAAAGCCTGCTGATTACCCTGATCGACCTGCCATTTTCAGTATCGCCAGTGATTGCTGGTCTTATTTATGTTTTGGTTTTTGGTGCCCAGGGTTGGCTCGGGCCCTGGCTCTCCGAACATGACATCAAAATCATTTTCGCAGTGCCGGGGATAATTCTGGCCACGTTATTTGTGACCTTCCCCTTTGTTGCCCGTGAACTGATTCCATTGATGCAGGAAATGGGGCATGAAGAAGAGGAGGCAGCTTTATCGCTGGGTGCCACTGGCTGGCAAACTTTTTTCAAGATCACTTTGCCCAATATCAAATGGGCTCTGCTGACCGGCGTGCTGCTGTGCAACGCCAGAGCAATGGGCGAATTCGGCGCGGTCTCGGTGGTGTCTGGGCATATCCGCGGCCTCACCAACACGCTGCCGCTGCACATCGAAGTCAGTTACAACGAATATGATTTTGTCGGTGCTTTCGCTGGCGCTTCATTACTTGGAGCCTTGGCCATCGTGACGCTGGTGTTTAAAACCATCCTGGAATGGAAACAAAAACAGGATTTAAAAGCGGGAACCACAGGGATGTAGTGAATGCAGATATTGCAGGAGCAAATATCTGTCCCGGCAGGCGGCTGCGGAATAGCGCAAGCAATCAAAGATTTTATGAGGAACCCATCATGAGTATTAGCGTAAACCATATCAGTAAACATTTCGGCACGTTTGCCGCGCTTGACAACATCAATCTTGACATTCCCGAAGGCGAATTGGTCGCTTTATTGGGACCATCCGGCTGCGGTAAAACCACTTTACTGCGCATTATTGCCGGTCTGGAACAAGCCGACCAGGGCGACATCTTTTTGAAAGGCGACAAGGTTACCGACCAACCGGTCAAAAACCGTCACATCGGTTTTGTGTTTCAGCATTATGCTTTATTTCGGCACATGACTGTATTTGATAATGTGGCTTTTGGTTTAAGAATCAAACCTCGCCGCGACCGTCCGGGCAACGATATTATCACTAAAAAAGTCCATGCCTTGCTGGAACTGGTGCAACTGGACTGGCTGCATGACCGTTTTCCCGATCAGCTATCCGGTGGCCAACGTCAGCGTATCGCCCTGGCCCGGGCATTAGCTGTGGAGCCCTCCGTATTATTACTGGATGAGCCGTTTGGCGCACTCGATGCCAGTGTACGTAAGGATTTACGGCAATGGCTCAGAAACTTGCATCATGAATTGAATGTCACCAGCATTTTTGTCACCCACGATCAGGAAGAAGCCATGGAAGTGGCCAGTCAGGTTGTCGTGCTTAATCATGGGCGCATCGAACAACAAGGCTCCCCTAGCGAAATTTACGATCATCCAGCGAATGCTTTTGTCTCACGTTTTATTGGGCAAACCAATGTTTTTGATCTGGAAGAACATGATGCCGACTGGCTGGAAACAGCAGGGATACTTAATCCCCAACATGAAGGTAAAATTGCGCATGTTCGTCCGCATGATATTATTATTGAAAAATCCAAAACCGATAAGGCTGCGCCAGCTACCGTGAAGGACTGGCAACATTTGGGAGCATTGATTCGGCTTGAGCTGGTCAAAAATGAATCCAATGGTTCAGCTGCCCCCGTTTTTGCAGAAATGCCCAATGACCAGTTTAAGGAATTGAAATTGCATAGAGGCGACAAGGTTGACCTGAAGATACGCCAGGCACACTGGTTTCATTAGCATGAATTTGAGTCAAATTGAATTACTTCGTGTACTTCAGGAAACCAACTTAAATCTTTCAAAAGCTGCCGAAAAAATGCACATCGTGCAATCGGCGGTGAGCCGGCAATTGCAACTTTTTGAAGCTGAGTTAGGTTCGCCTTTATTTGAAAGGCAGGGTAAAAAACTGATCGGCATGACTGCGTTGGGAATACGCATTATGGAAGAGGTTGCAATCATTAATCGGGCCAAGACGAATATTCAAAATATAGCCGCCGATTATCTTGACAGTAATCAAGGTATTCTGCACATTGCGACCACCCACACCCAGGCCAAATATTTTTTACCGGTGCCTATTCAACGGTTCAGAGAAAAATATCCGGGCGTCAAAATTTATATGATTCAATCGTCTCCTGACCAACTGATCGATCAATTACATACACATAAAGCGGACATCGCCATATGCACCGAGAGAGTCGATCAAGAGACTGATCTTGTTCTCGAAAAATGTTACGAATGGAACCATGCCGTAGTGGTGCCGCAACAACATCCACTCAGCGAGGGCAATATTTCTCTTGAGCGCTTGGCTTCTTTTCCCATTCTTACTTATAGTTTTGGTTTTACCGGGCGGTCAAATATTGAGAGCGCCTTTAAAAATGCAGGTTTGGAACTGGATATTACGCTGGCAGCCTCTGATACTGATGTGATAAAAACTTATGTTCGCCTGGGCATGGGTGTCGGCCTTATCACTTCAATGGCATACGACCCCTTGGCAGATTGGGATTTGGTAGCACGGGATTTATCCCATCTAATTCCCAGCTCAAGGACCAAAATTGCCTACTTAAAACATAACTATTTACCTCTATATAGTCAGCATTTTATTGATGAACTGCTTTTGGCTGCCAAAGAAATAAAGCAGTGAAGTGAAAGCCGGATTTGCAAATACATTTAGCGATTAAATCACTGGAGACTTTTATGTCACAGTTGTACGAAGACAATTCTCACTGCTTCGGCAAAACACCCCTGGTACGGCTCAATCGAATCACCGATGATGCCTCAGCCAAACCTATTCGTTCTCGGTTTTCAAAATATTTCCGCTAACATCCAGTTCAAGCTCGAGTTCCTTGCCTGCCGATTTTATTTCCACCTCGTAGCCTGTAACCGCCCCATCGGGCTTCATCACCTTCTCCGCCTGCTCGATTTCGGCTTTGAGGTGTACTTTCAGGATGGCTTGAACAACCGGTTCTGGAAGTGCTTGGACATCGATTTCCTCTTCCTTCTGTAACAGAACACCATCGGCGCTATATAAAAATTCATATTCCTTGCCGTTCTCCTTGTATTCCACCTCATAGGCTACTTTGCCTTCAAACATTTCTTCTTCGAACTCCAACCCCTTGGCATTGGGATAGTCTTTTTCGAAGGCAGCGATGACCGCTTTGGGCACTTGATTTTTCTTCAATTCTGTTTCGCCAGCGTTCGCTTGCCCGAAAATCATCGGCACGGCAACTAAGACAGCTGACATGATGTATTGGGATTTCATAAATACTCCGTTGGTTGTGGATATATGTAAACGATTGGACCAAAACTCTTTAGCTGCGTTCCTGCAGCGAACTGTGGAGGTCGAAAAAGCCTCCACGATGAGAATTTCCGTTGACTTCTTTATACGCTTATGTAGTAGAATAATCAACAAATCAGTTATATTAGAACTAATTTATGCAGTGTTCCTGGCTAATCTTCATCGTCAGTTTGCCGACCCGCAACTCCGCTGGGCGCATGCGCGTCTGGAGAGCGCTCAAAGCCTTGGGCTGTGGCGTCTTGCGCGATGGCGTTTATTTATTGCCGCATCGTCAGGAGTTCCGGCCAACGCTTCAGCTTCAGGTCGAAGACGTTATCACGGGGGGCGGAAGCGCCCATATCCTGGCCTTGGACAGCGAAAATCAGGATCAGCAAAAAGTCTTCGAAAACTTATTCGACCGATCAGCCGATTACGCAAAACTGGTCGAGGACATCCAGCAAACCGTTTACTTAAATCTCCTGCCGGAAGAGATGGCCAAACTCCAAAAACAGCTTCATCGGTTGCGCAAAGCTTTTGAAGCCATTGCGCTCCAGGATTTTTTCCCCGGCGCAGCACGAGAGCAAGCGGCAGCTGCCTTGGAAGATTTGGAATATGCTGTCAGTGAGCACCTTGAGCCGTATGAACCCCATGCCGTTCAGCATCGGATCAGGCGACTCCAGCATAAGGTTCACCACAACCGGATTTGGGCGACACGCCAGCGGCCATGGATCGACCGGCTCGCCAGCGCTTGGCTGATCCGGCGTTTCATCGATCCTGAAGCACGTTTTATCTGGCTTGCAGCACCGGACGATTGCCCTGCCGAAGCACTGGGCTTCGATTTCGACGGGGCCGTGTTTACGCATGTCGGCGCGAAAGTCACTTTCGAGGTATTGCTGACGAGTTTCGGGCTGACCAAGGATGCCGCTTTAAACCGTATCGGCGCATTAGTACATTACCTTGATGTGGGGGGGATTCCCGTCCTTGAAGCGGTGGGACTGGAGACTCTCATTAGAGGGATGCGGCAACGCTGGACCGTCGACGATGAACTGCTCGCCGAAACGGATAAGATTTTTGACGCTTTTTATCAGGCTTTTTCTGGAAACGACGCATGAATAAACCCAATCCATCGCAAACGCCGCCACCGCCAGTGTCTTTAAAACAAGCTTTTTGGTATTGGCTGAAACTCGGTTTTATCAGTTTTGGCGGCCCGGCCGGACAAATCGCCATCATGCATCAGGATTTGGTAGAGAAAAAACGCTGGATTTCCGAACAGCGTTATCTGCACGCGCTCAACTACTGCATGTTGCTGCCGGGCCCGGAAGCCCAATAGTTGGCGATCTACATCGGCTGGCTAATGCACCGCACCTGGGGAGGTGTAATTGCCGGGGGATTATTCGTCCTGCCGTCGCTGCTTATTCTAATCGGCCTAAGTTGGATTTATCTGGCCTTCGGGCATCTGCCCGCAGTCGCCGGGGTGCTCTATGGTATAAAGCCGGGGGTGACCGCCATCGTGCTGTTCGCAGCTTACCGCATCGGCTCGCGGGCATTAAAAAACGGGTTGCTGTGGACAATGGCGGCCTTGGCGTTTCTCGCTATCTTCGCATTCGATGCACCGTTTCCCTTGATTGTGTTGGCGGCAGCTCTGCTTGGTGCAATCGGCGGCAAATTTGCGCCGCAGAAATTCGCCGTCGGCGGCGGGCATGGTACAGCCAAACACAGTTATGGTCCGGCACTGATCGACAATGACACGCCAATTCCCGCCCATGCCCGGTTCAGCTGGAAACACTTAAGCAAATTGGTTTTCGCCGGATTGATCTTGTGGGTCGGGGCCATTGGCTTTCTGTGCGCGCACTACGGCTGGAATGGGGCGCTGACGCAAATGGGCTGGTTTTTCACCAAAGCTGCACTTCTGACTTTTGGCGGCGCTTACGCGGTGTTGCCCTATGTCTATCAAGGTGCGGTCGAGCATTATCACTGGCTGACGCCGCCTCAAATGATCGACGGCTTGGCCCTGGGCGAAACCACGCCGGGGCCATTGATTATGGTCGTTACCTATGTCGGCTTCGTCGCCGGATGGACAAAAACATTGTTCGGACCGGATCAGCTTTTCATAGCTGGCGCTACGGCGGCATTCGTCGTCACTTATTTCACGTTTCTGCCCAGTTTCCTGTTTATTTTGGCTGGCGGCCCTTTGGTTGAGTCCACGCACGGCAATTTGAAATACACCGCACCGTTGACCGGCATCACCGCCGCCGTGGTGGGCGTTATCCTGAACCTGGCGGCGTTTTTTGCGTATCACGTATTCTGGCCACAAGGATTCTCTGGACGTTTCGACGGCATAGCCGCGCTGATCGGCGCCTGTGCTTTGTTAGCGCTGTTCCGCTACAAAGCAGGCGTCATCCCGGTCATAGCCGCTTGTGGTGCTGCGGGATTGTTGTTCTTGTTCCTCAAACCCTTGCTGGCCCGGCAAGGAATTTTCTTGTGAAGACGTTGTGTTGGTTTTAAAGCCGACAATTACCGCATACATATTATGTAGGGTTCGAAATTATGAAAGTATTCCAAATTTGTTTGAGTTTCAAATTTCGGCAACAAATAATCATGAACTTACAAAGGAATTCCTTTAGGTGCTGATAATGGTCCGGGGTTCGGCTGGAACGACATGACTATCTATAAACTGGGCGTGCAATGGCAACAAAGCGAAAACGGACCCTGCGTGCCGGTTTGAGTTATGGAGCACAACCTATCGAGAGCTCACAGGTGTTGTTTAACATTTTGGCTCCCGGAGTTCAGGAATGGCACTTAACCACTGGTTTTAGTTATGCTTTAACTGATCATGATGATCTCAGCTTTGCTTTCATGTATTCGCCTCTCAAGTCGGTGACGGGGCCAAATCCCTTAAGTCCGGGGCAGTCTATTGAGCTGGAAATGTATCAAGTGTCCAATCAGTTCGCTTGGTCGCGACAATTCTGATTTCATGAGGCGAGATCATAATTCTATTTAATTGTTTGCATCGTGTGCGGTGATTTTTTTGATTGTTGATGCCGCGAGATTTAAGAAATCTCTGACTAAGCCTGCCGTGCCTTGCTAATACAAATAATTGATTCCAATTCAATTATAATAATTTCTGCAATTATCTATAAGGTAGATAAAGCTATCTTTTAATATCATTTATTGATAACGGTACTTTAATTTAATCTTTATACAATATTTATTCCAACAACAGCGGAATAGGCAAATAAGCTGTTGTCTTTATACCAGGAGAGCATGATGAGTAGGGTTTATAATTTTGGCCCCGGCCCGGCAACGGTGCCGGAATCG
>CAYVFT010000150.1:0-6619 GCA_964450225.1 uncultured Crenothrix sp. | reverse complement strand
TCAAGCTGTTGGGCGTCGTCCTGCCGTGCAGCTTGCGCGGCATTGCAAACCATCAGGATCACATCCACTTTGTCCCATTCCTGCTTTAAGGCATCAGGAACCTGATCGTGCGTCAAACCACCGTAGCCGGGGCTGTCCAGCACAATGGCCTGTTGCAAGCCATCGCGCTCCAGCACATAAGGCGTAATCTCGGGTGTGGTGGGCAACAGACCTTCAGCACTTTTGATTTCTCCAAACAGGGCGTTGATCAGGCTGGATTTTCCGGCGCTGATCTGTCCCAAAATAAGTATGCGTAGCGGCTCCACTGATTCGGTAACATGCTCGGCCTGTTCGATATCCTGTTTTGCATACTGGGTCAAGGTATCGGTCGGCACCATGGTATCCAGGGTAAGCTGGCCGCTATAAAGTTGAATGGCATAAAAACCCAGTTTCCGGATATAGGCATCAACCAGTCGATGGCGTAATTCCTCCGTCACTAAATTTAGACCCTTTCCCAAAAGCGAGCCGCGTAATTTGCCTAAGGCTGCGCTTGGCCAATTGAAGAAGAAATGGCCAATTTCAACGGCTTGTTTCATCGTTCCCAGTGTGTCATACCACTGTTTATAGCGCAGTAAATCACCGACATTCACGGCGTGACTGCCGGGAATCTTGTCCAGTACTTCATGCTGAATATCTTCACAGACCAGCGCGATCAGCTTGAGCAGATAAGGTAAAGGAAATTCCATGACGGGATTTTTGGAATCTGCGTGAAATTGCCTGGCAACAGTAATCAGTACTTCGTTACTCAGTTTCAGCACAGTACCCTGATCGGTAAAAAGATCGGTGCGAGTCGACCAGGTTTTCGCCAGTTGCTCAATCGCCGTCCAGGCGGGTTGGGCGGCGTCTGGCCAGTTTGGGTTGGGGGGAATCGCCAAGGGCTCGATAACCAGCGCTTTTGTCTGCCTGCTACGCCAGCGTAACAGGCTGATCAAAATTAGGAAGAATGCTGTCAAAACTCCTATACCATAGAAAAGCCAGCCATGTTCCCAAAGCCAACGTCCGCCCAGTACTATCAAAGCCAGCCAGGGTAACAAAAACAGCAGACCCAGTATGATACCGAAGCGCGTTAGCTGAATTGGCATGGTTTAGCTACTCCTGGTTTTGAGGAGTTGACGGGCATGGGCAAAGGCTTCATCATAAATTTTTTGCAAGGTCGCGCGGTCGGGCAAAGCGCCACGTTTGACACCAGAAAGATAGACGCAAAAAACCTTGCCCAGCGCGTAGGTCATGGCGCCGGAATAAACACCAGCCAACGCCCATCCGTAAACAGGTACCAGTTTGAGCAACTCACGTCCCAGCAGTCCTGCACTGATGCCGGCGCCTAGCAGCGTGCTGAATTCGGCATAAAGTCTGCGGGTCAGTTGTAGCCCGTAGATCGAGGCAATACTGTGGAAAAGCTTGGCCTGCACCGCCAGCACCAGCGGCAAACCCGCTGCCGGTAACGGAATTGCGCCCACTCCGGTGTTCAAAATCGCGTAGCCGATGATGTGTGGATGCGCTTGCTGGGCATGAAAATCAAGCAGTTCCTTATGCTGTTCTGAGCCACGTAACAGCCCGATCACGCCTTCAGGCAACACGGTTTCTATGGTCTCCCATAAAGCGTCCAAGCCGTAATCGACTGGATCGTAGCCATCCTCTACCAGGGTAAAATCGACCGGAACAAAATGAACCTGGAGTGACTTGAACCAATCGCGCTGATGCAGTAATACCTGAGCCAGCCCATGGGGCACAACAACGGGGAAAGGTGTTTGTTGATACGGATAAGGCAGAATGTGCTCTTCATCGGGCGTGGCATAACCCTCGTGCAGGGTGGTCTGCACCACCACGACGGGCCAGTCTGGATGTTGTGCATGAATTTCCTTCACAGCCGCAACCACCCCGGCTTGATTCATATCCACTGCGCGCAGCACCACCAGCAACAGATGCGCTTGACCTGCGCACCAGGCCAAGTCTTCGGTCGGATCGTAAGTAGCCTCTCCTATTCCTCGCGTGTCGAGGAAACGGATCATGGGATGGCTGCGCGAGGGGAAATCATAAAAGCGTGAAGTTTGGGTGCAAGGCTGAAAACCGTTGCCTATTTCCACAGTATCGTTGCCGGTTAATGCGCGAATCAGAGACGTTTTACCCGACTGAGTTTTGCCTAATAGCCAAAAAACGGGAACTGGCAGATGCGGTTTGACCTCCTCTATTTTAGAATCAAGTCCCTCAGGTTTCGGACTGAACAGTACCTTACCTAGTCGATTCCATGACCAGCTAACACGCCAGAAATCAGTAATCTTCATCGTAGTTGCTCTAACTAGGTCTCAAATTGTATTTCGGTACAGGACTGTTTGGGAAGCTTGAGTCTCGGCAAGCCCGGCTGAAACTGAATGCGATTCATCAACATGACATGCCCCTGATTGTTGATTTAGAGCTCAGTATACGCCGCCCATTGACTTAATGCTTGTGCCTGGGTGAAGCATATTACTAAGCAAGTATTTATTTATAGCCCGTTAAATATCACTGAGCCAAAGCAGATAATGGTATTTTCGCCCACATCCGCGAGTGTTACAATAGCTTCTGTCAACCAAGTCATTATGCAGAATATCAGTGGATTCAAAATTCCCCTCCTTGTTTTCCGATGCGTCGCCAACACGGCTACGTGAAATTCCCTATAACTATACGTCTTTTTCTGATCGTGAAATCGTCATCCGTTTGCTGGGTGAAAAGAGCTGGCAACTGCTGGAATCGCTACGTCAAGAGCGGATAACCGGCCGTTCCGCCAGAATGCTTTTTGAAGTGCTTGGCGATATTTGGGCGGTGCAGCGCAATCCTTATCTTGAGGACGATCTGCTGGATAACCGCAAACGCCGCCGGGCATTACTGGAAGCGTTACGCCACCGTCTTCGGCAGATGAAGAAACGTCAGGCCGAGCATGAAAACGAATATCCTGATCGGGCCCGGCGGGTTGCGCTGTTGCTGGAAGCCGCTCAGCAGGCCGTTGATGCTTTCGAAGCTCATTTCGACCGTACCCGGGAAATGCGAAAGAAAGCTTTGGCGTTGTTATCCAAACACACCCGCAGGGACAATATCTGTTTCGATGGTTTTGCCCGCGTGTCGCATGTGACCGACGCAACAGACTGGCGGGTGGAGTATCCGTTTGTGGTGTTATATCCATGCTCGGAAGAGGAAGTCGGCCCTATGGTGCGTGATTGCATCAAGCTCGGGCTCACTATTATTCCTCGCGGTGGCGGTACAGGATATACCGGCGGCGCAGTGCCTTTGACCGCTTATTCTGCCGTTATCAATACTGAAAAACTGGTGAAAATCGGCCCTGTGGAAATGGCATCGAGCTTGCCCGGAATCGATCAGACTTACGCGACCATTGATACCGATGCGGGCGTAGTCACACGGCGCGTCATGGAGGTAGCCGAGAATGCCGGTCTGGTATTTGCCTGTGATCCCACGTCAGCGGATGCCTCTTGTGTCGGCGGCAATGTAGCCATGAATGCGGGCGGTAAAAAAGCCGTGTTATGGGGAACAGCACTGGACAATTTAGCATCCTGGCGGATGGTGACGCCTGATGGTAACTGGCTGGAGGTTGAACGCTTCAAGCACAATCTGGGCAAAATCCATGAGCAGGAGCAAGTGATATTTAATCTGAAGCGTTTCGACGCCAAGAGAAAGCAGTTGCTGTCAGAAGAACAACTGGTTATTCCGGGCACAGCATTCCGTAAAGACGGGCTGGGCAAGGATGTAACCGACAAGTTTCTGGGCGGTTTGCCCGGCATACAAAAAGAAGGCTGTGACGGCATCATCACCTCGGCGCGCTGGATTTTGCACAAAATGCCGGCACATACGCGCACGTTTTGCCTTGAGTTTTATGGTCAGGTACGTGAGGCTGTCCCTGCCATTTTAGAGATCCGCGATTATTTAGGCGCTTTGCCCAAAGACGGAGAAGCGCGCGTAATGCTGGCTGGACTTGAGCATCTGGACGAGCGTTATGTCAAAGCCGTAGGCTATGCCAGCAAAGCCAAGCATCGTGGCCGTCCAAAAATGGTGTTGCTGGGTGATATTGTCGGTGATGACGATAAGCAAGTCGCTTTGGCGGCTTCGGAAGTCGTGCGCTTGTGCAATGCGCGCAATGCGGAAGGTTTTATCGCGGTCAGCCCCGAAACCCGCAAAACTTTCTGGCTGGACCGTGCGCGTACCGCCGCCATCGCCAAACATACCAATGCCTTTAAAATCAATGAAGACGTGGTGATCCCTTTGCCGCGCATGGGCGATTATTGCGACGGCATCGAACGCATTAACATCGAACTGTCACTGCGCAATAAATTACGCTTGTGCGATGCACTCAGCCAACTCTTGGCGAGTAATTTGCCGCTACGCGCCTATGAAGACAACGTAGACAAAACCGATCTTTTGGGCGACCGCCGCGACTTGGCTTTAAATGCGGTCAACACCGTGCGTGAACGCTGGCAATGGCTTTATGACAATCTGGCTTTGCCTTTGCAAGAGGCCGAAGTCCAGTTTCAAGAGCGCGGCATCAGCGTTACTGAACTGACTAACCGTACCGAACAGCCAACCCTGTTCCACCGTCTGCAAGACCGTTCCTTGCGGGTGTCCTGGAAACAGGAATTGCTGCCATGGCTCACCGAGATTTTCGAAGGTGACAATTTCCGCCCGGTCATCGAGCGAATCGAGGCTGTTCACAAAGAAGTCCTGCGCGGCCGAGTATTTGTGGCACTGCACATGCATGCCGGTGACGGCAATGTGCACACTAACTTGCCGGTCAACTCTGACCACTACGAAATGCTACAGGAAGCCAATGCCGCCGTGGTGCGCATTATGGGCTTGGCGCGCGCCTTGGGTGGCGTTATTTCGGGTGAGCATGGCATCGGTATTACCAAGTACGAATTTCTAAGCAACGAAGAACTGGCGAGTTTTCATGCTTACAAACAGCAAGTCGATCCCGAAGGCCGATTCAACCGCGGCAAACTGATGCCGGGCGCAGACCTGAACGCAGCCTACACCACTTCGTTCAGTCTGATGGGCTTTGAATCGCTGATTATGCAGCAAAGCGATATCGGCGCTATTTCCGATTCCGTAAAAGACTGCCTGCGTTGCGGCAAATGCAAGCCCGTGTGCTCCACGCATGTGCCGCAGGCCAATCTCTTATATTCGCCACGCAATAAAATTCTGGCGACTTCCTTGCTGATTGAAGCCTTTTTGTACGAAGAGCAGACCCGGCGCGGCATATCCATCACTCACTGGAAAGAATTTGAAGACGTGGCGGAGCATTGCACAGTATGTCACAAGTGCTTCAACCCGTGCCCGGTCGACATAGACTTTGGCGAAGTCTCGATGAATATGCGCAATCTGCTGCGAAAAATGGGCAAGCAAAGCTTTAACCCCGTGAAGACGGCGGCAATTGCATTCCTGTCCACCAGCAGTCCCGGCAACATTAAAATCATGCGCAAGCTGCTGATTGAATGGTCTTATAAAGCCCAGCGCATAGGCCATTTTTTCTTAAAACCTTGGGGCAAGGTGCAAGTGGCGCAACCGCCTTCATCAACCGGAAAGCCCAAGCTGCAAGAGTATGTGATTCATTTCACCAACCGCAAAATGCCAGATGACGTGCCTTCCAAAACGGCACGCGCGCTGCTGGGCATAGAAAGCAACGAGATCGTACCGATTATCCGCGACCAAAACAAAACCCGCGCCGATTCCGAAGCGGTGTTTTATTTCCCCGGTTGCGGTTCAGAGCGTTTGTTCTCCCAGGTCGGTTTGGCCACACAAGCCATGCTTTATGAAATCGGCGTGCAGACCGTATTGCCGCCGGGATATTTGTGCTGCGGCTATCCGCAACGCGCCGCTGGCCAGTTCGACAAGGCGCAGAAAATCAGCACCGATAACCGCGTGTTGTTCCACCGGGTCGCCAACACCTTGAACTATCTGGACATCAAAACCGTAGTGGTTAGTTGCGGCACCTGCCTGGATCAGTTGCAGGATTATGAATTCGAAAAGATTTTCCCTGGCTGCCGCATGATCGACATCCATGAATATCTGTTGGAAAAAGGCGTAAAACTGGACGGTATAAATGGCGACCGTTATCTGTATCACGACCCATGCCACAGCCCTTTGCAACAACAGGACGCCATGAAGACCGTGAACGGCTTGATCGGCCAGACGGTCAATAAGTCCGAACGCTGTTGCGGGGAGTCGGGAACTTTGTCGGTTGCGCGTCCTGATATTTCCACCCAGGTGCGTTTCCGTAAGTCCTCCGAGTTAGCAGCAGACAGCGCCAAACTGCGCGCTGACGGTTTCGACGGCCCGATTAAAATGCTGACCACCTGCCCGTCTTGCGTACAGGGCTTGCAGCGTTACAAGGAAGACGTTGACCAGTTGGAAGTGGATTACATTGTCGTAGAAATCGCCAAGAACGTGCTGGGTAAGAACTGGATGAAAACCTACATCAAGCAGGCAGCAAAAGGCGGTATAGAGCGGGTTTTGTTGTAAGAGGCAGTTTCATTATTCATCTCCTATGCTGCCGGCAAATTGATTGCGCGCATTTGCTTTCGTATCAAGTAGCACTACT
>CAYVFT010000149.1:0-6640 GCA_964450225.1 uncultured Crenothrix sp. | reverse complement strand
ATTGGCTTGAGGCTATTGATGGGTATGGCATTGAAGTTACACACCCCTGAATATTCCGGCCGTTTTTTGGCACAATGGTTGGCCAGTTTGGCCAAGATTTTGTGCTGGCGATGCCAACGCATACAGGCATTCCAGCCCACTGTAAAACGGTAGCTTTTATCTCTTTGCCGTAATGGGTTAAGTCTCTATCTGCAAATCCGGACATTGAAATAAACGATTCATCAACCGAGTATATTTCCTGGTCCGGGCTGAACTGACGAAGTATATTCATGACGCGGTTGCTAAGGTCAGCATCTATGGCGAAGTTGAATCAGAACATCAATATCAATATCACGAGTCTGGTGCTTTAAAACATGCGCAAATCACTGAAGATGATGAAGTCAGGGATATTTATTTTAATGAGTCGGGTGAGATGGTGTGATTTGCGAAGCAACCTTGTGACTGCCGGTCATAATAAGCATGCCAGCTATTCCCAATGGTCAAATATCGAAACGGCTTTACAGTTTAGCGATCATCATTTTTTCTTCTAATGACGTAATGTCTGGCAACGGATACATTCGTCCAATCTATGCCATATAACACATCAAAACATGTTATATGACTTCACTATTGCCGAAGACCTTGAAAATAGCGGTATAGATTCCCCGTAAGAATGTGAAAAATGTGTTAAATGACATAAAAGTCCGAGTCCAATATGGAAAATTCGGTAATTTTGGGAGTTTACAATTACGTTGGTAAAAGTTTGGCCACCTAAAGTCAAAATCATATTAACTATATATAAAATAACATGATACCCGATTTTATTGCGGTTCCTAACTCGTATTTATCAGTTTGGCATAAATCATGCTTCAACATATTGGGATACCCTTTATGGGGTCTTTAATATCTTCAGATAATATCAAACAAATCAGGAGCTTGAAAATGCATAAATACATAATTAAATTCACGGTTACTACAGCAATGTTTTCGATGCTGGCAATAACCAACGGCGCGATCGCAGCACCAACACCACCTCAAGTTTCCGGGCTTGTTCAGATTGGAAAAGGTGTTTTTGTAACTGCCATAAACGAGGTTGCCGATGAAATTTATGCCCCACATGCAAACTCATCAACAGCACAACTTTACATCATTGATGGCTCAACAAAAAAGGTGAAGGAAACCATAGATCTCGGTGGCGCTGTTAACGGCGTAGCCTACAATAAAAAAACCGACCAAATCATTGTCAGTTATATCGTCGACGGCAAGGTCGCCGTTATCGACCGTAAAACTAAAACCTTTGTGGGTACGCCCGCAGCCGTTGGTTATCACCCTGCCGCATTGGCAATTGATGAGTCCACCAACACCGCTTATATCAGTAATATGCACAGCGGCACAGTCTCTGTGTTCGATATAGCCAGTGGCAAGGTGAAAAAAAATATTGTTATTGGTACAGGGGCTCCCACGCCAGCCGGTTGTAATCCCTGGGACAACAACAATCCCTGCACGACATTAGGCTCCTCCCCTGGAGACTCGGTGATTAACCAAAAGACACATAGGCTTTATGTCATCAGTTACACAGAAAAATCGGTGACAGTCATTAATACGTTGACCAATAAGATTGTAGGTTCGCGTATACCTACCGGCCATGTGCCCAATGCCATAGCGGTTAATGGAAAAACAAATCGTATTTATGTCGATAATTGGCAAGAAGGCACGGTGTCAGTTATTGATGGCAAAACCAACGCAGTTATTACAAAAGTGCCAGTCGGTTCAGGGCTGCAAACGCCAGAGGGGTGTTATGAAGCAGGTAAATTGGATGCCTGCGAGTCATGGGGGTCTATGCCTATTGGGATCACCGTTAATGAACAAGAGAATTTAATCTATGTCAGCAATTCAAATGATGGCACGGTATCAGTCATTAATGGCAAGACGAATAAAGAAATGGGTAAGCCGGTCGCGGTAACTTCAGGCGAACTGATACCGGGTGGTTGTGAAAACTTTGGCGCATGTACAAGAGGTTCAGCGCCCCATGACATTCACTACAATCCCAATACAGGTACACTTTATGTAGTTAGCTTGGGGGATGGCTGGTTGACAATGTTAGATGCCCATGGGAAAGAGGTTTGTACACCTATGGAAGATATGCCTGATATGTGTATGTAAACAAGCAATTAGTAAATAATCTATAAATTCCCGGATTATTTCTGCCTTTGGGGGTGAGTGAATATTACTCATCCCTAGCACAAAGGGAAAATTAAGGAATGTACACACAGATAAATAAAAAAAGATGATGAAAAAATTTAATCCAAAGTTGAAAGGTACCGCATTGTTAATCATTTTAGCAAGTATACAGACAGCGGTAAGTCAAGCGACCGAAGCACCGGCAGGATTTGACGGATTGACTAACGGCTTCCTACGCCAAGGTGATTTCGAGCACGACAAAGAATTGTTTGAAGAAAGACGCACCATCGCCAATGGACTCGGCCCCGTGTTTAATGCCCAGTCCTGCGCAGAATGCCATACCAATCCGGTCACTGGCGGCAGCAGCCAAGTTTCTGCCTTGCGTGCCGGTATTTTCGACGGCAAAAAGTTTATTGAACCGCCCGGCGGCTCGGTGATTCATGATCGTGCAACCGACGCGTCCTTGCAATCCAAAGTATCTGATAAATGGAACGTGAAAACATCAAGACTGTCGACGAATACCTTGGGTAGCGGTTTTGTAGAGGCCATTGGCGACGATACGCTTAGGGAAATTGCCAAACGCCAATCGCAACAGAGCAATGGCGAGATTCACGGTCAGGTTGTTATGGTTGATGTGATTGAAGTACCCGGCGCCAAACGTGTTGGCCGGTTCGGTTGGAAAAGTCAGCATGCCAGCCTGCTGTCTTTTAACGCCGAAGCCTTTCGCAGCGAAATGGGCATAACCAATGCGCTTTTTCCTACCGAAAACACGGCAAACGGTCGTTCCGTAGCCGAATTCGACACCATGGCCGATCCGGAAAACAATGGCTGGGGCGTTGCGCTACTGACCGAATTTGTGCGGGCTACCAAAGCTCCGCCGCGTGATTCAACTTTAGCTGTTACCGAAGAGGCCCTATCCGGCGAGCAACTTTTTGAAGAAATAGGCTGCGGACTTTGCCATACCGCGACAATCACCACTGTGCCGGTCGGTACAGTCATTAATGCGGGTACATTCAAAGTACCGCCTGCCTTGGGAGATAAAACCATCCATCCCTATAGCGATTTTCTGCTGCACGATGTCGGTACGGGTGACGGTATCGTCCAAAATGGCGGACAGTCCACCCGAAATAAACTGCGTACAGCACCATTGTGGGGACTCCGCACTCGTAGTCGTTTACTGCATGACGGCAGTGCGCTAACGCCTCTCCAAGCCATCAAGCGTCATCAAGGCGAATCTGCGACAGTCATTACGCAATTTAAGGAGCTAACCGCTACGGAAAAAAGCCAACTGCTTAAATTCCTTGAATCGCTTTAAAATTGGGTGATTTCTAGTTAAAAATAGATAGCTTAGCTAAGCAAGCTGAATTTTTGCCAGTATCGTGTCATATTTTTCTGATCTTGATTGCTGTATGCCGGCTATAAAAAGCATGCCAGCTATTCTCAATAGTAAAATATAGAAACGGCTTCCACCATCATTCTTTAATTTAACTCGTAATGTCGGGCACCGAAAGGTGTCGCCTAGAACGCCGTGTTTGGTGCCCGACAAGGCTATAAATACTAAGGATTGATCGTCAATGCCAATTGCCTGGTGGAGGTTTTGCCGGTGTCATCCGTCACGGTGATGCTCGGTGAATAAACACCTTGTGAATCTGGTGCGGGTTTTCCTTTGATAACGCCATTGGCATTCAGGCTTAACCCAAACGGCAAGTTGTTAACCTGCCATTGATAAGGCTTGTAGCCGCCGAAGGCAGTTAATTTAAACCAATATGCAGTATTTACTTTGCCATTAGGCAATGCGTTGGTTTTAAGGGTCACCGGGGGGACAATCTTTACCTTATAAGATTTTTCAATAACCTTATGATTCGCGTCTTCAGCATTGACAGTAAAATTAAAAGTGCCTGCAGCTAGCGGTTTACCGGATAAAACTCCGGTACTTGGGTTAATACTCAAGCCATTCGGCAATGCGCCTGAAGTAATTGTTGTCACATAAGGTGTGTTACCGCCAACAACGACTTTTCTTTTCGGATAAGGCTTTGATTTATCTCCATCCTGAATATGTTCAATCAGGTCCAGCGGCGCTACCCGTTTGTATTCGACCATCTGTGCGCCAATGTAATCGCCTAATACAGGTAGCGGTTGGTCGTTATCATCCTTACATTCAGGTTTTAACTTATCAAGGTCGGCCTGTGTCCAGATCTCCGTCCAATTATCACATAATGCTTCGTTGCTTTCCGGATCGTAGGGCCCTGCATATTTAAAAGATTCATACCGGCGAGTGACGACTTCGTCACCTTGTTTCAAGTTTTCTTTCTTGGCTTTATTGCCATTTCTCTTATTATCCGGGTTATTGAATTCCTGCTGAAGCAGTTCAAATTCAACTTCAACTTCGTCCGGCTCGCCATTTCTCCAGTTTTTATCATCCACTTTGTCTGGATCGTCAGACACTAAATCTTCCAGCTTAACGAGCTTGTTGTTGTGGATGGTTGTGCGAATTTCTTTAACCCAGATAGCCTCGCCAAACTCCTTAACATGAACTTCAGGCGGTTCTGGCGCTTTAACTTCGGCCTGAACACGTGCAGGAATATTTAATGCCGGTTGCGGGGGATAATAAGTCCAGGTTGGTGTTGCCACATTTACCGCAGGGCCCTTAATCAGATTGCCGAAGCCATCATCAATCAACCAATTGTAATGCACAACGCCATTGCCATAGTAACCGACGCCAAAATGCTCGCAACCCAGGTTAACTGAGGGATTGGTGCATTGATGACCATCAGTTGGGGCGATAGGATGAAGCGGGTCAGGCTTTGCGGTATAGGCGGTATAGTTACCGTTGGCATCTTTGCCGCTTTGATAACGGATAAACACCTTTGGGTGCAGGGGGTCGGTGTTGTCCTCACTGATTTTTGGCGTGCCGTATGGTTGTAATCGTAAGTGTAGGTTACGGCTGAACTGTGTATGTCTTCAATTTCGATTTCAAAACCGTGCGTTTCCTGTTCGGTGTCGTTAACGGTGTCGAAGTTGCTGAGACTGCCATATGCTGTACTGGCATTAGCTAGTGGCGCAGAAGCACACAGGATGATGAAGGGAATAAATTTTTTCACGGTGATCTCTCTTTAGAAATAGTGCTACGCGGCTCACGTACAAATGTTCCAGGGACAATCAGTTCATTTACGTAACAACCGGGTCTTGTGGAGGTTCTTAATTCATTAAAAGAATTATGGATGTCAAAATTTTCATTTATTTATTAACTAATTGAAAAATAACAATAATAACAGATAAACCATATTATGACATAGTGAAATTAATCAAATTCACTGCAATAAGTGTTAACGAATATTACAGTCATAAAAAATAAGATGCTTTGGAAGACAGTCGTTTTAGAATTGATTCATCCGATTTTTCAATTTCTGAAAAAATGTATAACCGGTCGTTTGGCAATCAGGCGATAGAGCTGGATAACCAGCTGGTTTTGGCAGAAAAAGAGGGAAGGATGTCGTTGTATAATGGCGTAAATGTTTGGCAACGATACCAACAATAGGCGCTTTAGGCGAAGCTGTTGCCAAGAGCGCCGTGTTTGGTGCCCGACACCAAGGTTTAAGAAGCTAGAAAGTAACTGAAGTCTACGAAGTATAAAACTGCCGCTCTATAGTGCTTCGTCAATTTTGTCAGCTTATTCGTACCCGCTGTTTCAATATGGCAGCATTAGAGCGGCAACGCCCAGACTTAATAATGATAATAAACATTTATAATCAATACATTACATAAAAAACCCATGTGGCACTACATTCTGAAAAATAGCGGCCATTGTCGGTTGATTATACGATCGTTTTGCACACACCTCCGGGGGCGGAATCAAGGTTTAGGGCACGATAAATAGCCAACTGCTCGGGCTCTGCGCGGGTGGCTTTGCGGACATGCAGGGTGCGCCCGTCGGCGCGCCGGAAGCTGGCCGCTCTCTTTCAGGCAGCGGCGTATAGTTTGCACGAACTGGTAGGCCAAGACCGGTGATGAACAGATGCCCATCGGCGCGCTCTTCTTTGTGGTGAAACACGGGGCGCAGGCCCAGTTCGCTTTTGAGGCTGCGGAATACCGCTTTTAGGTCGGTCAGCATGAGGTAAGTTCGCCACAATTTTTCGGCATCCCAGGCGGTTTCATTGCTGCGTAGGCAGTAGACGCCGGGATGGGTGACGAGGCTGCCTTCGCTCGCTTGTTTCGTCCAGGTCAGTGCCGTGGCGATTGTTCCCGACTCATCGGCCTGTAGTTCGATGTGGTAGTGCTGGCCTATGCGCTCCCACAGTTTGGTGATGCGTTTTTCGGTGCGCGGACGGGACAAACCGTCGACAATGGCGTCCAGCTCGGCTTCAAAAGCTTCACAAAAACGCTTGGGCATGGCCTCTTCTTTCTGGCCTCGGGCTTCAGAATAGCAAAATAAGCGGACTTCCTGCCCGTCTTCGGAGAGGACGGCAATAAAATTTAGGCG
>CAYVFT010000148.1:0-6658 GCA_964450225.1 uncultured Crenothrix sp. | reverse complement strand
CCGTGTCGGTTTAAATTTGCTTCTGTTCAACTTATTTAATTACCATTCCTAAACGCCTCCGTCACTTTCTGCTGATCATTATAAGCGGCCTCCAAAACGCCGATGCCCTTGATCAGGTCTACCCCTATCAATAAGCCGCCATCATTACCAACGAGCTGAGCGATTCGTCCTAGCAGGTCCACCGCTTCTTCAGATGTTAAATTGCCAATGCTGGAGCCGGGAAAAAAGGCGATACGGTTGTTGCCTTCTAAGCCTGGAGGTAAGCTCCAGGGGCCAGCATAATCGACGCAGATCGCATGAACCTCAAGCCAGGGATAATCCTTCGCGAGCAAATTCGCGGAATGGATCAAATGATTTTTAGAAATATCCATCGGCACGTAACATGTTGGCCGTATGGCGTCGAGCAGTAGACGAATCTTGCGGCTACTGCCGCTGCCGAGTTCAAAGAGCAGGGCGTCCGGTCCGATGGCGGCGGCTATTTGATCACCGTATTGCTTTAGCAAGCCGATTTCCGTGCGGGTCAGGTAATATTCCGGCAGCTCACAAATCCGGTCAAACAGCATGGAACCCTGGGGGTCGTAGAAATATTTTGGCGCAATGAATTTTTGATCAGCCTTCAAGCCTGCGAGGATATCGACCCGGAAATTGCCCAAGGTGGGATGAAAATCGTGAAAATGAATCAAGGGTGTTTTCGTCATGCGTCATCTGCCAAGCGGAGGCCCATAAACTGCCATCGGCTATGAGGATAAAAAAAATTACGGTAGGTTTTACGGATATGATGAACCGGCGTTACACAGGACCCACCGCGAAGCACCATTTGATTGCACATAAATTTACCGTTGTACTCGCCTATCGCGCCTTCCGGCTGCCGGTAGCCGGGATAGGCTATATAGGGGCTTTGCGTCCATTCCCAAACATCACCGCCCAGTTGCATGAACCTGTTACCGGGGCTTGCGGGCAGTGGATGGAAACGCCCGGATTCCAGGAAATTGCCTGGCGTCAAATCTTCCTCAGCGGTCGCATATTCCCATTCGGCTTCCGTGGGCAAGCGTTTGCCGGCCCAGGTCGCATAAGCATCGGCTTCAAAATAACTGACGTGGCAGACCGGTTCGTCGGGCTCAACCGGTTTCAGGCCTTCCAGTGTAAAACAGTGCCACGTCTTGTCGACTTGCCGCCAGTATAAAGGCGCTTTCCAGGTCGCTTGTTGAACGGCGGACCAACCGTCCGATAACCAGAGCAATGGCTTGTCATAGCCGCCATCATCCATGAATTGAAGGTATTCCGCATTGGTCACCAAACGATTGGCCAGAAAATAATCGTTCAAAAGCACGTTGTGACGAGGTGATTCATTATCAAAACAAAAACCTTGTCCCTTATGGCCGATGGCAACCTTACCTCCCGGCAGCTTGACCCAATTCAAAGCCAAGGTCGAATTCTGTGCTGGTGGAGCATTATTATTGATGTATACCGGAAGCAAAGGGTTGCTTCCCAAAATATGTTTTATATCAGTCATCAGCAATTCCTGATGCTGCTGTTCATGATTCAAGCCGAGCAGGATCAATTCCCGTATTTTCAAGCTGTCCCGATGGCAATCCAGGTTCGCTATCAATTTGTTTATCTGTGCATCGATGTGCGCTCTATAGCTGTATACCTCGGCAACTGATGGCCGTGAAAGAAAGCCCCGTTCCGCTCTTGGGAACGGTTTGCCGATTCCCTGGTAATAAGAATTCAAGAGGTCATTGAATTGAGGATTAAACGGCCGGTAGTCCTTCAGATAAGGCGCCAGTATAAAGGTCTCGTAAAACCAGCTGACATGGGCAAGATGCCATTTGGGAGGACTGACATCGGGCATGGTCTGGACGACATAATCCTCAATAAGGAGCGGTTCGCATAGCTCGACACTCTGCCGGCGCACTAGGGAAAAAGACTCGCTCAATGCGATGAGGCTGGATGAGGCAGGGTGGTTTGTTCTCATGCTTTGAAATTCATCATAGCCAGATTACACCGGCCAATATTTGATCAGCCCGGCGCTTCATTGGCTGACCTCTACGCCATGCCAGAAAGCAACATAGTTTTTAATGTTTAACGCCTCCTGTTTCGGCTCGGGATAATACCATGCCGCATCCCTATTGATCTCATCGTCCACGACAATATCGTAATAACTTGCCTTGCCTTTCCATGAGCAGGTCGTGTGTGTACTGCTGTCACGCAGAAATTGGGTTATTACGGAATCGGGCGGAAAATAATAATTTCCCTCAAGTTTTACGGTTTCATTGCTCTCGGCAATGAGGGTGTTATTCCAGATAGCTTTCATTGCTCATGCTCCATAGTTGTTGACAACATAGTAAAAAATCACCGCCCTGTCAGGCCGGTTGCGAAAATTCTCGACGTTTGCGAAAACCGTCACTATAAACTCACCCGGCAACAAGAGGCCAATCGGCGGCATCGACAGAATCCAGGGGCAAATTTTTAATACGGCCTTGCCACTTGTTAATAAAGCGTTCTTCCGGATCGTATTGCCGGGTTTGTTTGTCCAGGTCGAAATGCCGTTTGCCGCGAGGATCAGCACCAACGCATGCCAGATATTGCCAGTTACCCCAGTTGGAGGCCACATCATAATCCAGCAGTTGCTGCTCAAAATAGGCCGCGCCATAACGCCAGTCGACGGCTAATTCATTGACCAGGCAACTGGCGGCCACGATTGGACATAAAACCGGTGGCATTGAGTTGTCTCATGCATGCATTTACCAGGGGATACGGAGTGTTGCCACGGCACCATTTCCCGAAGCGCTCGGGGTAAAAACTGGTTAAGGGTTTTTGTTGCTTGATACCCTGAAAAGCAAACAGGCGTTTGCCATGGCTATGGGCATACCAATGAAAATACTCGCGCCATAACAATTCAAAAAATAGCCAGTAGGTGGATTCGTTGGCACCGGCTTTTTGTTCGTAGTTGTTTAAATTGAAACAAATTTGCCGGACCGAGACATTGCCGTTAGCCAGCCAGGGCGACAATTTGCTTGAATTTTCCCAGCCATCCAGTTCATTGCGGCGTTCTTTGTAGTGACTTGCGCAATCGGTAGCAAAATAATCCGTGAGCTGCTTTAACCCCGCTGTTTCCCCGCCATGAAAAACGCTTTCCTGCTCAGAGTCTGAAGTCAATATTAAATAGTCCGGAAAATTCCCTAACCAGTCTGTTTGCGGAACCGGGCTGGATGGGAGAAAATCGGGTTGCGGCAGCGGCTTGTCGACCGGCAATTGTTCAACGGCGTTTTTAAACTGCGTAAACGTGCCGGGTAATTTTGCCAGGGGAAAAGGCAATTGATCCAGGGCATACAAACTAAGGGTGTCTGCTTCGACAAACTGTACTAACGGCAAGTGCTTTTGAAGGGTTAGCCACTGTTGATTTTCATAGTAACCGGTTTGGCGGCTGCGATAAATCAACGACACTTTATGCTCACTCGCCAGATCGCTGATAGCTTTGACGGGCGCGTCATAACAAACCACAAGATGCTGGCCCAGTTGATGTAATTGCTTATCCAGATCTAGCAGCGATTCTTTTAAAAAGCGCCAACGATTGGCTGACATCGTTGCCAAACTATATCGATTCGGCAACAGCCACTGCGGGTCGAGACAATAAATACAGAGCAAATAATCAACTTCAGCCGCTGCTTTTAACAGATTGGCATTATCGTGAACCCGCAAGTCATTACCAAACCAGTAAAGTCCAACGTTACGCATACTCATTAAATCCTTACACGAAGCACTTACCCGGAAATCATTAAAAAAAGTAACCATTCAGCATATTGGGAACCGTCAGTGGGAGCGACGCCCTCGTCGCGATTTGAAGCTGCCTGTCGCGACGTGGGCGTCGCTCCCACAGCGGATATTGCAATCCAAAGCGGCTCCAAACACTACATACTTGACAGGCGCTGAATAGTTACAAAAAAAGATCAACTTGCCTGTCATCAAAAACCGCTGGCGGTTACCAAAAAGCCGGCAATTAGCCGGGAAGGGGGTTAGATTTAAAAGCTATTTTGGGCTTAGAAGTGAGCTTATTTTAGAATCCAGTAGTTCGGGAGTGACATTACTGGCAAAAGCCTCAATGGATGAACCATCCCGGCCAATCAGATATTTATTAAAATTCCATTCAGGCTCATGGCCGGTGGCTTTAATCAGTTTTTGAAAAAATGCATTGGCCGCCGGCCCTTGAACCGCACTTTTTTCCATCATCGGGAAAGTGACCCCGTAGTTGATATAACAGACGTTGGCGGTTTTTTCCGGTTCAGCAAACTCCTGATTGAAATCATTGGAGGGGAAGCCGACAACCACAAGGCCCTAGTCTTTATATTTTTGATACAGTGCTTCCAGGCCTTTAAATTGTGGGGTATAGCCGCAATTGCTGGCAGTATTGACTGCCAGAATCACCTTGCCTTGAAATGCCTGGCAAAAATCAAGCTGTTCGCTGGATCTTAATTTGCTCATTTTATAATTCAGCAAATCAGAACAAGGTTGTGCCCCGGCTGTTGAAACTGATAATAACAACATGCCCGCCAGTAAAGTTAGAATATTCATGATCACACCTTTTCGTTGGTTAGCATTAAGTTTACCAGCTCAGGGTAAAAGTCAACCGACAGTCAACAGCTGCGTCGATTATGGGCATGACGACCTAAAAAACCGGCAATATCGCTAAGTACCGATGAGCTGTTTTGCAACGGTAAAGCCAGTGCCCCGATGAGGCCCGCATGATCCAAGCCATCGTAATAATGCGTTTCAACACATCCGCCCGCCTGCTTGACTTTTTTCGTCAGACTTTCGATATTGTAAGATCGCACAGTGTCGTCATCGTTTCCATAGAGTAAAAGCAAGGGAGGCTCATTGCCGCCGACAAAATTGACCGGTTGCGATGCCGGATAATTTTCTTCCGGACCGAATACGACTCGCTGATACTCATCGGTAAAAGGCAGAAAGTCATAAGGTCCAGCCAACCCGACAAATCCACGAAGACTGCTCCAGGTGTCCGGCAAGAGATAACGTTCATTTAAAGTCAATATGGCCGCCAGTTGGGCGCCGGCTGAATGACCCATTAAAAATAAACGATCGGAATCGCCGCCGTATTGGCCTATATTCTTTTTAATCCACTCTACCGTTTGCGTGGCATCTTCGATTATCTGAGGAAATTTAACCTCTGGATAGCGCCGATAATCGGGAATAACAACCAAGTAACCCCTGGCAGTCAAAGCCTGAGCGACAAAAACATACTGTTCTTTGGTTAACGTTTTACAACCGCCCCAGCATCCACCATAAAAAAAAACGACGACCGGCAGCCTTTCAGTCTGACCGGACATATTTTCGGTTTCAGGCACATAAACATTCATAACATTCTGTTTTTCAGAGCCGTATGATAAATTTTCGTAAACATGATAATTATCAAAACCGGCTAGCAGGTTGACTACCAACAAGCCCGCGCTGTTGCAACCCGTCAATAGTGACAGCATGAATAGTATTCCGAATGATCTGATCGTCATTTTTATTGAATAGAAGAGAAACGTTATTTATGTTAAAAAACAGGTAACAATTCAACTTATTTCTTGCTAATCAAGTTTTTTTAAGCTCAACGCGATGCTTAAAATCCGCCTCCCCAACGATACTGCCAGGCAATTCCGACAATGTCAAAATCGCTGCCGATCCGGTTATAAATACTGGTGCTTCCATACAACTTGATTGAATGCTGACGGCTAACAGGAAGCGAGAGGGTACTGCCAACTCGCCAGCTTTCGAGACGGTTGTCCAGCGACTTGTTGTCCCTCTGGGTTCGGCCGCCGTTGTAATAATTGACATCGAATGCCCCCCAGATACCCTTCACAAAATTGTAGATGAGATGCCCTTGGAAGGTAAAAAGCGGATCCTGTTGTTGAGTGTTACCCTGGAAAGGCTGGCTGTTTTCGGTAAAAAAATAGGCCCCGGTAGCGACTTCAACGGTCAAAGGGCCGAATGTCTTCGACATGCCAAGTTCCGGTTTGAATGCCCAGCGATTAGAACCGACGTTGATCACTTTGTCGGGATCGTACTGTCCGCCCGGCGCTACTACTGTCAAACTGCCGCCGACGATAAGGTTCTGCCGATAGTTCGAAAAGTCCTTCATCGACATTGCCGGGGCGCCGAAGAAATTTACGTAAAAGCGTACGCGGGGATCGGCAAAACCGGAAATGTTTCGACTTTGCGGTTCGTCCAGTACATCCGCTTTTCCGGAAATCCAGGCAGCTGGCAAAATTGCATCGATTTTACCGGACAGGCCGAAAATATCTAGTGAACGCGAATATGCAGCAATCGCAGTATGAAAGTCCAATTTTCCATTGCTTATAGGTACCGGTGGGGGAAAGGATACGCTGCCAGTAGTGTAAGCATATCCGAAAGTTAAAAAATTGACGTTGACTGGAATGTTGCTGTAAGACTTTGGGTCTATATCCGTGGCATTTGCTGTAAAACTCGAATAGATCAGAAGTGTAAAGCTTTCCAGCGCTAAAACCAGCCGGTAACCGTATTTATTTTGGGTAATTCTCATATAAAGGACAGTACAGCGGTTGAGCGAAGAGTTATCAGCCAAGGCGGTTAAACTTACATCATGCAAATTATTGATTCAATGTGCCTCATTTTGAAT
>CAYVFT010000147.1:4692-6718 GCA_964450225.1 uncultured Crenothrix sp. | reverse complement strand
CGCAAAATAATAAAAACTAATTTTGAGCTTGCCGCGATTTGCGGGTATGTCCAGCTACAGAAGCTCAGTGCCACGGCATTGATAAACAATTGTTATAGCGTTCAGCGGAACTTATTCAACCTAGAAAATAAATGCCCACGCCCAGCCATGTCAGAAACAGTAGCAGCCAAGGAAGCCAGTGCTGTCGATAAACTATACTCGCTTGTATTTCATGATCATCCGACTCAATCGGTTGGTCTTTTCGACTTGATATTTTTTTGAGTTTTCTGTTCAAGTCTCTAGCTTTTCCTTTTTGCTGTTTTTTGTATAGATCAATTCCTTTTTGAATGCCTTGAGCAATCTGTCTGGTTTGTTCTTTGGTTTGCGCGGGACGTTGAGTTCCTCTGGCTATTTTCAACGCTTCCTCTTGAGTTTGCTGCGATGGCTTTTGATAAATATTTTTAGTCATGATTGTATTTTGATAATGAATGCTTCTTTCAATTATACAGATCGCCATCCACGACGAATGTGCCATATCGGTGATGATGGATGGTTTTTGGGGTTTTCTGCGCTGGATCAATCACAGGGCTTAGTGTCCGGGGACACATGAACTCGGGTCGATAGTTTGAAGGGGTGGCCGGTATCGGTTTTGAGTTCAACCTCCATAAGATAAGCCTGGTATCCTGACTTGGGCAAGGGGATTGATGCTTTGGCATGACTACTGCCGCGAGTAATGTTCAGTGTTTGCGCTGTCCATTGATTATCCCGGAAGTCCCGATCATCAGAATGGGCAGTCCATAAGCTGATAGTGCCGGCGTGGTCACTGCTCTCAACCTGAGCGTTCATGTGGGTATTGGCTACATTGTTAAATTCCCACGCTATTTTCGGTAAGGGCTTTTGATCTGCAATCAATTCAAAAAAAGCGGCTAAAGTTTGCATAGCTTGGACACCACCATTCAGATCATGACCGGCATTGGGTGTCTGGTAGATCAGTTTGGGTTCCGGCAAATCATGCCAGTAATGGCGCAATGAATCTACCGTCCAGTAGGGATCGTTAGTGCCCAGTAATAATAGTTTCGGCATAGAGAAACGTTGAATGTAGGCATAAGGATCGATCCAACTGCGCAGTTTCTGCATCGCTTCGTCGTCGAGTTTTCTGTGCAGATTCAATTCCGTGTAATCTTTTAATTTTGTGCGTTGTTTGCCGTATATCTGTTCCGACCACTGCAGCTGCGCTTTCAAGTTGAGGGTGTTGATAACCATCGGCGCAATGGCTGTTATACGTTTATCGAAAGCCGCTGCCAACCAAGTCGTCCAGCCTCTTTTAGAGGCTCCGCTCATAACAAAACGGTTTATTTGTTGCTTATGCTCTAGCTTAACAATGTCCTGAATGGCATCCATTGCTTTGACAGCGCTTTTGACCATAGGAAAGAGCAAAGGCCAAGTTTCATCGCCGGTCTTTAAATATTGATTAAAGGTATAGACGATCAACGCATCTTCACGCCGATCCTCATAGAACGGTTGATTGGGCACATTCATTAAGACCGCAGCAATTGCACCGCTCCGTTCCGCCAGGGTTTTTAGGGTATCAATTTGGTTTTCACCATTACCATCGCCTGCAATACTCAAGAAGGCTATGTCAGGATTGCGGATTGAAAGAGGCCTTACAATGACTAAATGATGAGTCCAACTATGGCCACGCCAGTTCTGGCTTATCAGTTCATAGTGACCAATTGTCCCCCATGACTCATTTAAAACCTTGGTGGGTTGCCAGCGATAATCGGGCTCAGTTTTATTAATGTAGTTTTCCAAAGGGTTTCCCCAAATAGTTTGGGTTAGTTAAAGACAGCAGATGATGTAAACAGTTTTTTTCGGTAATGCTGATGAATAGTCATGATACAACCTTTATCATTCATTCTGTTAGCGGACGCGCATTTTCGACAGGTTATAGGGTTCCGGTTTCCCTAAAATACTGAACCTGGCTGTTTCAAAAATTCAATCTCTGCTTTGGTTGGCGCCCTGCCTAAGATTTTATTTCTATGAGGAT
>CAYVFT010000147.1:0-4592 GCA_964450225.1 uncultured Crenothrix sp. | reverse complement strand
CCAATGAATCATTAGCGAAAGACAAAGGTGAATCTCTAAACATATTTCTTGAGAACTGATCCAAAACAATAATTTCAGCCAATCTCCCTTCTGAGTCCTTTCTCCAAGCAAAAAGCTCACAGCGAATTGCTTTTGCATGAATCTCTGCAAATCTTTCACGTATTCGCTGATCAAACTTATCATTTTTTGACCACCATTGTGATCGATCAATTTCCTCAAACCAAAATTTTAATATCATTTGATACATAATTTATGATTCAAGCATATATAAGTTAATAACTAAAATAGTAAAGCTTACATGATGGCTATTTACAAATACCAATAAAAAAACCTTGCACACTGGTTTTGCTTATCGAGATAACGCCGAAAAATGTTTGTGATATAAAGAGGAACCGCATAGCACCCATATAGTTTAGCTATCAGTTTTTACTGTTGGTAAAAACGACCGGAATTATTTAATAAGAGCGTTTATAATCAGCCAGGACTTGGCTTTTTTTTCTAAACTCGAAACCTTGTGAAAAATACGTAGGAGCAGCCGCACGATGACTTCTGAACTCTTGATTAACTTTGCGGTGCAGTTTCTTGGAACCGGGGCCGCATTCTTCCTCGCCTATCGGTCCTTCCAAAAACGTCGCATTCAGCTAGGCGATGAACCGACACTTCCCGAATATTTTGTCCGCAGAAGCACCTACTGGGCAGGGATCGCATCGTACTGCACGTTTATGGCACTCATTTACTGGTTACTGACCTGGCTGTGGCTGCCCTTGGAACCCCTTGTGACGCTCATCGTGAAGAACCTTCGGTCTGGGGAATTGGTGAATCTTCTCAATGGCTTGGACGGAAATACGATCATACCTTTGATTGCCGCCGGGCTATTGCTATTTTTTATCTCGTGGGAAAGCAGGTTTAATCCCTTACTTATTTTGAGGGACAGCATCCATGACGCTTTCGCAATTCCGACCAAAGCGGTAGAGGTCTATAACGCGCTCATTACCTCGAGATTGTCGGCGGTCGACGATAGCTTAAAAGCACAAATCGCCAATCGCTTGCTGGTGACGAGCTTCGACCCCGGTGATTTCGAAAAATCCAGCGCCACGGTCGAGTATAAATGGGCTCATAATTGCCTGCTTTTTGACCAGATACAGAACTATGCTGACCAATCGTCCTTTCGTCGTTTATTCAGCGAACCGTCTCTGAAATGGGGGGAAATCTGTATTTCCTACAATGCAATGTCGGAAAAAGTGGCTGTCTGGAAAGAAGCGGAACCACACTATACCAAGACAATCAACCTGATCAAGGAACTGGACCACCTCACCGGTCTGCATTGTCGCTTACTCGCCTCTCTGGTCGTATTCGGGAGCGCAAGCGAGAATGATATATGGGCAACCGTGAAGCAGCTCGGCGGCAACGTCCGCGAGGCCCGCCTGAAACACACCTATAAATATATCCTGCAATTTATGGCCGCTACCGCCATCGGGGTCATGTTGGGTCGAGAGCTTTCGGTCTCGCTACACAATACTTTCCTGTTTCCCGGTAAACCGCTAGCACACTTTAGTTACACTACGCTCCGGTGGGTGGCCTATGCCATTTCGATGTATGTTCTTCCGATAGCGCTCGTCTTTGTTTCACGTACGCTCGCCTTCAGACGCCAACGGGAGCAGTCCGATCGATACTATGGGTTCTATATGGCAATGATGATCATGGGCTTCATAGTCAGTACCACGGTATCAGCGCTTGTTCTCGAGTTAACGTTCTACCACACAGAGCATTTCAGTTTTCTGGAAAGCTTCATACTCCATATGCGCTGGGGAATCTTGCCTGCGCTCATGTGCGGTTTTGTGGCTTATCGAATGGACACGCCAGTGAGCGAATCGGAAGCTCCAGGTGAAAGCATAATGGCTGCAGTGTTGCGTTTTCTTGGGTGGGGATCGGTCGCCGTCATTATCATGCTTTATGCGACTGACAACTTGACCCTCCAGGAGCCGAATCTGCGTTTCACCCTGGTCGGTACGGCGTTCTTCGTGATCGGTCTCCTGGCGGCGGCCGCCCGCTTCAAAACGGCGAGGCCGGATGATTAATGTCTTCATCCCGTGTGACTATATTCAGAAAAGGAATTCGCCAGTGGACCGGGGACGGAAAAGTTCGTTTGTGTAACATTGGGCCAAAAGCCTTTGTCCTTGAATTGATGCGCCTGTTAGAACGACACTATAACGACCGATTTATAGTATTGCTGGATCAGCATTTGACGAATTAGCGTGTGTATCGGGATGAGATTAATCAAGCGTTACTAAAAACGTGAAAGTTGGAGCTGTTAATGTGTAGCAAATTGCCCTGTCCTGCGTAATGCTCCTGAATCATGATTATTTGAAATAACAAGGGTGCACTGGGCTAGTGCAGGCTAGCAGGCTAAAACACTACTTTGGTTCACTTATTCGGAACAATGCAGACTAACTATTATTGGGTAATGGTTGAAAGAGCACAACTTCCTCGGAGCAGCAATAACCAAGTAATGCGATCAATAGTGGCATAAATAATGCCTATATTTTGTTGTCAATAAATATTCGCTTTTAACATCGATAACAACCTTGAAGTCCTGATCTTGTTCATTTTGAAAGTTATTTTCTTGGCAACTAAGGTTGAAAAGAATAAAGGATATTTATACTCAATTAATACCCGAAGCGGGGGATGTACTGCTCAATAATTGTATCAGCACTGTCCCAATGGAGAGTGTGAACACCAACCACACATCAAAGTCTACGGTCGGAGGTCATATATAATGTCAGAATCATACGCAAATCCTGATGCCGGCCATACCTCAAAGCCTGACATCGCTGCCAATACCATCTATCCTGCCTTGGCCCGTGTGACGCTCTTCGAGCTTCATGCGAATCTTCTTGAGCTCCTTAGAATATGGCTCTCATTGCGAGAAGCTCCAAAAAACCTTGTCGTTGTTGGTCCTGGTTCTGAGGTACTCCCCTACTCAGAGCATTTGGAGTTATTAGTTTCCCTTCTGGACGGTGGCAACCTAATTCTGCTGGAGTACAACAAGGAAATCTGTGACAAAATTCCCGCTTATCTTGAAAACAAGGGCTTTGCCAGCCGTTTCAGTATAGAGCGTTGCAAAGACGAAGACATCATCGATCCAGGAAACTTTCGTAACACGATCCTTGTCAAGCAATGGGACATACGGAACGGTTATCCTCTTCCCGTTGCGAGCGTCGACGCTATCGACATGACTGTTTCCATGCACCATGCCACGCAGTATACATCAGACATCAACGATCTTTTCATGCATGCCAAGAAGATCCTTAAAACCGGCGCCATTCTCCATCTTGGAGAAGGTGACGTCGATATGAAGTACAGCGAACGAAAAATAAAAAGGTTTGCCCATGACGTCCTGAGCTCTGGCGTGAAGGGAGTTAGGATTTCTGACTCAAGATATGAGGACTTTTCTCCACGGAAATGGCTGGTCGGGGAAGTAGACACGGAGGCCTTGATACATATCACTTCAACTGGCATGGTCAGCATCCATCATACTGACATCAAGAAGGTTTCGTCTCATCTGGCGAAAACCGGTTACAAGCAGTTGCTAATCACCGATAATGCAGTCGTATTGCCGCTCATCGATCACTCCATGGAGGAAGATTTCCAGGGTATGATTGTGCCTATTCGTGCTTTCTACGATGCCATCGCCGAGCTTTGTCTCCGACGGCTCGATCCCGCCCACCATGAAGAATTTTTTAAGGCTTTGTCCAAAGAGCGGAGCGATGCTGAACGTGGCATTGTCGAGTATTATTCGCTGCCTTCGTCACTTTGCGACGCTCTAAATAATACCGGCTTCATAATTGACGAAAAACGTTACACAGCAAACGGTCCATTTGTGAACATACTCGCAATAAACCAAGAATAAAAGGTATCTCTAATAATGCTTCCACCATCTCCATCTCAGTGGTTCTTCCAATTGTGGACATGGCAAAAACCCGGCGTTCAAACCGGCTTATATAAGTTATGCTCAGGCTACCAAAGCGCGTAATAGTGGAAATATTTGGCAATCCATATCACGATATATTCGCCCTAAAAAAACGCCAGCTATCACGTTTGGCCATATCGGCGGGAATATCTGATGAGCCAGTGCGGCCGAATGCATTTACCGAGACTAATGTTGCCTACCATGCAGCTTGCGCATCATCGGCATAACGAATTGCCCAACGCCCAACTGAATAAACCAATCAAATCTGATGCCGCCGCTGCCATCCAGTCTACCGATTAGGCCATGATTTACTACCGATCCAGTCCCGAGTTCGCAGAGTTTTAATCGGCTTATTATGAATCCATTGCAACGCGTTTAAATCGAAAAGGCAGGTAATGAACATGGTGTTGAAAATGTCACCTCCGACCCTAAGGATCAGGTGTTGCTTGGATCTGCCCGCCACCGCACCCAAGCTAGCATTAGTTTGCATGACGACACGTGGTTGCTTGCTCTCTCATCGGATTTGCTAGCCGGCGAGCTCGCACGGAGTTTTCCCAATGTTGAACGTTTTAGGAATGGTAATTAAATAAGTTGAACAGAAGCAAATTTAAACCGACACGGA
>CAYVFT010000146.1:0-6758 GCA_964450225.1 uncultured Crenothrix sp. | reverse complement strand
ATTAAATGATGATTTGTCATTATTTGGAGAGACAATGTCTAAAGGTAAATCCATTCACAAACAAATAACCGATTGGCACAACCTTAGTGTTGACGACGCGATTAAACGCCTTCATTCGGATCCTCATCATGGCCTGACTTCTCATGAGGCTCGACTACGGGTAAAACGTTTCGGCCGCAATCGCCTCCCTTCGCCGCGGAAACGGTCAGCCTTGTTGCGCTTTCTGCTCCAGTTTCACAACGTTTTGATTTATGTGATGCTGGTTGCGGCCGGAACCACGGCATTGCTGAGCGACTGGGTAGACACAGGCGTGCTCTTGGCCGCCATCCTCGTCAATGCGATCATCGGATTCATCCAGGAAGGCAAGGCGGAACAGGCCATGGATGCGATACGCAATATGTTGTCGCTGCACACGACAGTCATCCGTAATGGCGAACGTATCGAGATCGAAGCCGAAAATCTGGTGCCCGGCGATATCGTGGTGCTGGCCTCCGGCGACAAGGTGCCGGCCGACCTTAGGCTTATTGTAGGCAAGGGCTTGCGTGTGAATGAGGCCATTTTGACCGGCGAATCCGAAGCCGTGGAAAAGACAGCCGATCCCGTGCAAAACGACGCCCAACTTGGCGAGCGTTACGGTATGCTTTACTCGGGCACTCTGATAACCTCCGGCCAAGCGACGGCAATTGTTGTTGAGACAGGCATTCGCACCGAGTTGGGACGGATCAGCTCGATGCTTGCCCAGATCCAGACAATGACCACTCCACTGCTGCGCCAGATTGCCGGATTCGGCCACTGGCTTGCATTGGCCATCGTGTTGATGTCCATGGCGGCATTCGTTATCGGCGTACTGTGGCATGGGCATCCGCCGAAAGAAATGTTCATGATGGCTGTGGCCCTGGCGGCATCAGCCATCCCTGAAGGACTGCCGGCGATCATGACCATCACTCTTGCCCTGGGCATGCGGCGCATGGCAAAACGAAAAGCCATCATCCGGCATTTGCCGGCGGTGGAGACACTCGGTTCGGTAACGGTTATCTGCTCCGACAAGACTGGCACGCTGACCCGTAACGAGATGACGGTACAGCGGGTGATCACCGGCGATCATGTCTTCGAAATCAGCGGTATCGGCTACACGCCAGACGGTGGCATTCACCTGGGAGGCGAGGCGGCACCCGCCGACAAGTATCCGGAACTAACCCAAATTGCCCGTGCCGCAGCGCTCTGCAATGATGCCCAGTTACACCGTCTCGACAACGAGTCCTGGCAAATGGCGGGGGATCCGACCGAAGGTGCTCTGCTCGCATTCGCTATCAAGGCCGGTGTCGACCTCGCCTGGGAGCGCGAAACCCAGCCACGCACCGACGTGATTCCCTTCGAGTCCGAGCATCGGCTGATGGCCACGCTTCACCATGATCACGAAGGCCGGGCAACTATCTACGTCAAGGGCGCGCCAGAACGCATCCTGGAAATGTGTGATAGACAAAACGGCGCCGAGGTGGTGCCTCTGAACACGGATTATTGGCGCCGCACCGCCACCGATGCGGCGGCTCTCGGGCTGCGCCTGTTGGCGATTGCCATCAAGCCCACCGTAGAGGCTCAGCGCGAGGTGAGTTTCCCGGATCTGGAAGGCGGTTTTATCCTGCTCGCCTTAGTCGGCATCATCGATCCGCCGCGGGATGAGGCGGTGACCGCCATAAGAGCCTGCAGCCGCGCCGGCATCCGGGTCAAGATGATCACTGGCGACCATGTCGATACGGCGCGCGCCATCGGCGCGCAATTAGGGATAGGCCGCAACATGTCGGCCTTGACTGGAGCCGAGGTTGAGGTAATGGACGACGTGCAGTTGCGCGAGGTTGTACTGGATGTCGACGTGTTTGCCCGAGCCAGCCCCGAGCACAAGCTGCGCCTGGTGCAGGCGCTACAGGCGGCGGGACAGGTGGTCGCAATGACCGGCGACGGCGTTAACGATGCGCCGGCGCTGAAGCGCGCGGATGTTGGCGTCGCTATGGGACTGAAAGGCACCGAGGTGGCCAAGGAAGCGGCGGACATGGTGCTGGCCGACGACAATTTCGCCACCATCGGCAACGCCGTACGCGAAGGGCGGGGTATTTACGACAATATCCGCAAATTCGTACTGTTCATGCTGCCGACTAACGGCGGCGAAGCCCTGGTGGTGATCGCCGCCATTCTGTTCGAACTGACGCTGCCACTGACACCGGCCCAGGTGCTCTGGATCAATATGGTCACCTCCAGCACCCTGGGACTGGCCCTCGCCTTTGAGCATCCTGAGCGGGACGCTATGCACCGGCCGCCCCGCAATCCGAGCGAGTCGTTACTGTCCTGGTTTTTCGGCTGGCGCGTCCTGATGGTTTCAATACTGATCATGGTGGGATCTTTGGGTCTGTTCCTCTGGGAAATCGAGCGGGGTTCCAGCCTGGAAACCGCCCGCACCATGGCTGTTAGTTCAGTCGTAGCAGCAGAAATGTTCTATCTGATCAACAGCCGTCATATCTTCAAATCTGCCCTGTCGCTCGAAGGCTTATTCGGCAATCGTTATGTGCTGATCGCCATCGCGGTCTGTGCAGTGCTGCAGCTCGCATACACCCATGCCGGACCGCTACAGGATTTGTTCGGTTCAACCGATCTGTCGCTGGATGAGTGGCTGAAGGTAACGCTCGCAGGAGCATTCGTGTTTGTCGTCGCCGAATTCGAAAAAGCCGTGCTTCGTGGCTTCAAGGAGCTTCGCCGCCACGCTTCAGAGGCGTCGAGAGCGAAATTTCGCCTCCCACACGAGGAAGAAGAACACTTGGTAAAGCCTCGATCTTTGTTGGCGACAATAGACTTTTCGGCCGATTCCAGAAATGCCGCCTACCGAGCTGCTCTTTTAGCCGCGGAACTTCGAAGTGCTCTGAAGTTGCTGCATGTCGTGGACGAGACCTCACTGAAGGCTGTGCGGGAGCTGATTCGTTCGCATGACGATGCCGAAGCGAAGCTCATCAGTTATGCGCAGCATTCGCTGGATGAAGTGAGATCGGAAGTCATCGAGAAAACTCAGGTAGCAGCGATCTCACGGGTTACGATTGGACGAGTGCTGGAGGAGATTATATCGGCTGCCGAGCAATCCGATCTGCTGGTTCTGGGCGCGCGCGGTTTGAATCCTTTGCGCAACCTGCTGATAGGTATGACTGTGGACCGTGTGCTGCAAATTTACAAAAAGCCAATGCTTGTCGTTAAGAAGCCGCCAAAGGAAAGTTATCGCCGGGTCCTGGTTCCGATCGATTTCTCAACACACTCCGTCGCCGCATTAAAAATGGCAATGCTCATTGCCCCAAACGCCAAAGTCTGGATTATCCATGTCTATGTCGCCCCTTTCGATGGCCGGCTTTGGTCGGCCGGCGTACTTAACGACGAAATGGAGAAATATCGCGTTGAAGCCCGGCAGCAAGCATTAAACCGTATGGACACCCTGATGAGGAAAGTGGATGACCCTCAACATCGGCTTTTCCGGGCAGTAGAACATGGGGATGCATCGCGCCTGATCCTCGCCAAAGAAGAAGAGCATGAGGCGGATCTGATCGTGATGGGTAAACATGGGCAATCGGCTCTCGAGGAAATGTTCCTCGGCAGCGTAACAAGTCACATCCTTGCAAATTCGAAATGTGATGTACTGATCGTGCACTAGAGCCCCGCGCCTGAGGGTCTGTCAAACGTGAAACTGCCTTAGCGATCAAATCGGCGAAACGCCAGTTTATCAGGTTTCTCCCGATTATATTTTGAACGGAAGGATTTAATTATGGATGCGCTAGCTAGTATTGTTCGATGCGCTGTTTCAAAGCTATAATCGACGCGTATGAAGCACAGTGACTAAGGGTCGCGACTTTAATTCTGAAGCCGGAATTTAAAGAACCTAATATCTCAAAAGTTAAGCACTTGGCATTCGCTGTATTCAAAATACTAAAGCCTAACTTGTTAAATGCCGGCTATCAACTTGTAAGGGCTGGACCAAGATTATGACGGCTTTAGTAAAAACCAGTCAAAAGGCTGAGAAAACGGCCAATCCAAAGAATGGTGAAATTTTACTTGTCTTTTTCAGCAGCCTATCACTGAATTTAATCGTTCGCGCTAGCAATCTTCTGTAAATTGAGTGCACACTTAAACCCTGATATGAATTTTCCAAAGCGGTTTTTTTAGCTTCTATTTGATGGGGATATGGCATTCATAGTCGGCATTGAAGATTTGCTATTGCGAAATTAAAGCATCTCAGCAGTCATGAACATATTTAACCCATTTCTAAACGAGCCATGATCAAGGAATTTGACTGATGGATTTGAATTTCCTATTGTCCCCCAAATTTGGGGATTATTGCCATGCCGCGTATTCAGTATGGCTGCGTCCCCTACTGGCCCCAGCGGCCTTATATTGATAGAAATATTCATGATAGAATTAACCTTGATTAGCACCGCCTATATGATCGGCTTGATTGCCAATCGCCTGTATTTTCCGCCTCTGGTAGGTTATCTGATTGCCGGCTATGTTTTGCACGGCTTGGACATAGCAGCCCTGCCAAACCTGTCGCATCTGGCTGACATCGGTATTGAATTGCTACTGTTCTCAGTCGGCTTAAAACTTAAACCCAGATCATTGATACGCAGCGAAGTTTTAAGCGTAGGTGGCTCACATTTGCTGCTGGTTACCGGAATTTCAGCATTCGTGTTCCTGGCGATGGGCGAACGGATTACCGGCGGTGTGGTATTAGGCGCCAGTTTGGCCTTTTCCAGCACCGTACTCGCCATCAAAGTGCTGGATGACAGCCGCGAACTGTCGTCATTGCATGGCAGGGATGTGATCAGTATTCTGATTTTGCAGGACATAGTCGCGATTGGACTGCTGGCGTTCGCAGAAGGCAAACAACTGACGCCGTGGGCCTTCATTTTGCTGCTGTTACCGTTGCTGCGGCCGCTGGCGCATCGATTGCTGACGGTTAGCCGTGCCGATGAGCTCAGATTGCTGTTAGGGGTATCTCTGGCGTTGGGCGGCGGGGTGCTGGCTGAAAACCTGGGAATTTCCCCCGACATTGGAGCATTGCTGACTGGTGTGATGCTGGCTGCCCACCCCAAAATAGACGATCTTTCTGACAAGCTTTGGAGCCTAAAGGAAGTGTTTCTGGTCACATTTTTTCTGCAAATCGGCCTGACCGAATTTCCGACCCAGGAACAGGCGTTGACTGCTTTAAAATTGCTAGTGCTGCTGCCGTTACAAGGAGGACTATTCTTTGTGCTATTTGTGCTGGCTGGCTTGCGTGCCCGCACTGCGTTCGTTTCGTCCCTGGCGTTAATGACTTATAGCGAGTTTGCGCTGATTACCACCGGCGCCGTGGTTAATGCCAATTTGTTGCCGGAAGAGTGGAAATCGATCATCAGTCTGGCGGTCGCAGGCTCCCTGGCGATTGCCGCGCCCTTGAACCGCTATTCGCACCGCCTATTTTCATGGGCCGAACCGGTGCTGATTCCTTTTGAAAAAAAATCCGGACACCCTGATCGTCTGCCCGAATCCTTCGGCGCTTCGGAATGGCTGGTTGTCGGAATGGGACGTACCGGCGTTTCCGCCTATCTGGCGCTGCACACCCAGGAAAAGCGTGTGGTGGGACTGGATGCCGACCCCACAGTATTGGAAAACCTGCTTGCCAAGGGCAAACGCGTGGTTTACGGTGATGCCGAGGATACGGAGCTCTGGGACAGACTACCACTGGAAAGAATCAAAGGAGTTATTTTAACCGTGCCCGTATTCGAAGTCAGATGTGCTGCAATCAGTCAGCTCAGGAAACGCGGTTTTACCGGCCAAATCGGAACGATCAGCTATTACTTCGAAGAAGAGCAGGAACTGACTCGACTAGGAGCAAACTTGATCATACATCCCTTGGTTGAAGCCGGTAACCAGCTGGTTAAACAAATACTGGATAATGACGAGGATTAACCCGTAAACGGATTGCACACTCTTAACCTGGTATGAGAATTTTCCATGCGAGTATTTTCGTTTCTATTTGATGGTGACTGGGCATTCTATGTGGGCATTGACAGATTACAATCGCGAAACCTTACTGCGAGCTGAGTTTAAATTAGATCCGGTGCGGAGTGATAGTAAAGTTTTGGTTTAGGACTGGAGATGATGGGGTGGAGTTGAGTTTTCCAGAAACAGTGAGAATGATTCTCTAGCAGAGATTTTAAGTGGGTTGTAAATTAAAGGATGCATAAAAACAAAACACCTCCAAGGCCGTTAAGCCTTGGAGGTCTTCAAGTCGCTTTGTTAAGCAGTTTTGTAGGTAAGGGCATCAGTCGCATGACAGGTGTCCAGTATCGTCCCGTTTACGGTTTATGTTAACGTTACTGGCAATGGCCGCAGTTGCGAATAATGTGGATGAGATGATGAATTCACCTGAAATAAAGCCGATTAAGCCCGTTAAAAAAACGGCCCCTGTTAAAATATCTTTGTATAAGTCATTCATGAGTAAGCCCTCGTATAAAGTTGAAAAGTTTTTTGACTACGGCTTAACTATAATACAGCCATTTATTGTTGACAATAACACTGGGAATATATGGATTGTTTCTTTATTTGATACATTAAATTCATAATCTATTCATATAAATGGAATAGGATTTTAGAAGCTGTCTGGCAAATTGATTTTTATTAAAGTCAAGGATTTTTGCCAACAAGCTGAGAAATGGCGTACAAAACTGATTTAAATGATACGGAACGGGACT
>CAYVFT010000145.1:0-6920 GCA_964450225.1 uncultured Crenothrix sp. | reverse complement strand
ATGCTATATCTTCACATCTAAACTCAAAAGACCCGTTATGGAATGATTGGTATTACCTTGATGATGCTGATAAAAACCCAGTGTCCTCAAACCTTTGCATTTAATCACTAATACTTAAAAAATGTAAAAGTCTGGTTTTGATCTGGCATCAATGAAAAGAATTCAGACCTATGCCGATATGATCTAAAGATAAAAATGAATATCTGCTACCGACCCAGGTAGTGGCTTAAATTTTATGTAAAGATTACTCGATCAATAACCGGCAATGCCTGACGCATATGTTCAAAACTGTGGGAACCGCCGTCATAGGTCACAACATTTGCGGTTGCCTGATATTTCAAAAGCGTTTTTTCAGCATCTATCAGTTCATCAGCCATATCTAATAGTATCGTTCTATCGAGTGGCCTATTGCTGCTTGCCAGTTCTTGCTCGTATTGCAAATATTGTTCGCAGTGATACTGATCCCATTGGTAAGGCAGTCCAATTTCATAGTTTTCTGTCACGCCAATAAATTGTGTTAACAATTCACTTGGGCTGATTGCCGGGTTTATCATAATGGCTTTACAACCTGTTTTCATTGCCAGGTATTCGCTGGCAAATCCACCCATTGACGAGCCCATAAAAATAACGTCATAGCCTTGATCCAAATACAAATTCCAGTCAAATAACAAATTCTCTACGATGTTTTGAAAATCTCTGTAATCGACATTGGGCGTATAAAACGCGACTTCCTTTTTAGAGCAGAATTCTTGCATAACCAAAAGCTTTTCCTTGTTAGTCAACAAATTACCGTCTAAGTCCACGGATGCGGAATTAAAGCCGTGAAGGTAAATAATAACTTTCCGCATTGAATTAATAGTGCTCTTTGATAAACATGAGTGCCTTTTTAGCTAAATCATCGGAGTCACTCCAAAGATTACGCCAGACGCACAGTGTATTGGAAAGATTTGGATCAACCACTTCTGATGAAAAAGACTCAAAAGTTATTGGGCCGCGATAGTTTATTTTTCTGAGGGCAGCAAAGAACTTGTCAAAATTAACATTTCCTGTGCCCAGATAACCACGGTGACTTTCACCAATATGAACATAACCAAGCCGGTCCTTTGCGGCTAGGACGGATTTTTCCATACCATCTTCTTCAATATTCATATGATAGGTATCCAGATGCAAATAGGCGTTGGAACGATTAACTTCATCCAGGAAGGCTAACCCTTCTATGCCAGTATTCATGATATTGGTTTCATAGCGATTGACAACTTCAAGATCAATATTGATGCCTTTATCCGCTGCATAATCTGCCAGACGCTGCATGGCGGCGACTGAATTGGCGCGATTTTCTTTTGATGCGGGGCCGGGATATTTGCCAAGTGCGCAATAGATAACGCCACAGAGTTCTGTTCCACCAATAGCAGAAAGGACATCGGTCGCTTTGCGGAGCAGTTCGTCGCCTTTGGTAACAATAGAAGCATTGGTGCTGGTTACGTCAGTCGTCGATGACAAACCAAGCGATGCATGAGCACGAAGGTTAAATTCCTGAAGCAAATCTTTTGTCAACACGACATCGACCTTCCATGGGTCTAAGAGGGCGATTTCTATATAGTCATATCCTGCCCGAGAAGCTCCACTAATAGCTTTCCGTGCCCCTTCAGGGGTCCAATCTCCTGACCAAACGAGAGCATGACCGCCGTATTCCAATGTTTTGGGAAATGTCATAACTTGATTCCACCTTTAGAAATAGATTGCTTATTTTAGCAGGTTACAGAGCCATCGCTTGCTGCACCAAAAAATAATCATGGATTTTCAGTTTTCTAAAACAGAGCCAAAAATTAATCCTTAATGAGACTCCAAACACTGCACCGAATCATTCCTCGGATTATTGACCTTCGTACTAACTGGCCATGTGACCATATCTTCTGCCGGATAGGGTTTCAGCAAATTTTGTAGCGCTTGTGTATCCTTGGCGTCAGATTCAAGCCAGGTATTCCAATTATCTGACGCCAAAATAACCGGCATACGCTCATGAATCGGCCGCATAAGGTCGTTCGCTTCTGTGACGATAATGGAACAAGATTCCAACTCCATCCCTTCGGGACTTCGCCACACGTCCCATAGCCCCGCAAAGGCCATCGGTTCGTGATCCCGCAATACGATAAACCAAGGCTGTTTGATTTTAGCACCAGGCCTGGCTTGCCATTCATAAAACCCATCCGCCGGAATTAGACAACGCCGGTACCGGAAAGCATGGCGGAACGCCGGCTTGCTGGATACCGTCTCGGCCCTCGCATTAATTGTGCTGTAGCCAGTGTTCATCTCTTTCGCCCAATGCGGAATCAGTCCCCAACGGGCCAGTGCGAAGCGCCTTTCCCCGTCCTCCTGACGCACAATGGGAATGTTCTGTGTTGGCGCTATATTGTAGTGAGGTTTCATATCGGCTGGTGCTTTCGCAAGGAAGCGCCGGGCTAAGGTTTCTGGATCGGTATAAAGCGCGAAGCGGCCACACATCTTGAAATCTCTTGTCTTTTTGGTTATTTTTGATTAATGTACATTATTCAATAGAACAAAATTCTATCAACTTATGTCAGAAACTAACCCAAATAAACGCGGCGGTCAACGCTCAGGTGCTGGCCGTAAAGTGGGAACCGGCCAATTCGGTGAAAGCACGCAACCGATTCGTGTCCCGGTCAGTTTGCTGCCGTTCGTTAAGGGAATGCTTTCACGCATCGGAAAACAGCTCGATGGATTGAACATATTGCCTTTTACAGATCAGCCAACTGCGCTGTCTTTGCCGTTATTCGGCTCCAAAATTCCTGCTGGTTTCCCTTCACCGGCTGATGATCATCTGGAAGCCACCATTGATTTGAACCAACATTACATTCGTCATCCATCTGCGACTTTCTTTGTCCGTGTGCAAGGCCACTCGATGAATGGAGCAGGTATTCATAATGGCGATATGTTAGTGATAGATCGCTCGTTGGAAGCCAAATCCGGTTCGATTGTCATTGCTATCGTCAATGCCGAATTAACGGTTAAACGATTAGTCTTTAATGGCGATGAAGTGTGGCTAATGCCGGAAAACCCGGAATTTGAACCCATACAAATTAACGAAGACATGGAACTGCATATCTGGGGTGTAGTGGCGCATGTGATTCATTCCTTCACAGGTTAGTGTCCAGTGAACCTATTCGCTATTGCAGATTGCAATAATTTTTATGCGTCTTGTGAACGGGTATTCCAGCCTCACTTGGACGGCAAACCGGTTGTTGTTCTGTCGAATAATGACGGTTGTGTGATTGCGAGAAGTAATGAAGCGAAAGCGTTGGGCGTCAAAATGGGTGCACCCTATTTCCAGATTGAAAAATTTGCCAAGCAGGAAGGCATTGCGGTTTTCTCTTCAAATTTTGCCTTATACGGTGACATGTCCCAGCGGGTTATGCATAGCCTATCCCGGTATGCACCTCGGGTTGAAGTGTACTCGATTGACGAGTGCTTTTTGGACTTATCCGGGTTGCCGCAGGATTTGACGCTGTATTGCCTGGATATTTGCAAAACCGTTAAGCAATGGACAGGCATTCCGATTTCCATAGGTATTGCTCCCACTAAAACACTGGCAAAGCTGGCTAATCGTTTAGCCAAAAAAGGTTACTCTGCACACGGTGCTGTTTTAGATTGGCAAACGCTGATTGCAACCGATACGATATTAGAAAGTATTGCACTCGAAGATATTTGGGGTATCTCAAGGCGCTGGAGTGAAAAACTGCAAAGGCTGGGCATTCATCATGCGCTGGCACTTCGTAACGCTGAACCGAAGCAGATGCGTCAGCATTTCGGTGTAGTCATGGAGCGTATTGTCCTGGAGTTACGCGGTATATCCTGCATACCCTTAGAGGAAATGCCTCCCCCAAAGAAGCAAATAATGACATCTCGCAGCTTTGGTGTGAAATTAACCCGTATTGATGATTTACGGGCAGCGCTTACCCATTTTGCCGCACGTTCAGGCGAAAAACTACGACATCAAAATCTGACTGCTCAGGCAATGACGGTGTTTATTCAAACCAGTCCATTCGATACCCATCATCCGCAATATGCCAACAGCGCTACCACGGAATTTGCTAGACCAACCCATGATTCAGCACAATTAATTAATGGTGCTCACCGCGGTTTACAACAAATTTTTAGAACCGGATTAAGTTACCAACGAGCAGGTATTTTGCTGCCCGACTTATTACCGGCTGGAGTTGCTCAAACCTCACTCTTTGATAGTGTCGAAAGTTCAGGTCGATCAGAGCAGTTAATGGCCATGCTGGATAAAATCAATCGTGTTCATGGCAAAAGCACCATCCGCTATGCCAGCGAAATCATCAGTAAAGGCTGGCACATGCGTCAACAATTCAAATCACCGTCATATACGACCAACTGGCAGGAACTGTTGACGATTAATATCTAATCTTGAAAAGGCCAAACAGAAGGGACTTGATAGCAGAAAATCAAGAGTTGGTTGATAGGGTAATAGTGAATGAGGCGTAAATTTCAGAGACCGATGTGCTTCATTGCATCGACTACAGCGAAACACAGCTATATTCGGCTAGTAATTCAAGAATTGAAGCCTCGCAAGCCCCACAGCCAGAACAAGCACCGGTCCTTCTGGATATTCTTTCCAGATTGTCGACACCATTATCATAAAGCGCCTTAATTTGTTCTCTAGTTGTTCCACTACAGGTACAAATAACGTCCATTTTTCTATCTGGATTGCTATTATTCATTGGGTCTGGTTTGTAGATATACAGTTTTTGGTTTTCCAAGGCCAGGATTGGCGAGTATTAAAATTCGATTTTACCATCTTAATTCTGCAAAGCGGGTGTTCGTAAAGAGTTTGGTCGGTTGGCAAGCTCATTTCGGCAAAAAAACCGCTGTCTAAAATTGGTGCTATTCAATTTGGATGCATACCTATCTTGGGAGCTATTCCGATAAGAAAATCTATGCAGCATATTTATTTTGGTATTTGGAAATAGCCATCCGGTAAACTATACAGAACCAGATAATGTTTTGTTAGGTTCTTGAAGGAAAAATATGAGAGTGTCGGTAAAGCAATTAAGTGAGTACCCCTGGATTCTAAGGCCTTTCTTTTGGAATCAGAAAAGAAAGTATGGAGCGATCCTTCAGCCTGGTTTACTGTGGGCAAGAGTTCCCAAATTGTTCGGAGCAGTGGCCGTACTTTATGGCGTATTGGACAGAAAAAGCTCTCCGTTGAGTCCCGTTTTGCGGTCATTGGTTACGGTAAGAGTATCGCAAATCAATTGGTGCCGTTTTTGCGTTGACATCAATTCTGCCACTCTGGCCAAACGGTCTGGCTCTATGGAAAAAGTAGAGAACCTTGCGCAGTGGAAAGGCAGCGATCTCTTCGACGAACAAGAGAAGGTAGTTCTTGAATATACGGAAGCCGTTACTTATTCAGATCAACAGGTGACTGACGAACTCATTGAACGATTAAGGAATTTCTTCGACGACGATGGCATTGTTGAATTAACTGGACTTATCGCTTTCCAAAATTTGTCCAGCAAATTCAATAGCGCACTCGATGTGCCTTCTCAAGGTTTTTGCACACTTCCGTATGAGCATTCCAACGACAATAATCAATCATGACAGTCACATGCAGCGGACATTCGCTGCTCGTTCCGTTTTTTCTACTGTCACGCATATTAACACTAACCATACAATGAGAAGCCTATGGAAGAACCTGATTATTTTATATTAGCTCGCGTATTGCATGTTCTTGGCGTAGTGATTTGGATTGGTGGCGTTGCTTTTGTTACTACGGTTCTGATTCCGGCTCTCAGGAAAATGACAGATACCCATAACAGGTTAGAATTATTTGAGCAACTGGAAGGAAAGTTTGGATTCCAGGCGAAAATTGCAACCCTGATTACGGGTGTTTCCGGGTACTACATGCTGGATGTTATGAATGCCTGGGATTGTTATCAGCATCTGCAATATTGGTGGATGCACTTGATGACATTCATATGGATAGTTTTTACTGTTGTACTGTTTGTGCTTGAACCCTTGATGCTACATCGCTGGTTCCGAGATCAAGCAACAAAAGATAGTGAAAATGCCTTTACATGGCTTCATAGATTGCATGAAGTCTTGTTAGCTCTTAGTATGCTGGCAATTTTAGGTGCTGTGGCGGGCGCGCATGGATTTCAATTTTAAAGCGCATGACTAAAAAATAATGGAAAGACCCAGTATAGCGTGGGCTAATTTCGGTGCTAGACCTTTCACTTTTACACAGGGGATTCAATTGAATAAAGTTCTTGTACTTTGCTTTGGGTTGGTCGCAACCTCCGCATTAGCCGAAGACCTCGATAACCGCCAGCTCCTTACGCTTACTGAAAGCCAACGTGGGCATGTTCTGGAAGAAATGCGAGTCTTATTGTCGGGAACCCAGGCTATTCTTGCTGCGCTTTCCAAAGACGACATGACAGCCGTTGCTCAATATGCTCGTCGCCTTGGCATGGGTATGGCAGACAAAGCCGAAGACCATCTCAAGGGAGCGCTGCCTAAGGAGTTCATGCAGCTTGGAATGTCCGCTCATCAAGACTTTGACCAAATAGCCACAGACGCTGAATCTTTAAAAGACCCCAAACACACGCTGTGGCAACTAAGCGAGTCCATGAACAAGTGCGCTGTCTGTCATGCTTCTTATCAAATCCGCACGGTAAATCAGCCCCCGAAACGCGTTGGAAAAATCAAGCACCATGGGCATTAGCTTTTTTGCTCAAGACGGACAGGTTGCCAGTAACAGAACACGCCATAGAATTACTGACCATAACCGGAAAATGTCAAAGTACTTGTCGCCTGATGAAAATCTTAGGTAGACACTATTTCCCACCCCATCCGTTGTACATCATTCGCAATATAGCAGC
>CAYVFT010000144.1:0-6993 GCA_964450225.1 uncultured Crenothrix sp. | reverse complement strand
AAGTGGAAGATCACGCAGAAACATACACTTTTGGAGAAAATATTATGTCAAAACCGTAAGTTTCTGTTCAAATGCTTCCGCTAGTCCTAAAAGGGACAAAAACTGGTCAATCAAAAAGCAGACAATTTATTCATCCTGTTTTGCCTGTTGTTTCCGGTCATAGGCAGCCAATTGTTCGGATGTCGCCTCTTTTTGAAATTTATCTTTCCATTCATTATAAGGCATACCGTAGACCTTTTCTCTAGCCTGCTCATAATCTATCTCTATCCCCTGCTCTATCGCCGCTGCTGTGTACCACTTAGCTAGACAATTTCTGCAAAAATCCGCCAATATCATCAAATCGATATTTTGAACCTCAGTGTGTTGTTGTAAGTGACTGATAAAACGCCTGAATACAGCAGCTTCCAATTCGGTTTGGGTATTTTTGTCCATCGATCATCTCCAAAAATGCAGCATTCTAGCAGAAACCACTATGCAGGCATGTACATTCGCCATGAAAGATTCTACAATATGTTTGTTAAGTTAGTGTAAAGCAGACATCTGACTTAAAAATATCCCTTATTATCATTACTCATTATCAATGAAGGCCGAAACCGACTTGGAATCCGTGCCAGTCTGCAAACTAAAGATGATAGTGAACTATTCGTTACATAACCAAATATACCGACTATAAAAAGACTCCTTCAAGATCAACTGATCAACAGGAGAATTATAGAAATTTACGTCTGCCCCCCATCCCGGTTATTATGAAACAGCTTCTTGAATTCTTTCCCATTATTTTATTTTTTGTCGCGTATAAACTTTATGATATCTATATAGCGACCGCCGTTATTATTGTGGCTACTTTTATTCAGGTGGCTTATACCTGGATCAAACACCGTAAAGTTGAAACGATGCAATGGATTACATTGGCCTTGGTTGTTATATTTGGTGGAGCAACCATCTATTTGCATGATGAGCAATACCTTAAATGGAAGTTTTCCATCGTAGAATGGTTATTCGGCATCGCATTTTTAAGCAGCCACTTTATTGGCAAGAAGACCTTCATTGAAAGAATGATGTCCAGCAATTTGACCTTACCGTCATTGATCTGGAAACGCCTGAATTTCAGCTGGGCCAGTTTCTTTATCAGCATTGGTTTTATCAATGTTTATGTTATGTATAATTACAATACGGATGACTGGGTGACCTTTAAAACATTTATAGCGCCAGGCTTGATGGTTGTTTTTATGGTAGTACAAATGATATTTTTATATAAATACATTCCGGAAGCAGAGGAATAACCGGAAGCCGAGGAATAAATAGTGTTATACGCAATTATCAGTGAAGACGTTGAGGATAGCTTAGGGAAAAGAATGTCTGTTCGCCCTGCCCATCTAAATAGATTGCAAGTGCTTCAGGATGAAGGACGGTTGGTGTTAGCCGGCCCACATCCGGCGGTTGACAGTGACAATCCGGGAGAAGCTGGTTTTACAGGCAGTCTGATCGTTGCCGAGTTCGACAACCTGCAAGACGCTCAACTATGGGCGGATAGTGATCCTTATAACGATGCCGGTGTTTACACAAAAGTTACTGTTAAACCATTCAAAAAGGTATTTCCTCAATGACATCCGAACAAATTAAAAAATTATTAAATGATGCTTTTAAACCGGAGCTATTAGAAATTATTGATAACAGTGCTGCTCATGCCGGACATGCTGGCGCAAAAAGCGGCGGCCACTATCATGTCACTATTGTCGCAGATGCTTTCGAAGGAAAATCGTTGGTCCAGCGGCACCAACTTATCTATAAAGCATTAGGCGACATGATGAAACAACAAATTCATGCCTTAGGCATCAATGCCCTCTCACCCTCTGAAGAAACTAAAGGAAGCTTATAAATGAAAAAAACGATTATCCCTCTACTGGTTGCTGGTACTGCGCTAATTGCCGGCTGTGACCAAAAAGCCACAGACAGCTCATCAGCGACACCTCCTGTTTCGAAATCCGATGCCGTTGCTGTCGTTAATGGCCAGTACATAGCCAAGTCAACCCTCGAGCAGTTGGAAAAGGAAATAGCCGAGCGTGGCCACGGTCAAACTTTCCCTAAAGAAAAATTGATTGAAGAGCTGATTCAACGTGAACTGTTGGTTCAGGACGCCATACAAAAGCAATTGGATAAATCAGCTGAAGTCATAGCTCAGCTTGACAGTGCTAAAAAAACATTATTAACCCAAGTTGATGTACAAAACTTCATAAAAGCGAATCCGGTAACGGACGCCGAAATTAAAGCTGAATATGACAGTAAAGTTACCGGTGATAATGGAACTGAATATAAAGCGCGTCATATTCTGGTTAAAACTGAAGAAGAAGCTAAAAAACTGATTGCAGAATTAGACAAAGGCGGAGATTTTGCCAAATTAGCCAACAAGAACTCGTTAGATGCAAAAGAATCCCAAAATGGTGGTGATTTAGGCTGGTTTGTTGCTGGTCAAATGGTTGCACCCTTCTCCGAGGCAGTCGTAAAACTGGAAAAAGGTAAATACACCAAAACGCCCGTGCAAACCCAGTTTGGCTGGCATGTCATTTTAAGAGAAGATTCCCGTGCACAAACTCCGCCCCCGTTAGAGTCGGTAAAAGAGCAACTGATACCTTACCTGCAACGTAAAAAAGTCCAGAATATGGTCGAAACGTTGCGTAAACAGGCGAAAGTTGAAATATTGGTGCCGCTAACTGAAGAGGCGGCAAAAGCACCCGCTACTGATAAAGCTGCAGCAGGCCAACCTGTTACCGAAGAAGTTGTAGTTGAAGAAGTTAAAGATGCATCAGGAAAAACCGTTGTTGAAGGTGTCGCGGTCGAAGAAAAAGCTCCAGCTGAAGCATCTCCAGGCGATAAAGCGGCAGAGACTGCCAAAGCTGTAGAAAAGAAAGTTGAGAAAGCAGCAACAGAAGCTACTGATAAAATAAAAGAAACTGCTAAAGCCGCTAAAAAAGCAGTATCCTCAGAAACAAAAAAATAGTTCTTTTGGGTGTAAAAAAGGGTGGCATAGCCGCCCTTTTTTTATGCTATTTTTTCCAAATACTGCAAGATAAACTGCACACTTCGATTGCCCCTGAACTCATTGATATCCAGTTTGTAGGCAGCCTTGATTTGTCTTAATCCTAACCAATGCTCCGGCTGGTCTACGAAAAACGCAATTGCATCAATAATCAGGTCACCACCGGGTTTTCTCAATACTAATTTAAGATGCCGTTGTCCAACAATTCGCGCCTGAATCACATCAAACACCCCGTTAAAAACAGGTTCCGGAAATTCCTGCCCCCAGGTAGCAGCATTTTGTAACAAATCGGCGATTTCAAGCGTCATTTCCTGTTCAGTCAGTTCACCATCAGAAAGTATTTTTTGTTCCAGATCAACATTAGCCAAACGTTTGCTAACCATCTCATCAAAAGCCAGGGCAAATGGCGGATAATCGTGCATTTCCAAACTTAAACCTGCCGCCATGGCATGACCGCCAAACTTTCTCAGTAATTTTGGGTGCGCAGCGGCAATATCGCTCAACACATCACGAATATGCACTCCTGGAATGGATCGTGCCGAACCTTTTATTAAATCCTTGCCTGCGGGAGCAAAGGCAATAACAGGGCGATGTAGCCGGTCTTTTATGCGCGATGCTAAAATACCGATGACACCTTGATGCCAGTTGGCATCAAAAAGACAGACACCCGCCGGTAAATGATGTTCATCCAGAGCCTTCATTTCACTTAATAGCGCTATTGCCTCATGTTTCATAACGCCTTCAACTTCACGCCGGTCATTATTCAACTCATCAAGCTGAAGAGCTATGTCCTTTGCAAGCCCAGGATCATCAGTGAGTAAACATTGAATCCCTAATGACATATCATCCATACGTCCCGCAGCATTCAATCTGGGACCCAATACGAAGCCCAAATCCGAGGCCACAATGGTTTTAGGATTTCTCCCCGATACTTCAATAAGTGCATTCAAGCCTGGATGACATTGTCCCCTGCGTATCCTCAATAGCCCCTGATGCACCAAAATCCGGTTAATTTGCTCCAGAGCAACCACGTCAGCCACTGTGCCTAAGGCGACATAATCCAGTAATTGCGCAAGGTTTGGCTCCTGTATCTGATTATTCACAAACCAATTCATTTCTCTTAAACGGCTTCTTAAGGCCATTAGCACATAAAATACAACCCCCACGCCTGCCAGTGATTTACCCGGAAATTTATCACTTGCCAGATTAGGATTTACGATGGCATCAGCAGCGGGAAGTTCTTGACCCGGCAGATGATGGTCAGTTACCAGAACTTTTATGCCTGAGTCTTGTGCAGCCTTTACCCCTTCAATACTTGATATGCCGTTGTCAACGGTAAGAATAACGTCAGGGTTTTGCAATTTAACTAATTCGACAATTTCGGGCGTCAAACCATAACCGTATTCAAATCGATTTGGAACAACGAAAGACACCTGCCCTGCCCCCATTAACTGCAAACCTTTAATAGCCAATGCACAACTGGTTGCGCCATCGGCATCAAAATCAGCTACTATGGAAACCCGTTGCTGTTCATTGATGGCAGTAATTAAATGAGTGAGCATCTCTTCCATGCCCGATAATAGCCACGGAGAAGGTAGTTTTGACAGGGTCCTATCCAATTCCACTTCTGAAGTAATACCCCTGGCTAAAAATATACGTTCTAACAGAGGATGAATACCACCCAACAACGAATTTTTTTTTTCAAAAGTGCGAACGACTATGGTTTTTTTTACGCCTTGGTAATACATTAAGTGTCCAACAAAAAAAGCCGGCTATTGCCAACCTAACATTAAATGATGTTGATTATAAATTACCTGGTATTAATAAGATTCTGATTTTTTAGCACCGGTTTTTATTTATTTGCAATCGGGTATAGTGTCTGTTGTTGATGCCTTAACTTTCTATGATTTGGAATTTAAGGGCTTAATGGATTAGCAAAAAAAACCTCCCTTTTTTATAACTACCCAATTTAAATCTGATGCGTATACCTCTAACTTATATCAGTGTTATTTTACTTTGGGCTACGACACCACTGGCAATCAAATGGAGTGGCGAAGGACCTGGTTTTCTATTCGGCGTCACCGCACGCATGGCAATTGGTATAGTGTGTGTATTATTTGTGCTCGTGCTGATGCGGCAGCGTCTGGTCTGGCATCGTAAAGCACGTCTGACTTATCTTGCAGTGGCTTTGCAAATCTACGGGTCAATGCTTGCCGTATACTGGGCAGCGCAATTTATTCCTTCTGGTTGGATTTCAGTGATATTTGGTCTTACGCCACTTATGACAGCTTTATTAGCCGCTATCTTTTTAGGGGAACGTAGCCTTGATCTAGGCAAATTGTTAGCGTATGGCTTGGGTGTTAGCGGCTTGGCTATTATGTTTGGCTCGGCGTTACAATTGGGATATGATGCAGTGCTGGGTATAAGTGGCGTAGTGATTTCAGCGCTTTTACAATCGGTCAGTTCGGTTTGGATAAAACGCATAGCAGCAAGATTACCCGCTCTATCTCAAGTTGCGGGAGGCTTGCTATTGGCGTTACCAGCTTACCTGCTTACCTGGGGGATAACAGATGGCCATTGGCCTACTGAATTTACACCTGTAAACTTAGCAGCAATAATCTATTTGGGCGTAATCGCTACTACAATTGGTTTTGTCCTCTATTACTATTTACTTACTCATCTACCTGCTACGCGGGTTGCCTTGATTACACTAGTATCGCCGCTACTCGCACTGATGTTGGGGCATATAATCAACCATGAACCACTAACGATGAAAATTGTAACCGGTACGCTATTCATACTCTCTGCACTTATTATGCACGAGCTTTCTACATTAATACCAAGACGTAAATGAGTGCTAGTGTTTTAAATGCTTAGAAAAACTGTTAGATAACAAATAATGGAAGCTTAATTAAAATGTTTTTTTGCCCTACATGTATTTTTAGTGCTAATATTGATTGCAGTAAAAGTTTGAGCCGGCTTCTTTCTGAAGCTGGAATTTGTAAAGCCAATGCAAATTGGCGTTTTTTTAAGTTAAGAGTGTGATATGTCAGATCAAGTTGTAGGTACCGTTAAGTGGTTCAATGATGAAAAAGGTTTTGGATTTATTGAACAAGAAGGTGGCAAAGATGTTTTTGTTCACCACAGTGCAATTAACGGCACCGGCCGCAAAACCTTGCGAGAAGGCCAAAAAGTTACTATGCAGGTAACTCAAGGTCAAAAAGGCCCGCAAGCTGAGAATGTAACCCCAGCGTAATAAATACATAAACCGAACCCAAAAGTCGACTGGCTTTTGGGTTCGGCTTTATTTTAAAGTTGCTAAAAATGGTAACACCCTACATGCATTCCCGGCTTGGCTGTCTAGTATAATTTTTCAGAGTCGTTTTAATGTATATTTCGTTACTTCAAATACCTAATAGCCAATTTCCCCCTTACAATCAGCAATTCCCAATTTAAAACCATAAGTCTCAACTGGTAATTCCATCCCGCCATTTAGCATAAACTGCATCAGATGCTGCCAGTTATCAAAAGGGATAAACTGAAGCAAAGTACGAAAGTTTTCGAAAAAAGTCCGCCTGGGGGGGCGAACTTCGGAAGGCGCGGTAAGCTTCGTCCCACCATTCAAGCGCAGTATGGGCGAGGAAGGCCAATAGGTTGCGCGTAGCCAGGAAGTTGGGCAGATGCTGCTTGCCGTGAGCAAAGTTATGGTCGAAATGATAGCCGTGGTTCTTGAGGACATTAGGGCGTGGGAATCGGGTTTGCAGACAAAGAGGCAGTCCATCTGCTGCTTGATCACCTCACAAAACGGCTGGTGGCAATACAGATCATCGCCCAATAGGGTGATGCCACAGGGAGCATAATGGGCACCCCAAGTGGTCAACCACCGTTTGGCTGCCGCCAACTCGCAATCTTGTTTCTCCTGGCCGTCCTGTGCGCTGACAAACTCCGGCGGCAAA
>CAYVFT010000143.1:0-7003 GCA_964450225.1 uncultured Crenothrix sp. | reverse complement strand
TTTTAGTTTTGGTTTTTCGAATATACATGGCGCTAGCATGGACGCAATTCCGGAAAAAATCATGATACCAGTCAAAATGGATGGCACTACAGAAGGAGCCAAAAATGACTATTGATTTTAAAGGGGGTTTCAAAGTCAAAATCGCCCACAACTAAAAATCAATAACTTAGGAAGGAGTCACGAAAATGGGTTAAGGTTATAGCCATTCGTAGCGAGTCCTTCAGCTTTGCTCAGGAACGCCTTGTCGAACCATAAACGGCTCAACCGTTCACCCTTCGAGATTTATAGTCCTGAGCGCCATCGAATGGAAAGAACGGTTAAGACTCGCGTATTGTCGGGCCTCTAGTGGGAAAGCTCACTCTGTGTTAAACAAATATTTAAATGATGTTTTTGGTATTGTTGTCCAGAAAAGCTTGTTTATCTCGCAGATGTTCCCGACATAAGTACATACGCTATTGGGCGAGCTGCGCGCTTCTTGATAGTTAAAGGATCAAAGGCGCGCAAAGCACACCTTATGTATACCGGACAAAAACTTATATAGCTAGCTATTCTACGTTAAAAGGCGCCAATCCAGCTTACAGAATTATAAATTTTCAACGTTGGTTGCAGGACTAATGGTGGCATCCAGCTCCATGTATATGTCCATGTGCAGCTTCTTCTTCAGTTGCTGCTCTCACATCAATAACTTCGACATCAAAAGTTAATGCATGTCCTGCTAACGGATGGTTGCCATCAATAGTAATATCATCATCCTTAATATTAACTACTGTTACTACACCGGAGCCTGAACTCACATCCGCATGAAACTGCATTCCGACTTCAATGTTGTCGATGCCTTCGAACATATCACGTGAAATAACCTGAATCATTTCCTCCATAAGTTCGCCATAAGCATCCTCAGGGGCAATGCGCACATTAAATTTGTCGCCGACAACCTTGCCATACAGTGCATTTTCCAGGCCAGAAATAATATTTCCTTTCCCATGTAGATAAACTAACGCCTCGTCACCTATTGAACTATCAAGTACTTCGCCATCATCATTAATCAGCGTGTAATGAATAGAAACAGCCATATTGTCAGCTACTTGCATGATAAAACCTTATTGCTAAATTAAAAGTCCGGTTATGATATAGATTTATAATGCGTTTGTCTGAAAAATATACTTTTCCGGATATTGCTGCTGCTTTAAGCATATTGTTAGTAGTTAGGGACGCGCTTAAAATATAAGGCCAAGGTAACACAGGGGCAGAGTATTGGGATGGTTTTATCCACCCAAGATTTAATGAATGAATTTCGCCTCCTGCAGATATTCAAGAAAAGGTCATATACTCACTAATTTTTTATTCCAATGCCTTTATGTAATAAAAAAAGGCTAAGTAGCACCAGAATCACAATAAATCCGCCGGTAATCATATAAGCTGACTGAATATTAACATCGGTCACGCCTATCAACCCGTATCTGAAAGCATTAATCATATACAAAATGGGATTACCCATGGAAATAGTTTGCCAAATTCCCGGAAGCATCTCTACGGAATAAAAAACACCTCCCAGATAACTTAGCGGTGTTAATACAAAGTTGGGGATAATGGAAATATCGTCAAAGCTTTCGGCAAGCACTGCATTAATAAAGCCGGCTAAAGCAAATAAAGTGGCGGTTAATAATGCTACGGATAGGGTAATCAGCGCATTATTGACGGTAATATCAGCGAATAAAAGAGATATTAAAGCCACCACCAAGCCAACCAATAATCCCCGGATAATACCACCGCTGACATAGCCGCCAAGAATCACCCAAATGGGCACGGGGGCAACCAGCAATTCTTCAATATTGCGTTGAAATTTGGTCGAATAAAAAGACGAGACGACATTTGCGTAGGAATGACTAATGACCGACATCAGAATAACGCCCGGAACAATATAATCCATATAGGTTGCCCCATTTATGGTGCCAATACGGTCGCCAATCAATTTGCCAAAAATCAAAAAATACAGTGCGGTAGTAATGGCGGGGGGCAATAAGGTTTGAGGCCAGATACGAATAAAACGAAAAACCTCCTTGGTCACAAGCGTTCTGAAAGCAATGGAATAATTCATTATTTAGTGTCTGCGGGTTTTGAATCGATTAAATCCATAAATAATTGCTCCAGGCGATTGCTCTTGTTTTTCATACTGACGACTTTGATATTGCGTGCGCTTAACTCACTGAATAATTGATTCAGTCCGGTTTCCTTGGGCACGGCAACATTAAGTGCTTTATCCGCTATGCGTTCAATCTGATAGCCTGAAATAACAGGAGCTTTAGCCAGGGGCTCAGCTAGATCCATAACAAAATGATCAATATGCAGTCTCGCCAGTAAACTCGCCATATCGGAGTTTTCAACTATTAACCCCTGATCAATTATAGCTATATTGCGGCACAGACTTTCTGCTTCTTCCAGGTAGTGAGTGGTTAAAATGATTGTCGTACCCTGTTGATTAACGTCCTGCATCATTTTCCACATGGCCCGACGAATTTCTATATCTACGCCCGCAGTCGGCTCATCAAGAATTAATAACCTGGGCGCATGTACCATGGCACGAGCGATCATGACGCGACGTTTCATGCCGCCGGATAATCGCCTGGAAACCGTGTCGCGCTTATCCCACAAATCCATCTGCTTAAGACATTGCTCTGTCCTTTGCAGCGCAAGCTTACGGGGCGTGCCATAATAACCCGCTTGATTGAAAACAATGCTTTTGACGGTATCAAATTGATTAAAATTAACCTCTTGCGGCACCAACCCCAAGCAACTTTTAGCTCTTGATCGATCCGTTTTTAAATCATGCCCAAAGATGCTGACCGAACCGCTAGATTCATTAATCAGTGAACTAATAATGCCGATTGCAGTCGATTTACCGGCCCCATTAGGACCAAGCAAGGCAAAAAAATCACCTTCCTCAACATCAAGATTAATACCTTTTAAGGCTTCAAATCCATTATTATAAGTTTTTCGAAGATTGCGAATAGATAATGCATTCATATTGAAACTAACACTTAACGGGAGCCTCTAAATAAGTTAAATTGTATATGTGTTGTATCCATGAAAAAAAGCGCAAATGGGCAGTAAAAACCGTGTGATTTTAACAGATATTGACACGCTTCGTAGACAAAACTGGATAACTCGTGCCGAACATACCACCAGAAATCGTTGCTGCTGTAGACTTGGGCTCTAACAGCTTTCACATGATTGTTTGCAGTCTAAAGAATGGCAATCTACAAACAATAGACAGGCTTAAGGAAATGGTAAGGCTTGCATCCGGACTGGACGCAAACAATGTCCTGGATGAGAGCACTCAAAATAGAGCGTTAGCCTGTGTGGAAAGATTTGGCCAAAGGATTCGCCATTTCCCTCCTGGCAGCGTGCGCATTGTCGGCACCAATACCCTGCGTACCGCTAAAAATGCCGGGCAATTTCTGATTAAAGCCGAGCAAGCCTTAAATCACCCCATCCATATTATTTCAGGCATAGAAGAAGCCCGCCTGATCTACCTGGGCGTTGCATATAGCTTGAGCAGCAATGCCAACTTGCGCCTGGTTATGGATATCGGTGGCGGCAGCACCGAATACATCATAGGCACGGGTGATACCCCCAAAGAAAAAGAAAGTCTGCACATGGGCTGCGTATCGGTTAGCAATGCCTTTTTTAAAGACGGCAGGCTATCCAAACACGCTTTTAATCAGGCAAGCCTGTTTGCCGAACAAAAACTGGAGCCATTCCAGAGAAAATTTCAGCGTAATAACTGGGATGAGGCCATTGGCGCATCCGGCAGCTTGCGTTCCATTGCCAAAGTTCTGCAAGCCAATAGCTGGAGCAATAACGGCATAACCAGACAAGGATTGGAAAAACTGGTTGCTCACCTTAACCAGTGTAATCACATTAATGAACTTAACTTGCCGGAACTTGATCCTGAGCGTCTGCCTGTATTTGCTGGCGGAGTGGCTATAGTCCATGCAACCTTCAAAAGCTTGGGTATAGAGCAGATGACGGTCGCCGACGGCGCCTTACGAGAAGGTCTCATACAGGATTTATTAGGGCGAATTTATAATCATGATATGCGTTCCGCAACAGTCCAGGCTGTAGCTGATCGTTACCGTACCGATAAAAAACACGCAGCGCGCATTAAGCAAACCATGAATGTTATGCTGAAACAACTAAGCGATAATTGCAGTTGGGCTAATGACGAAAACTGTGCACAATTTTTGGACTGGGCAGCTGATTTGCACGAAATCGGCATTGATATCGCCCATAGCCAATATCATAAACATAGCTCCTATATTATTGAAAATGGTGATTTGGCTGGCTTTTCTAACCAGGATCAGATTTTGTTGGCATCCATCATAAAATCCCATCGACGCAAGTATTCTCTATCTAATTTCAACGACTTACCCTCACCTTGGAATACCAACGCACCATACCTGACTCTTGTTTTGCGGCTGGCGGTATTACTGCACCGTAACCGCCATGAACATGAACTGCCCCACTTTAAAATTGAGATCATAAAATCCAAAATTCACTTACAATTTCCCAGTGCTTGGCTAATCCAGTCACCTCTGACTCATGCTGATTTAATTCAGGAGGCCGATTATCTTAAATCTGCCGGGTTAAAACTCGAATTTGCATAATCGATTCTTTATGAAAACCCTATTACGCATATTTTTGCTATTGCTGAGTGCAGTAGTGGTTTTATGTGCAATGCTGATTTTTTTTGGCGTCAGTAACAAACCTGACATTGCGGTGGGATGGACACTTACCCGAGAAGACATTGCCAGAGCTAAAAAAATTCTCCATGAAGGCTCTAAAACCAAACCTGACGAAATCGGCATAATCGAGTTAACCCAGCCTGACATGAATCTTGCTGCGAATTATCTATTAAATCGATACAGCAAAAGCGCAGCCAAAATAGAACTAAAAAACAACATGTTGAGATTTACTGTTACGATGACTTTGCCAGAGAATATTCTTGGACAATATGTAAATATCAGTTTTAGATTAGGTAATAATAATGGAATCGAACTTCCCCACCTCAAAAAGTTTAAAGCAGGAAAATTATTACTCCCGGCTAAGTTTGCAGCCTTTGTTATCAAGAAAATTATTCGCAATACATCATTGAATGATTATTTCATTCTGGCAACCCACCCCATCAAATACGTAAAAATTGACCAGCAAAAAGTTACTATTGGCTACTATTCAAGCCGGGAAACCTTAATACAGGCACGAAATTTACTGACTCAAAGCAATGATAGCCCCGAGTTTGAAATTTATCGGCAGAAACTGGCCGAAATCATTTCCCAACACGACCCCGCGTGGCGTCTATCATTGGCTGATTTATTAAAGCCTTTATTCGAACTGGCCTATCAGCGTTCTACATTAGAAAATGCTATCGACGAAAACAAAATGGTTATTATGGCGGTTAATGACTATGTGAATAAAAAAGAAACAAAAATATTCTTTTCTACTCCCATATCGAATCCGACCAGAGGACAGCAATATTCCGCTTTTTTATACAAGAGAATTGATCTTGCCCAACATTTTATCGCTTCAGCCGCACTTACTGCGTCAGTAAACGGTCAAGTAGCTAAAATTGCTGGTGAAGAAAAAGAATTAAGTGATGCACAAGGCGGCAGTGGCTTCAGTTTTATTGATTTAGCCGCAGATAAAGCCGGCACGCGATTTGGTGAAATGGCGACGTCATCACCTGAAAACGCACGTAAAATTCAAAATACAATGTCCGAAATAAAAGATTACAGCGACTTCATGCCCGATCCCAGAGATCTTCCTGAACACATGGACGAAACTGAATTTAAGCAACGCTACCAATCCATTGATAGCCCCGCCTATCAGGAATTATCAAAGCAGATTGATGCCCGTATAGCGGCGACACCGATTTACAATACCAATAAATGAGGATAGAGACGCGATAGAACGCGTCTCTGCGGTGATATTAATTAAACGTTGTGCCTGGTGTAGCTGGCAAAACGGGCATTTTTTGTTTAGGGAATTCACCAGTCAAACTATTCAGAAAAGCAACAATGTCGGCAACCTGCTCTTTGGATAGTTCTTTATCCAATTGCATTTTTGCCATTACCGTTACGGCTTCATCCAGAGTTTTTGCTGCACCATTGTGAAAATAAGGCGCAGTTAATGCGATATTGCGCCAGGTAGGGACCTTCCACATATGCTCATCGGCTGATTTTTTGGTGACCTCAGCTAACCCTTTATCATCTTTGAAATGGTATTTCGCCGCAAAAAATGGATTGCTATTAACAGGAAACTTTTGGAACATACCCGGCCCATTAAACGCAGGACCACTATGACAACCAGTACAGCCCAAATCTTGGGCCAAATTCATACCACGGACTTGCTGCTCGGTTAACGCTGATTTCTCACCCGAAACATATTTATCATAAGGACTATTGGGCGTAATTAATGTTCTTTCATAGGCAGCAATCGCTTTAGTTGCATTATCTTGAGAAATTGCATCCTTACCAAAAGCCTGCTCGAAAGCCACTCTGTAACCTTCAATTGTCTTCAAGCGTGCAACAACGTCATCCCAGCTTTTCATGCCCATTTCGATAGGGTTAGTCACTGGACCAGCTGCCTGAGCTTCAAGACTTGCGGCTCTACCATCCCAAAACTGCACGGCATTAAAGGCCGAATTCCATACCGTCGGCGCGCTGCGACCTCCAGTCTGGCCATTTACGCCCATAGAATTGGGCCTGTTATCTTCACCGCCTAACATGGTGTTATGGCAGGAAGCACAAGAAACTGTGCCCGTAGAAGACAGACGCGGGTCATGATATAACATTTTTCCCAGTTCGATTTTTTCTTCAGTGGTAGGGTTATCAGCCGGTGCGGGCGCTACTGTTGGCAATGCTTCCCAAGCCGAAGCTATAGAAATAGAGCCTGCTAAAGCCAGCGCTGTCACCAGCGAACGAATTTTAAACATACTATCCTCCAA
>CAYVFT010000142.1:0-7166 GCA_964450225.1 uncultured Crenothrix sp. | reverse complement strand
ATGGCGGGATGAAATTACCAGTTAAAACCTAAGGTTTTAAATTGGGAATTGCTGCCCCACCTGGCCCAACAGCCGCATCGACGAACTGCTTCCTTTGGGTGGCATGGATTAAATCATAACCAGCAACGTCTGACGATGTGGATCGGCTAGCCGCTTACGTTTTAATGCGATTACCCTGCATAACATTTACTACATTCTTGACAGCGCCGCTTGTATTGTGCGACGCTGTTAAATAAGTTTAATGAAATGGAAAATGAATTGAATACACACAAATCCGGATTGAGAGGCAGTTTTCGCTCGGCGAAAATTAAGGCGGTGAATCCTCAGAAAAATTCCGTTCGTATGGAGTTTGGAGAAGTGGCTGATATTCGAGCAGAACTTGATATCGAACTTGATCTTTGGTTCAAACAAAACCATGGTAAGGTAAATGAGTTGTTGCAGCAGTATGGGGTCATCCGCTTCAGAGGATTCAACAGTACACGTTTACAGGATTTTATACGTTTTAAAACTGTCGCATTTGACAGGCCGATGGATTATACGGATGCGTCGTCTCCCCGAACAGAAATTGACAAGCAAGTTTACACCTCCACAGATTATCCGGCAGAAGAATCAATTCATATGCACTGCGAATTGTCTTATTCCCACAATTGGCCTGCGAAGCTAGCTTTTTTTTGTGAGAAGCCTGCAGAATCAGGAGGGGCTACCATGGTGGCAGACACAAGAAAAGTTCTTCATTCCCTACCTGAGGCCATTCAGAATAAATTTCGCAGATATGGAGTTCACTACTGTCGTTTTTTGACAGAAGAAGCAGGTTTGTCATGGACTCAGGTTTTTGGTACCGATGACAAAAGACGTGTTGAAGAATATTGTTGCAGAAATGATATTGATTTCAAATGGGAAACGGAGAATTCCCTCAGAATCGAATGGAACAGGCCTGCCATTCGGCGTCATCCTGTGACTAAGGAAGAAGTTTGGTTCAACCATAGTTCGTTTTTTCACAAATTAGCTCTTCCTTCAATAGTGAGGGATGTAATTTCTGAAAAAGATCTGCCATTTAGTACCTGTTATGGTGATGGCTCTGTTATATCTCCCGATGAATTCAGTGAGATCAGAAAGGCTTATGACAGTTCATTATTTGACGTTGTCTGGGAAGAAGGTGATGTTTTGTTTGTCGACAATCTTTTAATGGCCCACGGTCGTCGATCCTTTAAGGGGACTCGAAAAGTTCGTGTCTCAATGGGGGATCCGATGTCGGATCGGAATTTCAACTGATCATGGATTATTTCGAACTCTCTGTTTTTCAAAAGAGACGATGGGCGGAATCGAATGAGCCGCTTGTTTATGTGTCGGCCGAACTCTTATTGCCTGAGAGTTTTGATGCTGATAGTGTCTATTTATCTGTTAAGAGAATTGTGCAAAAATATGAGATCTTGAGAGCCAAATTGATTTCAACTCCCGTTAGCAAATGGCCCTTCCAGCAAATTCTAGATATTTCGTACCCTAGCCACTTCCAAGTGAGGGAAATGGTTGAAGTAGGCAATATTATCTATTCTCTGACTCAGAATAACGAAGATGGCCAGATATTAAAAATAAAAATTCCCTTAATTTTCATTGATAGTTTTTCATTTAATATTCTTATGAAGGAGTTGTTCACACCGCTGTCGGAGGACAATGAATTTGATTATCTGCAATTTTCTTCCTGGCATAATGACCTTTTGGAAAATGTGGATGAAGCCCACAAGGAATTCTGGAAAAACCGAAAACAAAGTTTGCTGAATTCCTTCAAGCCGATCATGTCTGACCCGATCAATGAAGATAAACACTCATTTGAAATTTATAACATCCCCAAGGAAGAAAATCTGGGTCGGACACTTCGATTTTTATCAAGGGCTAGCGGCGAATGTCAGGAGGAATGTGCCCTTGCATGCTGGTTGATACTTATCAGCAGAAACGGCCTACAATCGGATGTGACATTGGGAATCAATCATCCCGGAAGAAGTTTTGCAGAATTAAATGCTCTTGTGGGTCCTATGGAAAGCATGTTGCCCCTGTCTGTCTCCATTGAGGCTGACAATGAACTCAAAGATGTTATTAACAAAATTCGTTATGACAGACAAGAACTTGAAAAACACCTTGAATATTTTTCATGGGGATATAAACATTGGGATGATCACCGGATGAAGATTGGCTATCGTTATCATTCTTTTGATATTCCAAAAGCAAGTGTCAGGGGATATGTTGTGGAAGATCGTTCCTGTGAACTCATCCTGAATGTCTTTCGTTCTGGCGACAATGTGCAGTTTTCCCTTATGTATCAGAGTGAGGAATATTCCAGGCAGTCCATTCAGATACTCTCAGAACAGTTTGCTGTGTTACTCAGGGAGTTGGTTGAAAGGCCCACTGCCAAAATAAGTGACTTGAAGGTGGTCAGTCTTCATCATGTGGATGTGATCAGGCAATTCAACAATCCTGTAGTAGCCGGCGTTTCCCAAACTGTGCCCCAACGGTTTGAATCCATTGTCAGGAAATATCCGGATGAAATAGCTGTGGTTGATTCTTCTCAAAGATTGAGTTACCGGGAATTACAGCAGAGAGTGATGTCGCTCATGAATCAAATGGATTCGATTCAGGGAGAAAGAGTGGGCCTTTTTCTTGATCCGGGGGCTGATATCCCCATAGCAATGCTGGCCACGCTTTTCAGTGGCAGATCCTTTGTGCCTCTTGATCCAGATATCCCCAAATTGAGGCTTCAACATATTATTCAGGATGCGGGACTCAAAACTCTGGTGACTCAAAAACATTACAGGACGCATTTGTTTTCTCACAAATGTTTTTTGCTTTTTGTGGAAGAGGCCTTGGAAAATATGGTGGGCGTTCCCAATCCGTTGCCGGATGATTCAGAAGCGGATGCTTATCATATATATACTTCGGGAACGACAGGCTTGCCAAAGGGTGTGAGCATTTCCCATAGGGCCTTGATAAATTACGTGAAATGGCTGTCCTGTGATTTCCATATTTCAAAAAATAAAAAATCGGCTCTTGTGACGTCTTATGCCTATGATCTGGGATATACCGCTTTGTGGGGGACTCTTTTGAACGGCGCCACGTTATATATGCCTGACGCCGAGACTGTATCGGATTCGAAAAGGATGTTAGATTACATTAAAGAAAATGAGTTAACTTATCTGAAAGTTACGCCTTCTTTATTGAGAGTATGGCAGGCTGTTGAAGGCCCAGGTCTCTCTGCATGTCGGAGTTTGCAACTTCTGTTTTCTGGTGGTGAGGCTTTTGATTGCAAAGTTGTGAATAAATTTTCAGATTCTGACATTATTCTTGTTAATCATTACGGACCTACAGAAACTACCATTGGAGCGATTGCCAAATCTTTCAGAGCTTCAGAACTGGAGTTATTTTCAAAGCGTCCCACATTGGGCAGACCCATAAAAAACATGGAGGCTGTTATTGTGGATGTCCAGGGTCAGATTCTTCCACCAGGGATTGAGGGCCAGCTTTATTTATCCGGTGAGGGAGTTGCCAATACCTATATCTCAAAGGAAGAATTATGGTCAGAAAAATACAAGGAAAGAGACTTCCAGCTAAATGGCAAATGGTACGACACGGGTGATAGAGCCAGATGGACCGAGTCAGGGGAAATCGAATTTCTGGGACGCAGAGATAGCCAATTGAAAATCCGTGGACATCGTATTGAAACAGAGGAAATAGAATCGCTTATCAGCAGCCACCCTTCTGTTTCAGAGGCCGCAGTGTATCAAGACCCTGACAACCAGAACCGCTTGCTGGCCATGGTGATTCCATCGGGTGATGCGGAACCCCTGAGACGGTTATGTGCACTTGTCAGGGAGCACGATCGGTCCTGGACGGCTCTTCCCAATGGGAAGATCCTTTTTGAAGTCAATCGTGCTGAAACTGAATTTATGTACCATGAATTGATAGAGGCGCCTGTTTACTTCAGGAATGGAATTGAAGTTCATCGTGGAGACACCGTCGTGGACCTGGGGGCCAATATTGGCCTATTCAGTTTGTCACTTGTATGGAGCGTGGAAGATATCAAATTAGTATCGGTGGAACCGGCTTCTTCGGCCTTTGAATGCTTGAAACTGAATACTTCCCTGCATGATGTGTATTGGCAGGTGTTTCAGGTGGCAATAGGAGCAAACAATGGACAGTGTTCACTAGTGAATTACCAGCATCACACTCTGCTCAGCACCCTGAAACCCGACAGAGAGCAGGATCAGAAATTGTTGCTGAGTCTGGCACTGGAGAAACATAAAAAAGTTCTTAATGATGAGGAAAGAGGCTCATTGCGTCGAATAACGGAAGAACAATTGACTTCCGAAAAAACCGAATGTGAGATGTGGACTCTTTCACATTTGTTTGAGAAAGCCAATCTGGACAGAGTGGACTTGTTGAAGGTGGATGTCCAGAGGGCGGAACTTGATGTGTTGTCGGGTATTCAGCCACAGGATTGGGAAAAAATCCAACAAATTGTGATGGAAGTTCAGGATAAGGAGGGACGCCTTCGGAGTTGTCTGGAATTGCTGAAAGACAATGGCTTTGAGGTCGCTCATGAGCAGGAAATCGGATTTGTGACAAGTGACCGTTATCTGCTTTATGCTTCAAAGACAGGTCTTAGTAAAAGTTCTCAAACACAATCTGTCTCAGTGTCTAGCCGTCAGACTTCATGTGAACCGGAAGCTTTGACACAGGATCTGAAAAACTTTCTTGAGGATTACCTTCTGCAGGTTTTTCATCCGGGTGATTATGTGTTTGCCGATGCCTTGCCGATCAACGCCAATGGAAAACTTGCCCGCGATAAATTGTCTGAACATCCCTGTTTGAAGGTATCTGGCATCAAAACGCCCGTTGGCGCAGGTGTGCCGGCGCAACTGGCGGAAATATGGCAGGATATCCTGAAAGTGGACAAAGTTTTTCTGGAGGATAACTTCTTTGACCTTGGTGGGGATAGTTTGAAGTCTGTTCGTATTGTCTACAGTATTCAGCAGAAATTGAACATGGAATTGAGTATGTCTGAGGTGCTGCGATTCCCTGTTTTGAGTGATTTTATCCGGGTTGTTTCCAAAAAGGTATCGTCAGCAGGAATCAGAAGTAGTGGAGACAATATTCAAAAAGCGGTTTCTCTTCTGCCCATGCAGAAACAAATTTGGTTTCTGGCTCAACTGGAGGATGCCGGCACCGCTTACAACATGGTCAGGGCCATTTCACTACAAGGAATTGTGGATACAGTCTGTCTTGAACAGGCATTGGAAAGACTGTTGTTGCGACATGAAGCGCTGAGAACAGTTTTTATTCAAGGCCATCAGGTATTGCAGGAAATTCTGGATGTGAAGACAGCTGTTGCAAGATTCGGGATATCCTTTGAAAAAGCACCTGCAGAATCAGATACGGACAAGTATTGTCGGTCTTTGTTGTCAGAAGAAATGAATATGCCCTTCGATTTTCAACAAGGTCTGCTATTCAGGGCCCGTTTGATTGAAGTGTCTTCTTGCAAACACATTTTAGTTTTGAGTTCACATCATATTGTTTGTGATGGTGTGTCCTTTGAAATCATGATGTCAGAATTGTTTAGATTTTACAGGGCGCTGGTCACGGAAGAGGAAAACTCACTGCCGGAGCTTGGTTCCAGCTATAGGGAATCTCTTCATCATGTCCTGAAAAGAATACAGGAACAATCGGATGACGCCACTTCCTATTGGAATAAAAACTTCAGCGGGGATTGGGAAGAACTTAATCTGCCATTTGACTTTGATAGATCGCAGACAAAAGAGTTCAGTGGGGCAGTGCATTCTGTCAAATTATCAAGGGAGACTCGATCACAACTTGAAACCATGGCCCGAGAGAACAAGGTAAGTCTTTTTTTCCTGTGTCTGGCAGTTTTAAAAATGTTGCTTCATCGTTGGACAGGCAATGTGGAAATCACATTGGGCTCCACGGTGTCAGGCCGTGATACGGCCAGTGTCAGGCAGCAGGTGGGGTACTTTGCCAACACTATTGTTTTGCGTGACTATGTGAAGGGCGAAAAAACATTTAATGAGCTTCTGATGGAAGTGTCCCGGACAGCTCTGAAGGCTCTTCAATATCAGTACCTGGAACTGGAAAAGGTATTGGGCGATGCCAAAGTAATAAGACGAAAGGGATTGGCCATTCTTTATGATGTGGGGTTTACTTGGTATCTGAATGAGAAAAGGGAAGACCTCAATATTCTGCTTGAGCCTTGCGGTTTGTCTGCGATCCCCTTGGAACTACCCGAACCTCCGGCGCGTTTAGATCTGTGGTTTTTCGTTCAAGATGTCAACGGTGAGTTGGTATGGGACATCATTTATAACAAAGCTCTTTTCAAACATCAGACCATAGAAGAATTTGGCAATCTGATCCACAAGATATTTGATGATGTGCTTGAAAATCCGGAAGGACGCGTGTCGGAATATTTGACTGAAAAACCGTCGTTTAGAAAAAATCTTGAATTGAACTATGAGTTAAACCTATGAAGCTGAAGTTTCCTAGAAATTAAACAATCCCACCTCATTGCAGCCATGCGCACTAGTTTGTGACCAGGGATAGGATGGCTGATTCAATTTGGCCGTATGAAGGATGCTGTGCATATTCGTATCGGATAAGCCGCGGCTGTTACCAGCCACGACTCTCCTAAGAACCGGGTTCTGTTGCGTTAGCAGAGGAAGCCACATCTACGATAAACTAAGCGCCCAAAAAACAGCCTAGATTAGCCTCATGATTGACTTCAAAGGACACCGCTTCGAAAGTAACCGGCCAGCCGTCCCGCCTGTAAAAAATATTCGTCCTGCGGCATCCTGTGATTTTTGAGCAGGAGAAATTATGGTCGTCATCACATCGAAATGGCGGCAGCATATTGAAGCGTGGCAAAACAGTGGCCTATCGCAAGCCGAATATTGCGCTGCGCAGCAAATCAATATCCGCACGTTCACGGCACGACTGAGCGACTATCGCAAATTACCCAAGTCCGATTCGTCAGCTTTGATACCCGTGCAGGTTGCGCCATCTGAACCCGTAGCTGCGACCATCATCTTTACACATGCCCAAGGTCACCGCTTGGAGGTAAGCGGCTAGCCGATCCACATCGTCAGACGTTGCTGGTTATGATTTAATCC
>CAYVFT010000141.1:3977-7177 GCA_964450225.1 uncultured Crenothrix sp. | reverse complement strand
TCCACTGGCCGCCGGTTTGTGGCAGCTGTTGCACCTATACGGTAGGCGACGGTAAAAAAAGCCGGGGGCACTTCAACTCGATTCAGGATGCGGTCAATGCCTTGCCTCCTGAAGGGGGGAGGATCTGTGTGCTTCCCGGCACGCATCATGCCAACGTCAAATTACAGGAGCCCTTGAAGAATATTCATATTAGTGGCTGTGGCCTCCAGACGGCGATCTTTCCTGTGAACGGAAGGACGGACGAGGCGCTTTTCCACATCGATGCATGCAGTGGAATCCAGTTGTGCAATCTAACCCTGGTGGCGGAAACAGGCGCCGCAATTGAGATCATGGACACAAAACACGCGTCCCGTGAGATCATTATCGAAAAAAACCATATCATCGCCTGCACACGTGCTATAGGCATCAGCAGCAAGAATAGCAGTTCGTTGACTAATGCGATCCGGATCATTGGCAACGAAATCGCCCTGCTCAACACGAAAAGCGGGGAATCGGCCCTATACGTAGCGGCCGATGATGTTCTGATCGAGGATAATCTCATCGTCGTTGTTCCCCAGCCCAAGGCATTGACAGACGATCCGGAGGGCGTGCAGTCGCTCCTGGAATTCGCTAAAACAGCGAGAGAATCCTATTTATTTAAAAAAAATGATAGCTACCTGGCTTCAGGCGGCATCCAAATCGCCGGCGGTTCGGAACTGGTGACTATTCGCGGCAATCGGATCGCAGGAGGAAGCGGCAACGGCATAACCTTGGGAAACATCCCCATCGAGGAAGGGAAAAGGCCCTCAATTTTCATAAAAGAACTATCCCCTGCCTCGAAAGCTTATCTTGAAGAGAATGCCATCCCTTTTATTTACGATATAACGATAGAGGAGAACAATATTTCCTATATGGGACTATCCGGTATTGCCCCCCCTGTGTTTTTTAAACCCGGCATTATTGACATGATGCCAAGCGTTGTAGGCCTAACCGTCTACCGTAACCGTATCGAACATTGTCTCTTGCAACTACCCGGCGATAAAGATGAGTGGATAGCAAGCGCCGCGGGTTTTGGTGGCATCGTGCTGATGGGATGTGAAAGTGTCCTGATTCTGGAAAACAGAATTGAAGACAATGGCTCGGATCAGCCCAAGGCCGTGTGCGGTATCCTGATATTTTACGGCGAGAAAATCGACATTTCAGACAACCGGATTCTGAACAACGGAGCGCGAGTTATTAGTGATGATGAATCGGGACGTGCAGGCATCCGCGGGGGTGTCGTTATGCTATCGACGTTTGTTTACTTGGCACATGCGCTTTATGCCGGTAAGGAATGGCTGGCACCAGACGGAATTCCTGCTATCAAAATCCATGACAACATCATCACTCAGCCGCTGGGACAGGCTCTGATTCTGATGGCATTAGGGCCGGTATCCGTTACCGGCAACCATCTGACTTCGCAGGGGGCCGATTTCAAGGCCAATCCACTCGCGTTTCTTGCAGGTACGGTGTTCATACTCAATCTTGGCATATCCAAGGATTTAATGATGCTCGCCTTTTTAGCTAGTTTTAAATCGCTTGCCAAGCTCAATATGGATACCGGTAATGTTGCAATGGTTCAAGCACAGGCCGACGAGAATCCCTGGCTAAGATATTTGTATATGCCAAGCGGTACGGTCATGTTTTCGAACAACCAGGTGCTGCTTGACCTGCGCACTCCGGATTTCAATTTTTCTTTCAGCTCGCAACTGATCGCATCACTTGATGATGTGGCCTATTGCGGTAACCAGTCCGAATGTTCTTCCTTACCCAAAACCGGTTCCCTTTCCACCGATGCGGCAATCTTCGCTGTAACTCAGCGTTGCAACGATAACCGTTTCCAGGAAGGTTTTACTTTAACGGGTATTTCACTGTTTTCTTATGGTTTTATGAACATTGCCATGGGTAACCAGGCGACCCACTGTCTAGTGGTCTTAGACAATAACGGCTTTGGTACGATGATTGGAAATAATGTGCTGCTGACTGCAGGTTGTGATGAACGCAGGCGTGTTATAGCGGAGAAATACGGTGTACTGACAGCGCAACAATGACGATTAATTCGTTTCACTCAAATTTAATATAGGTGTGTAAGCGTATGATTACGAAACTACCCAACGATGAAGAGATGCTTTCGAAACTGGACAGCGGGTTTGCCAGTTTGGATGAGCAGCGGGCCAAGGGCCTGCTCAGAATGAGTGACTTTCAAGTGACTCAAACTAAAATGCTCGAAAAGGAACAGGTCAGACTTGAGAAAAAGTATTCTGCTGATCATCCAAAGGTCAGGAAGATCGCCGAGCGCTTAATTTATAACCAGGGTTTGCGCCCGGAACTGGACAGAGAAATTGAAAAATCCAAAATCGTGATACCGGAGATTGATGCCAATACGTGGATGGTGCATGGCCGGGTCATGGATGCCGAAGGTGTTGCCATTAACGGTTTGGCCGTTTCTTTATATGACGACGTGGAACAGCTGGTTTCCCAAGTAGGGCATAGCTGCACCGATGAACTCGGCTTTTTTGCACTTCAGTATAAAAGCGCAGAAGACGACAGGTCGCCATTAGCAGATAACCAGAAGCTATTTTTAACAGTTACCGATTCCAATCATAACAGGCTTTACCAAGCAACCGAACCGCTCTACGTGCGCATTGGATTTATCGATTATCGCCTTATTGTCATTAAGGACCCAATCCAGATCTGCACACCGCCGGAAACTGAAGATATTGGTATGACATATCCCGACGCATGGGTTGCTTGCGGGAAGGTATTTGACGAAGATGACAAACCGCATCACGGCTTGATGGTAACTCTTTATGACAAGGATTTTCTCTTCGATGACGTTTTGGGAACGGTTCTGACAGATGAGCACGGTGTTTTCAAAATAATTTACCGCACAGAGGCTTTCCGCAAGTTATTTGAGGAGAAACCCGACCTTTATCTCAAAATTGCTGATTCCAAGGGAAATCTGGTCTACAGCTCAGAAGACTCGGTAAGGCCAAATGCCAATCACATGGAAAGGTTTCGTATTATGATAAAGCGTGCATTTATCAACGAGTGACGCATGAAGCCAGGTATGCTCTGAAAAAAATCCACGTTCTTGGAACGTGGTTTTGATGACACCCTTGGAAGGGTGTTTTGGCAAGCCCGTTGTCGCCTATAATTAATTTACAATGTGTTTAGGACTC
>CAYVFT010000141.1:0-3877 GCA_964450225.1 uncultured Crenothrix sp. | reverse complement strand
ATTATTGTTCAAACATGTCATGATTTTGAAAATAAAGAATCATTTTTTCAGCTTCTAAAGACTCGAAAGTATTGCCATGTTAGTCCGACTGATTGTTTATTTTGCCTACTTTCTGAAATCATCGCCGTATTATAGAAATACCAAGCTGTTTTTTTATAATTTGCTGGAAAATCCGGACAGTCGGCTTAAATCATACTTTGATGTTGTGATGATTTGCCTGGTTCTGCTAAGTGTTTTTTTGCTGATTTACGAAGTGGATACGGAGTTGACCAGAATTGAATTGCTGTTCGAGCAAATCCTGGTTGTCTTGTTTATCATTGAATACCTGCTTCGGGCCTGGCTTTATAATGATGTCCATAAGATCATTCTGGAGCATTATGAAAATGCCAGGTATTTAGATAGTCCTTTTAGAATGGGTAAGGTTGTCAGGCTGATATTAGCTAAAAAAATTGAGTATATTTTTACGCCGCTGGCGCTGATTGATTTACTGGCTATATTACCAAGCTACAGGACGTTACGGGTTCTGAGAGGATTGCTTATTTTCCGGTTGTTTAAACTGTCCCGGTATTTTAACAGTCTGACAGTATTTTCTGAAATCCTGGCCAGTAAGCGCTTTGAGCTTTATACCCTGGCTATTTTTCTGGGTTTTCTGGTGTTTATCGGCAGCACTGGAATTTATTTATTTGAACACCCCACTAACAGCGGACAAGTCGGTAACTTGTTCGATGCTTTTTACTGGTCGATAGTTACCGTTTCAACCGTCGGTTATGGTGATATTGCGCCACAAACAACAGGCGGTCGACTGGTTGCCATGGCATTGATTTTAACAGGACTGGGTGTCTTGTCTTTTTTTATTTCCATTATCGTTTCGGCATTTAGTGACAAAATGCACGATTTGCGGGAAAACAGATCCTATGCAGAACTAAAACGCTATGAGAGTTTTGTTATCATTTGCGGATTCGGACGAGTAGGGCAGCATATTGCCATGCAGCTTGAAAAGCACCAGCAAGATTTTGTTGTTATAGATAGCAAAGAAGTTAACGCCTTAAAAGCAAGGCGGCTTGGCTATCTTGTTATCCAAGCGGATGCCAGCAAAAATGAAGTATTAATCAATGCCGGTATCATGAATAGAGCGACAGCTGTTTTATGTACGACAGGTGATGATGTGGTTAATGTTTATATTACTCTGACTAGCCGGCATATTAATCCGGCAATCCGCATTATTTCCCGTGCAAATAATCAGGATAATGTTAAAAAACTTTATCAGGCCGGGGCTGACAATGTTATTCAGCCTTTTGAAATAGCTGCAATGGTGGTTGCCGAATATATTGGTCAACCCGTCGCATTTGAGGCGATTCTGGGTATTATCCGTGAAGAAAAGGAGTTCATAATGGAAACACTGTGCGTGTATTCCGGTTCTGTTGTTGATGGGGCGAAAATTGCTGAAATTGGTTTTGAAAAAAGGAAATTAATGCTGGTAGGCGTTATCAGTGCAAATCCAGTGCATCGAAAACATAAGGATAGCTATAAGGTGAAAAATCAGCATTTCTATTTTAATCCTGAATCCCACTTTGTATTAAGGACGGGGGATCTTTTGGTGGTTTTAGGCAGGGATGTCGGGATTGATTATTTTCGAGACCAGATTGAAAAAAGCCGCTTAAAAAGTGGGCATTGACGATGAAGCGAATTGCCGTATTTGGCTACAGTATAATGTCTTTGGAGGTGATGAGCCGATTAAATGAGGATCAATACAGCCTCATTTTTATCGGGAAAGATAAGTCCGAGGCGGCTTTGGTTGCAGAGAAAGGTTTTGAAACCAAAATCATTGATTTTCGCAATGATGATGCACTCAAATCAATTGGTATTGGTGCTGATGTTGATATTATTTTTTGTTTTTATCCGAGAGATTCTGACAATGTGTTTTTAACTATTTCAGCGCGAGCAATAGATAAGGCACTTACTATTGTTGCTATTGTTGATGATCCTGAGTCCGCAGAAAAATTATTGGCGGCAGGAGCAAACAAGATCATAGATCCTTATGAAATTTGTGGCAGAAAAACCCATGACATGCTGACCAAGCCTGATATTACCAATATTCTGGATGCGACTGTTTTTGGGCGGCATGATTTGCATATCGCGCAAATAGTAATCCCCGAAGGATCATGTCTGGAAAATACCAGATCTTGCGATTTAAAGTTGGATGAAAAATATAATTTAATTCTTATTGGCGTCGTGGATAGAGAATCAGGTGAAGCCTTGCATTTTGCAGTTGGCGAGAAAGAATGTACCCTCAATGCAAGCGATGTTTTGGTTGTGTTGGGCCCATCGAGAGAAATCAGCGCTTTTAAAGAAGAAGTTGAGACCATAGATCGTGGGAGTGGCTTTAGCCGCTCCTGCCAGAATGTATAGGCTCAGTTCGAAGTAAAGAATGTTTGTGAGATGCAGGTCATCTTTTAGTTGTTTTGGTCCCGTCCAGGGTTGTATATTTTTTATAGAAGAAGTCAGGTATGTTTAGAGCGCTAAAGTTTAATTCGAGAATATGGTTTTTATTGGGTTTCGCCGGTTGCATGGGCTTGTTGGGGATGGGTGCTTATTTTCAATTTGTAGATGGTCTTGAGCCTTGTCCCTTATGCATTTCCCAGCGTCTTGCGATTTTATTGACGGGGCTGGTTTTCTTGATTGCGGGGCTACATAACCCCGGACAAAAAGGGGTAACACGTTATGCTATTTTGGGTGCAGTCACGGCGTTATCAGGTGCATCTATCTCAACCCGGCATGTTTGGCTACAGCATTTGCCTCCCGATGAAGTGCCGGAATGTGGTCCTGGGCTTGAGTATATGTTCCAGAACTTTCCCTTATTCGACACCCTTAAGCTGATGTTAAGCGGTACGGGGGATTGTGCCAAGGTCGACTGGACGTTTCTGGGTTTTAGTATGCCCGCCTGGACCCTGGTTGCTTTTTTAATGTTGGCAACATTGAGTTTATTGCAAATCTGGAATTGTGAAAAAAAATAATAAAGGTACGTGGCTTCTTTGCCAATAGCTTTTAGACGCGTTTTTAATCGGGATATTTTAATGAAAAAAATTTTATGGACATTGTTGCTGGCAATAAGCTTTGCATCCGCACAAGCAGCCGGTGATTCAAACTCTTTACAGCAGGCAATAGCAGGAAAACAGCGTTCCGCGGAACATAAAGCCCGGGATCAATATCGGCATCCACAGCAAACGCTGGAATTTTTTGATGTAAAAGATAACATGACGGTGGTTGAAATCTGGCCCGGTGAAGGCTGGTATACCGAAATTCTGGCGCCTTATTTAAAGGATAAAGGCAAACTGTATGCCGCGCATTTCTCTGCCGATGCAAAGGAGCCTTATTTTAAAAAGGGCCTGGAAAATTTCGTTAACAAATTGCACAAACAGCCCAAGTTATACGGTAAGGTTGAGTTAACTGTGCTTCAGCCGCCGGAGTTATTGCAAATCGCACCGGATGGCTCGGCAGACAGAGTTTTAACTTTTCGCAATGTCCATAACTGGATGAAAAACGACCAGGCCGCTGCAGTATTCAGCGCTATGTACAAAGCCTTAAAGCCGGGGGGTATTCTGGGCGTTGTAGAACATAGAAATAACGCGTTAAGGCCTGAGGATAGGGCTGAATCCGGTTACGTTAGTGAGGACTATGTTATCGCGCTGGCAAGAAATGCCGGTTTTGAGTTTCTGGAAAAATCTGAAATTAATGCCAATAGCAAGGATACCAAGGATTATCCCGAAGGAGTCTGGACGCTACCGCCTTCTTTAAGACTCAAGGATAAAGACCGTAAAAAATATCTTGCTATCGGTGAAAGCGACAGGATGACGATTAAATTTATTAAGCCTGAATA